>NZ_JBFBEZ010000019.1:0-160047 GCF_040701725.1 Streptomyces sp. NPDC093109
AAAACGGGGGATATTATCTGGGGGGGGGGGGGCCCCATTTAATTGTGGGGGGGTTTGGTGCCCCAAAACCGCCGGGGGGGGGGGGGTGTCCCGTCCCCCCCCCCGCCGCCGTCAGCACGTACAAGCCGTACTTCCTACCGCTGTACTACCGCCGGCCGTACTACCTGCCGGTCGTACTACCTGCCCCGGCCGCCCCCGAAGCCGCCGCCCTGGTTGCTGTTGCCGCCGGGGAAGCCGCCGAAGCCGCCGCTGTTGTTGTTCTCGTTGCCGCCGTTGTTGCCCGTCGACGTGTTGCCCGCGGAGACGCCGCCCTGCGCGCTCTGGTCGTTGGAGTCGTTCGAGTCGTCGTTCTGGTTGTCGTCCTGCTTGTCCCGGTCCTTGTTCTTCGGCGGGTCCGGGATCACGATGTCGTTGAACTGCTCCACGGGCCGGCCCGACAGCGCGCCGCTCATCGCGTCGCGCCAGATCGGCCCCGGCGTGTCGCCGCCGTACACCTTGTCGTGGTACTGGCCGCCGATGGAGATGTCGATCATGCGCTTGGCGTGCGCCGGGTCGCCGACCCACACCGCGGTCGCCATGTTCGGCGTGTAGCCGGTGAACCAGGCCGCGTAACGGCCGTCCGTCGTACCGGTCTTGCCCGCGCTCGGCCGGTCACTGAGGCCCGCCTGCTGGCCCGTACCGTCCTCGACCACGCCCTTCAGCAGCGCGGTGATGGTGTCGGCCGTGTTCTCCGACATCACCCGAGCGCAGGACTTCTTCGGCACCGGGATCGACTTCTTGTCCGGGCCGGTGATCGACTCGATCGCGATCGGCTCGCACCGCGTGCCCCGGGAGGCGAAGGTCGCGTACGCCTGCGCCATCGTCAGCGGCGACATCTCCTCCGTGCCCAGCGCTATGGCCGGACCGGTCCCCAGCTTCGAACCGTCGGCGCGGTTGACGCCGAGCTTGCCGGCCAGCTCGGTGACGGCGCAGGTGCCGGTCTGAGCGATCATCTGGACGAAGTAGGTGTTGACCGACTTGGCCATCGCCTCCTTCATCGCGTACGGACCGACCTCGGACTCGTCCTCGTTCTCCAGCTTCTCGCCGCTGGTGTTCACGTAGTTGCCGGCGCACGTCGAGATCGGGCTCGGGTAGTCCATCTGGTACGGCGACGAGTACGCCTGCGTCGGCGAGATGCCCCGCTCCAGCGCCGCCGCGGCGACGATCGGCTTGAAGGTCGAGCCCGGCTGGTACCCGGCGCCGCCGCCCATCTTCTGGTCGACGGACAGGTTGATCTGCGTCTCGTGCTTGTCGAAGCCGTACGGCCTGGACTGGCCCATCGCGAGGATCTTGCCGGTGCCCGGCTGGACGATGGTGAGCGCCGTGGCGACCGCGTCGCTCTTGTAGACGTGCTTCTTGATCGACTCCTGCGCCGAGTTCTGCGCCTGCGGGTCGAGCGTCGTACGGATCGTGAGACCGCCCTGGTTCCAGACCTTGCCCCGCTCTTCGCGCGTCTTGCCGAAGGCCGGGTCGGTCAGGAACACGTTGCGCACGTAGTCGCAGAAGAAGCCCGCGCCGCTCACCGCCGTGATGCAGCCGTTCTTGGGGCGGCTCACCTTCAGCGCGATCGGCTCGGCCTTGGCCTTGTCCGCCTCCTCCTGCGAGACGGCGCCGACGGCGGCCATCCGCTGGATCACGGTGTTGCGCCGCTTGGTCGCCTCCTCCTCGTCGTTGACCGGGTCGTACCGGCTCGGCGACTGGACGATGCCCGCCAGCATGGCCGCCTCGGGGAGCGTCAGGTCCTTGGCCGGCTTGGAGAAGTAGCGCTGGGCGGCGGCCTCGATGCCGTAGGCCTGCTGCCCGAAGAAGGTGATGTTCAGATAGTTCTCGAGGATCTTCTTCTTGCCCAGCTCCTCCTCGACCTGGATCGCGTACTTCAGCTCCTGGATCTTGCGGCCCAGGGTCTGCTGGGTGGCCTGCGCGACCTTGTCCGGGTCGTCGCCTGCCTCCTCCACGAACACGTTCTTCACGTACTGCTGCGTCAGGGTCGAGGCGCCCTGCGCGACACCGCCCGACTGCGCGTTGCGGTTGACCGCGCGCAGC
This sequence comes from Streptomyces sp. NPDC093109, assembly GCF_040701725.1. NCBI lineage: Bacteria > Bacillati > Actinomycetota > Actinomycetes > Kitasatosporales > Streptomycetaceae > Streptomyces > Streptomyces sp. NPDC093109. The sequence goes on from NZ_JBFBEZ010000019.1 coordinate 2,083, forward strand.
ACACCCTTGAGGTCGATGGCCCCGTGCTCGTAGAAGCGCGAGTCCTCGATCGCGACGATCGCCTTCTGCATGTACGGGGAGATGTCCGTCAGGGGCACGACCGTGCGGTCACGCGAGTACACCGTGGCGATCTTGCCGCCCTTGGAGTCCAGGATGGTGGTGCGCTGGCTCAGGGGCGGAGTCTTGAGGTTGGCGGGGATCTCGTCGAATCCTTCGACCGTTCCCTTGGCCGCCAGTCCCAGTGCCCCGAAGGCCGGCAGGGCGATGCCCGCCAGCACAGCCCCCGCGAGCACGCTGACACCGAGGAATTTGGCGGCCTGCTGGGTCCCGGACAGACCCCCGCCGGAGCGCGATTTTGGCATGGGGGCAGCCTACGTTCTCAATCGCCGGACACGCGTCAAGGCTCTGGCCTAAGCTGTCCTCAACTGTCACAGCAGTGCGGTCCCGCATCAAGACCCGCCGATGAACTTTCCGTGAACCCGAAACATGGAAAGCCATGTCCGTGCCGATGCCCGAATCGTTAATGTCTGTCGCCGGATGTCCTCTGTGGTGGCCCTGAAATTTCCGACTCTGTCGGACCAGTCGCATATGCCCCTGGGTCACTCCTCTGGGTGATCTGCCGCGTACGCATAGTCCGTTCGGGCCATTCAAGATTGGGCCCGAAGGGGGTGTTGCGCTGTGCCCGCCTTCCGTAACGTCCTCAACTGGCAACGGTGAATATGCCGCTGCCGCCGTGGGGGAGCCTCGATTCGGGAGAGGACGGCGCCAGCATGGGCTGGGTAACCGACTGGAGTGCGCAGGCAGCATGCCGCACTACCGATCCAGATGAACTGTTCGTACAGGGCGCGGCGCAGAACAGGGCCAAGGCGGTGTGCACCGGATGCCCGGTGCGGACCGAGTGCCTGGCCGACGCGTTGGACAATCGCGTCGAATTCGGCGTGTGGGGTGGGATGACGGAGCGGGAGCGCCGCGCACTGCTGCGCAGGCGTCCCACCGTCACTTCGTGGCGGCGGCTGCTGGAGACGGCGCGCACGGAGTACGAGCGCGGCGCGGGCCTGCTGCCCGTGGGCTTGGAGGACGACGAGACGTACGAGACGTACGCGGCGGTGGGGTAGCCCGGGCGCGGCGATCCGGGAGCACTGATCCGGGGGCACCGATCCGGGGGCACCCGGGGGCCCGCCCCGGGTAACGGCTCCCGCCATGGCGTGGGGTGGGGCGGAAAGCGCTTCGGCGCGTACGCGCGTGTCGACGCAGGTACAGGTCGACGCGGGTGCTTGTCGAGGCAGGCGTATGTCGTACGCGCGTGCCGAAGCCGCTGTCCGCCCCGGCCGCGCGTCGCCCTGGGCGCACGTAGCCCCGGACGCGCCGTCGCCCCGGGCCGTGAGCGCCGTGTGCCGTCGCGCCTTGTCGCGGCCTTGTCGCGATTCGCGTGCGTGGAGAGCCGGCGCGCTACGCGTCCGTACGCGCCGACGCGAGACGGTCGCCGATGGCCCTGAGCCCGGCGAGGTCATGGACATCACCCGGCAGGGCGGCCACCTCGGTCACCGCCACCTCGGGATGGAGCGCGGTGAAGCGATCACGCGTGCGCTGCTCACGCGCGACCACGTGCATCCGCTCGGCGTGCAGACGCAGCAGACCGGCCGTCAGCTGTTCCACACTTGTGACAGAAGCGGGCGCGGCGGTGGACTCCGATGCCGGTGCGGATGCGGATGGTCCTGGCAGGTCGGACGGATCGGACATGGCTGATCGAGGGTGGCGGCCCTCGGGGGCCCCGGAAGCCTCGGTGGCGGATTCCGCGGCTTCTGCTTCTGCTTCGTGCGGCGAGGGGGTGGGCTCGTGCGCCCCGGCGGCTTCGGGAGAGGAGTCGGCCGGTGCTGCAGTGCCTCGTCCGGAAGCATTCCCCGCTTCCCGATCCGCCATGCGGCCCTCTTCAAGATTTTCCGCGGCGGCCAGCGCCCGCTCCGCCGACAGCCGCGCCGCCCCGCTGCCGTGCACCCGGTTGAGGACCAGCCCGGCCAGCGGCATCTCCTCCTCCGCCAGGCGCTGTACGAAGTACGCGGCCTCCCGCAGCGCGTCACGCTCCGGCGCCGCGACGACCAGGAAGGCCGTGCCCGGCGCCTGGAGCAGCCGGTACGTCGCGTCCGCGCGCGTACGGAAACCGCCGAACATCGTGTCCATCGCGCTCACGAACGTCTGCACGTCGCGCAGGAACTGACCGCCGAGCAGCTTCCCGAGCGTGCCCGTCATCATCGACATGCCGACATTCAGGAACTTCATCCCGGCCCGGCCGCCCATCTTCGCCGGGGCCATCAGCAGCCTGATGAACTTCCCGTCCAGAAAGGACCCGAGCCGCTTCGGCGCGTCCAGGAAGTCCAGCGCGGAGCGGGACGGCGGGGTGTCGACGATGATCAGGTCCCACTCGTCACGCGCCCGCAGCTGCCCCAGCTTCTCCATCGCCATGTACTCCTGCGTGCCCGCGAAGCCGGCCGACAGGGACTGGTAGAAGGGGTTGTCCAGGATGGAGCGGGCCCGCTCCTCGTCCGCGTGCGCCTCGACGATCTCGTCGAAGGTCCGCTTCATGTCGAGCATCATGGCGTGCAGTTCGCCGGGGCCCTCGACACCCTTGACCCGCCGCGGTGTGTTGTCGAGCGAGTCGATGCCCATGGACTGGGCGAGCCTGCGCGCCGGGTCGATGGTCAGGACGACGACCTTGCGACCGCGCTCCGCGGCCCGTACGCCGAGCGCCGCCGCGGTCGTCGTCTTGCCGACGCCCCCGGAGCCGCAGCACACGATGATGCGGGTGGCGCGGTCGTCGATCAGCGGGTCGATGTCGAGCGGCGCCGCCGCGGAGTCCAGGGTCATGCGAAGACCTCCCCGAGGTGCCGTAGCTCGCCCGCCAGCCGGTAGAGACCGGCGAGGTCCAGCCCCTCCCCGATGAAGGGGAGTTCGTACGTGGGCAACCCGAGCCGCGCCAGGACGGCCCGCTGCTCGCGCTCCAGCTCGACGCGTTGCGCGTGCTCGGCCGCCTGGTCGAGGAGCGGCCCGACGAGCTTCGCCGGCGCGGCCAGCCCGGCCGTCGCGAGTGAGGCGGCGACCTCCTCGCGGCGGTCTCCGGCGGCGGCCCGTACGGCCGCCTCGTCCAGCAGGTGGGGCCGCACCTGATTGACGATCACCTTGCCGACCGGCAGTTCGGCGGCCTTCAGTTCGGTGATGCCGTCCGCCGTCTCCTGGACGGGCATCTCCTCCAGGAGCGTGACCATGTGCACGGCCGTTCCTGGGGACTTCAGGACGCGCATCACGGCTTGCGCCTGGTTGTATATGGGGCCGATCTTCGCGAGCCCGGCCACTTCGTCGTTCACGTTCAGGAAGCGGGTGACGCGGCCGGTGGGCGGCGCGTCCATCACCACATAGTCGTAGGCGAAACGTCCCTGCTTGTCCCGTCGGCGTACGGCTTCGCATGCTTTGCCGGTCAGCAGGACGTCCCGTACGCCGGGGGCGATCGTCGTAGCGAAGTCGATCGCGCCGAGCTTCTTGAGGGCGCGGCCCGCACTGCCGAGCTTGTAGAACATCTGGAGGTAGTCGAGGAGCGCGCGCTCGGCGTCGATCGCCAGTGCGTACACCTCACCGCCGCCCGAAGCGACGGCGATCTTCCGCTCTTCGTACGGAAGTGCCTCGGTCTCGAAAAGCCGTGCGATTCCTTGTCTGCCCTCGACCTCGACGAGGAGAGTGCGCTTGCCCTCGGTCGCGAGGGCGAGCGCGAGTGCGGCGGCGACCGTCGTCTTACCGGTACCGCCCTTGCCGCTGACGACCTGGAGCCTGCTCACGTATTCGAGCCTAACCAGTAAGGCCGCGGGCTACGCACGAGGCTGCCACGCGGTACGACTACAGTCGCTCCATGACCAAGTGGGAATACGCGACTGTGCCTCTTCTCGTGCACGCGACCAAGCAGATTCTGGACACCTGGGGCGAGGACGGCTGGGAGCTGGTCCAGGTCGTGCCCGGGCCGAACAACCCGGAGCAGCTCGTCGCCTATCTGAAGCGGGAGAAGGGCGCATGAGCGGAGCAGTCGAGGCAGCCCTCGCCGAACTGGGCCTGACGCTGCCCAAGGTCGTACCGCCGCTGGCCGCGTACCAGCCGGCCGTACGGTCCGGGGCGTACGTCTACACCTCGGGCCAGGTCCCGATGGTGGACGGCAAGCTTCCGGTCACCGGCAAGGTCGGCGCCGAGGTCACCGCGGAGGAGGCCAAGGAGCTGGCGCGCATCTGCGCGCTGAACGCCCTGGCCGCCGTGAAGTCGGTCATCGGCGATCTGGACCGGATCGCGCGCGTGGTCAAGGTCACCGGCTTCGTCGCCTCGGCCGCCGACTTCACCGGGCAGCCGGGCGTCATCAACGGCGCCAGCGAGCTGCTCGGCCAGGTCCTCGGAGACAAGGGCCTGCACGCGCGCAGCGCCGTCGGTGTGGCGGTGCTTCCGCTGGACGCGCCGGTCGAGGTCGAGGTCCAGGTCGAGCTGACCGAGGACTGACCGGGGACCGGCCAGGGACTTACCGAGGGCTGACCGAGGACTGACCGAGGGCACATGCGGCGCATGTGCCCTCGAACATCGACGCCCCAGCGCATAGCATCCGGCCATGCCCAATGGTCAGTGGTACCCGCCCGAATGGCCCGAGCGGATCCGCGCTCTCGCCGCCGGTGAGCTGACGCCCGTGGCCCCCCGGCGGGCGGCGACCGTGATGCTCCTGCGCGACCGCGCGGGCGGCGCTCCGGACCATGACGGGGCCCGATCCGCCGGTCCGGCCGGCTCCACCGGCCCTGCCGTCCACATGCTGCGGCGCCGGGCCTCCATGGCCTTCGCCGCCGGCGCCTACGCCTACCCCGGCGGCGGGGTCGACCCGCGGGACCACGACCGGCTCATCGGCTGGGCCGGACCGACCCGCGACACCTGGGCGCGCCGGCTCGGCGTCGACACCGCGTCCGCGCAGGCCATCGTCTGCGCGGCGGTACGCGAGACGTACGAGGAGACCGGCGTCCTGCTCGCCGGCGGCAGCGCCGGGACGGTGGTGGCCGACACGACCGGCGCCGGCTGGGAGGCCGACCGTAAGGACCTGGTCGGCCGCGAACTGTCCTTCGCGGACTTCCTGGACCGGCGCGGGCTGCTGCTGCGCAGCGACCTGCTGGGCGCGTGGGCCCGCTGGATCACCCCGGAGTTCGAGGCGCGCCGCTACGACACCTGGTTCTTCGTCGCCGTGCTCCCGCCCGGCCAGCGGGCCAGGAACGCCTCCACGGAGGCCGACCGTACGGTGTGGATCGGCCCGGGCGAGGCCACCGCGGCGTACGACAAGGGCGAGCTGCTGATGATGCCGCCGACCGTCTCGACACTGCGTCAGCTCCAGCCGTACGGCACGGCCGCCGAGGCGCTCGCCGGGGCCGCGGAGCGCGATATGACGCCCGTGCTGGCCAGGGCTCGGCTGGTGGACGGGGAGCTGGTGCTCAGCTGGCCGGGACACGACGAGTTCACGAAGCGGATCGCCCCGGCGGACCCGGCCACCGCCCCCGGCCGTCCGCGTGAGCAGAGCAGCCCGAGCGGAGGCCCCCGATGACCGATGCCGCCGCCCTTCCCGGCCGGCCGCGCGGCGGTGTGCTGTCCGGCGCCGCCACCGCCCGCGCCGTCAACGTCCTCGCGCCCAACGCCTCGGCGATGACCCTGGACGGCACCAACACCTGGATCGTCTCGGAGCCCGGCTCCGAGCTGGCGGTCGTCATCGATCCCGGGCCGCTCGACGACGGCCACCTCAAGGCCGTCGTCGATACGGCCGCGCGGGCCGGGAAGCGGGTCGCGCTGACCCTGCTCACCCACGGCCACGCCGACCACGCGGAGGGCGCGGCCCGCTTCGCGGCGCTGACGAACACCCCGGTACGGGCCCTGGATCCGGCCCTGCGGCTCGGCGACGAGGGGCTGGCCGGCGGCGACGTCATCACCACCGGCGGCCTGGAGCTGCGGGTCGTACCGAGCCCGGGACACACCTCCGACTCCCTCTGCTTCCATCTCCCGGCCGACCGCGCCGTGCTCACCGGCGATACCGTCCTCGGCCGCGGGACGACCCTCGTCGCGCACCCGGACGGCCGGCTCGGCGACTATCTCGACTCCCTGCGCCGGCTCCGCTCCCTCACGGTCGACGACGGAGTCCACACCGTCCTGCCCGGGCACGGTCCGGTCCTCGACGACGCCCAGGGCGCGGTCGAGTTCTATCTGGCGCACCGGGCCGGCCGGCTCGCCCAGATCGAGACCGCTGTGGAGAACGGCCATCGCACACCTCCCGACGTCGTGGCCCACGTCTACGCGGACGTGGACCGCTCCCTCTGGCCGGCCGCCGAACTCTCCGTACGCGCGCAGCTGGAGTACCTGCGCGACCACGGACTGATCTGACCGACGGCCGGTTACTTTCCGTGTTCGTACGGTAGCGCGCCCCACTGACAACGGGTCGCCGAACGCCGAAGGGCCCCGCCTCCGGAACGCGGAGGCGGGGCCCTTCGAACGTACAGACAGCTTTTACGGTGGCGCGGTCGGTCAGCGCGAGCGCTTCGCGAGGCGCTCCACGTCCAGCAGGATCACGGCGCGCGCCTCAAGGCGGAGCCAGCCGCGCTGGGCGAAGTCGGCGAGGGCCTTGTTGACCGTCTCGCGGGAGGCGCCGACCAGTTGGGCCAGCTCCTCCTGGGTCAGGTCGTGGACCACGTGGATGCCTTCCTCCGACTGCACGCCGAAGCGGCGCGACAGGTCGAGGAGGGCGCGGGCCACCCGGCCGGGTACGTCGGAGAAGACCAGGTCGGACATCTGGTCGTTCGTCTTGCGCAGGCGGCGGGCGACGGCGCGCAGCAGGGCCGTGGCCACCTCCGGGCGCGCGTTCAGCCAGGGCTGGAGATCGCCGTGGCCCAGGCCGAGGAGCTTGACCTCGGTGAGCGCCGTGGCGGTCGCGGTGCGCGGGCCGGGGTCGAAGAGCGACAGCTCACCGATCAGCTCGCCGGGGCCGAGCACGGCCAGCATGTTCTCGCGGCCGTCGGGGGAGGTGCGGTGGAGCTTGACCTTGCCCTCGGTGACCACATAGAGCCGGTCGCCCGGGTCGCCCTCGTGGAAGAGCGCGTCACCGCGCGCGAGCGTCGCTTCACTCATCGAGGCGCGCAGCTCTGCCGCCTGCTCGTCATCGAGCGCCGCGAAGAGCGGGGCACGCCGCAGAACGTCGTCCACGTGTTCTCTCCTTGTCGACCTGCTCAGGGGACCGGGGGGTCCCCACCTGCTCAGGAACCGTGGTCCCCATGATGCCGTACGTGCCGCTTCTTCTCGGGTGGCTCGGCATCGCCGGGCTTTCCCGCACCCTCCCGAATTCCGGTTGTTCGAAACCGTGCGATCAATCACAAGTTTGACGTACGGGCGTGCCCATCCGTGCCAGGGGGGCCGATTCGGGTGGTGATCGGCCATGGCCGGGGCGGATGTCAGTGCCGGGCTCTACGCTGGCCGGGTGTTCAACTCGCCGGTGACAGCACAGGCCGAAGGGGGCTGGGAGAGTGTCCGTGGAGCGTAATTCCGCTGTGGGCGAACAGCCTTCGGTGAAACCGAAAAAAGCCGCAAAAGAGGCACAGGTCAAACCCGCCGCGCCGGAGTCGCGGCTGGCCATGGTCCGCCGGGCCCGCCGGACGAACCGCGAGCTGGCGGAGGTCTATCCGTACGCCCATCCGGAGCTCGACTTCCGGAACCCGTTCGAACTGCTGGTCGCGACGGTCCTCTCCGCCCAGACCACCGACCTCCGGGTGAACCAGACCACGCCCGCGCTCTTCGCGAAGTACCCGACCCCCGAGGACATGGCCGCGGCCGTGCCGGAGGAGATGGAGGAGCTGGTCCGCCCCACCGGCTTCTTCCGGGCCAAGACGCGATCCCTCATCGGCCTGTCGACCGCCCTGCGCGACCACTTCGGCGGCGAGGTCCCCGGACGGCTCGACGACCTCGTGACGCTGCCCGGCGTCGGCCGCAAGACGGCCAACGTCGTGCTCGGCAACGCCTTCGGCGTCCCGGGCCTGACCGTCGACACACACTTCGGCCGGCTGGTCCGCCGCTGGAGGTGGACCGAGCAGGAGGACCCGGAGAAGGTCGAGGCCGAGATCGCCGAGATCTTCCCGCGGAGCGAGTGGACGATGCTCTCGCACCGGGTGATCTTCCACGGCCGCCGGGTCTGCCACTCCCGTAAACCGGCCTGCGGTGCCTGCCCGATCGCGCACCTGTGCCCTTCCTACGGAGAGGGCGAGACCGACCCGGAGAAGGCGCGCAAACTCCTCAAGTACGAGATGGGCGGCTATCCGGGCCAGCGGCTCAACCCGCCCGCCGGCTATCCCGGCACGCCCGCCCCGGCCCGCGCTGAGTAGCCGGGGCGGACCGGACCGTATGAGGGACGAGCGGCGGAGGAGCGGAGCGCGGAGAGCGGAGGGGCCGGGCGCGGGCGGAACACCCGCGGCGGAACGATCCGGCCGACGACAGGCGTTGTTACGACGGGGGTGCCCATGACGCACGCTAAAGAGACCTACGGTGGTCCGATGACCGGGATCACCGTCACCACCGACGGGCTGCCGGACTGGCTCGCGCCCGTCGTCCGGGCCGCCGAGACCGTCGCGCCGGAGCAGCTCAGCCGCTTCCTGCCGCCCGCGAGCGGCGCCGGGCGCCAGTCCGCCGTGCTCGTCCTCTTCGGCGAGAGCACCGGAGGGCCCGAACTGCTGCTCATGGAGCGGGCCGGCAGTCTGCGCTCGCATCCGGGCCAGCCCGCCTTCCCCGGCGGGGCCCTCGACCCCGAGGACGGCGACCCGGCCACCACGGGACCGCTGCGGGCCGCGCTGCGGGAGGCCGAGGAGGAGACCGGCCTCGATCCGTCGGGCGTCCAGCTCTTCGGGGTGCTGCCCCGGCTCTACATCCCGGTGAGCGGCTTCGTCGTGACGCCCGTCCTCGGCTGGTGGCGCCGCCCCACCCCGGTCGATGCCGTGGACCCCGCCGAGACCGCCCGCGTCTTCACCGTGCCCGTGGCCGATCTCACGGACCCGGCCAACCGCGCGACGGCCCGCCACCCCAGCGGCTACCAGGGCCCGGCGTTTCTGGTCGAGTCCGCCCTGGTCTGGGGTTTCACGGCCGGGGTCATCGACCGCATCCTGCACTTCGCGGGCTGGGAGCTGCCGTGGGACTCCTCCCGGCTGGTTCCGCTCGACTGGCGCGCCTGACAGGCGCGCGTGACAGGCTGACCCACGAGCTGTGCCCCCGGCGCTACCCCACCCGGGGGACCGGAGACGTATCTGCGAGCAAGCGAGGCTACTGACGGTGAACGTGCTGGACATCCTGCTGCTGCTCGCCGCCGTCTGGTTCGCCGTCGTCGGATACCGCCAGGGCTTCGTCGTCGGCATCCTCTCGGTGATCGGCTTCCTCGGCGGCGGTCTCGTCGCCGTCTACCTCCTCCCGGTGGTGTGGGCGAAGCTCACCTCCGACGCCGAGGTCTCCACCACCGCCGCGGTCATCGCGGTCGTCATAGTGATCGTCTGCGCCTCAGTGGGCCAGGCGTTCACCACCCACCTCGGCAACCGGCTGCGCAACCACATCACCTGGCAGCCCGCGCGCGCGCTCGACGCGAGCGGCGGCGCGCTGGTCAATGTCGTGGCCATGCTGCTGGTCGCGTGGCTGATCGGCTCCGCCCTGGCGGGCACCTCGCTGCCGACGCTCGGCAAGGAGGTCCGCGGTTCGAAGGTGATGCGCGAGATCTCCGAGGTGATGCCGTCGCAGGCATCGACCTGGTTCACGGACTTCTCGTCCGTCCTCGCGCAGAACGGCTTCCCGCAGGTCTTCAGCCCGTTCGCCAACGAGAACATCCCCGAAGTCAGCCCGCCCGACCCGGCGCTCGCGGGCAGCGGGGTCGCGGCCCGCGCCAAGAGCTCCATCGTCAAGGTCGTCGGTACGGCGCCCAGCTGCGGCAAGGTCCTCGAAGGCTCCGGCTTCGTCTTCGCCGACGGCCGCGTGATGACCAACGCACACGTGGTCGGCGGCGTGGAGGAGCCCACGGTCCAGATAGGCGGTGAGGGCAGGCTCTACGACGCGAAGGTCGTCCTCTACGACTGGGCGCGCGACATCGCCGTACTGGACGTCCCCGGCCTCCCGGCGACGCCTCTCCAGTTCGCCGACCGGGACGCGAAGATCAACGACGGCGCGATCGTCGCGGGCTTCCCGGAGAACGGCGCGTACGACGTGCGCTCAGCGCGCGTCCGCGGCCGTATCGAGGCCAACGGCCCCGACATCTACCGCCGCGGCGAGGTCCGGCGAGGCGTCTACTCGCTCTACGCGACCGTACGCCAGGGCAACTCCGGCGGCCCGCTGCTCACCCCGACGGGCGAGGTCTACGGGGTCATCTTCGCCAGGTCGCTCGACGACGCGCAGACCGGCTACGCCCTGACGGTCGATGAGATCCGCGAGGACATCACGCTCGGCAGGACCGTGAACCAGCAGGTCGACACGCAGGCGTGCGCCCTGTAGCCGGTACGTACGTGAACGTGGGGACGGGGCCCGGAAACGGGCGCCCAGTGCCGGGAGGGGCACTAGGGCCTGTGTGGGGTTGTGATCTGGGCTCGCGGGGCGTGGCACGCACGCTCGCGGCGTTGCCGAAATGCCCTAGTAGCCCCGCTACGAGGGCCTCTCGGCGCCTTGCGATCGCACGCACCACGCCCCGCTCCCTGATCCAGATCACAACCCCACACAGGCCCTAGCCGCGTTGATGGCGCAGCCGGGCCGAGACCCAGCGGGCCCTGCGGCGCAGGATGCGGGGAATGCCGAGCCGGGGATCATGGCCCTGATCTTCGGAGCCGCCCCTTCTGCGAATGATCGGCACAGCGGCCGAGCGGCGGTTGCGTGCGGCGTCACCGTAGTCGTGCGTCCAGCCCATACCGCGAATTTTGCCCGTGCCCCATGGTCGGTAACCGCCCGGGAGAGGGCCAATTGGCCTATGCGCGCGGCAATTGGCTTTTCGTAGGACAAGTGTTCAATGGGTGAGGCGACCTGTCAGCGGTCCGGCTCGGGGTCCTTGAGCCAGTTGATCAGCTCCGAGGAGAACGCCGCCGGATCCTCCTCGTGCGGGAAGTGCCCGAGTCCGTCGAACAGCCGCCAGCGGTAGGGCGCTTCCACATACTCCGCCGACCCCGCCGTGGACCGCGTCCGCATCGCCGGATCGAGCGAGCCGTGCAGTTGCAGCGTCGGCACCCGCACCGGGCGCTTCATCCGCCGGTTGAACTGGATACCGTCGGGACGGGCCATCGACCGCACCATCCAGCGGTACGGCTCGATCGCGCAGTGCGCCGTCGACGGGATGGTCATCGCCCGCCGGTAGACCTCGATCGCCTTGTCGTCGGGCTGTCGCGGCCCCGACCAGTCCCGGATCAGCCGCCCCACCAGCGCCGCGTCGTCCGCGACGAGCTGACGCTCCGGCAGCCAGGGCCGCTGGAACCCCCAGATGTACGAGCCGGCCCGGCCCTGCGAGAAGTCGGAGAGCATCGCCGAGCGCCAGCGGCGCGGATGCGGCATCGAGGACACCGCGAGCCTGCGCACCAGCTTCGGCCGCATCACCGCCGCGGTCCAGGCGAGATAACCGCCCAGATCATGACCCACCAGCGCGGCGTCCGGCTCGCCGAGCGAGCGCACCACCCCGGTGATGTCGAGGGCCAGATTGGCCGGGTCGTAGCCCCGGGGCGTACGGTCGCTGCCGCCCACGCCCCGCAGATCCATGGCCACCGCGCGATAGCCGGCCTCCGCCAGCGCCGTCAGCTGATGGCGCCAGGTCCACCAGAACTGCGGGAAGCCGTGCAGCAGCAGCACCAGTGGTCCTTCGCCCATTTCGGCGATGTGGAAACGCGCGCCGTTGGCCGCCACATCGCGATGGGTCCAGGGGCCGTCGAGCCGTACGGCGGACGCGACGGGGTGCGGGCCGGGGCCGGGGCTGCCGCCGGGGCCGGAAGCGGGTGGGGTCATGCAGTCGAGCGTGCCACAGACTTCAGGCTTTCCCCGGTCTCGCGGGGGTGGGGCTTCACGTTCTGGAGAATGGCCGCCGTCTCCTTGGCCGAGGCGATGGACTTCTCCGGCGGCTTCACCTTCTTGAACTTCCGGAGCGCGAGCAGGATCAGCACCCCGGCCAGCAGCAGGAACGCCACCCCCACGATCAGGAACGACCAGGCGAGGCCGAGGCCCAGATTGTGGATGCCGTACGCCGCCGCGAAGCTCAGCACCGGCAGCGAGAACAGGGCGAACACCCCCGCGATGACGGCGGCGGCGCTGCCCATGACGCCGCGCTTGACGTCCTCCCTGACCTCCGCCTTGGCCAGGGCGATCTCGTCGTGCACCAGCGCGGACATCTCGGCGGTCGCCGCGGCGACCAACTGCCCGATACTCCGGTCGGCGTTGCCCGCCCCGACAACGGTGCCGGTCCGGACAACGTGGGCGGTCTGCGTGCCGGTGTCGCTCATCGGTGACTCCCTCTTCCGTCGCGGACTTCGCGGACTTCGCGGACTTCGCGGCTACGGACTCGTTGTGCCGATCATGCCGGACCGCCGCCGTCCGCGCGCGTTGCCCCCGCGTGTTCGGCGGCCAGTCTCCGGTGTTCGGCGGCCTTCGCCTCGTACAGCTCGGCCATGCGCAGGTGGTACTCCGGATCGTCCTGCTCGTAGACGTCGGGGACACCGTCCCGATCCTCGTCCCGTTCCTCCTCCTCGTACAGGGCCCGGTACGTACGGACCCGGAGCTTCAGCAGGACGCCCGAGAAGACGGCGGCGATCACCGAGCCCGTCAGCACCGCGGCCTTCACCTCGTCGGCGAGCCCCTGGTCCGTCGCGAACGCCAGCTCGCCGATGAGCAGCGAGACGGTGAAGCCGATGCCGGCGAGCGCGGCGACCGCGAAGACGTCCGGCCAGGCGAGATCCTCGTTCAGCTCGGCCCTGGTGAAGCGCGCGGCCAGCCATGTGCCGCCGAAGATGCCGATCGTCTTGCCCACCACCAGCCCCAGGACCACCCCGAGGGTCTCCGGCTGGGTGAAGACCTTGCCGAGGGCGCCGCCCGAGACCGAGACGCCCGCGGAGAAGAGGGCGAACAGCGGCACGGCCAGCCCCGCCGAGAGGGGGCGCACCAGATGCTCGACGCGCTCGCCGGGGGACCGCTCCTCGCCCTCGTTCCTGGTGCAGCGCAGCATCAGCCCCATCGCGACGCCGGCGATCGTGGCGTGGATGCCGCTGTTGTACATCAGCCCCCAGACGACCAGGGCCAGCGGCACATATACGTACCAGCCGCGCACGCCCTTGCGCAGCAGCAGCCAGAAGACCACGAGCCCGGCCGCGGCGCCGCCCAGCGCCGGGAAGTTCAGGTCGCCGGTGAAGAAGACCGCGATGATCAGGATGGCGAAGAGGTCGTCGACGACGGCGAGGGTCAGCAGGAACGCGCGCAGGGCGGACGGCAGCGACGTGCCAAGGACGGCGAGGACGGCGAGCGCGAAGGCGATGTCCGTCGCCACGGGCACGGCCCAGCCGTCCAGCGATCCGCCGCCGACCGTGTTGACCAGGACGTACACCAGGGCCGGCACGGCCATCCCGGAGAGCGCGGCGATGACGGGCAGCGCGGCGGCCCTGGGATCGCGCAGCTCCCCGGCGACCAGCTCCCGCTTCAGCTCGATCCCCGCGACGAAGAAGAAGACGGCGAGCAGCCCGTCGGCGGCCCAGTGCTGTACGGAGAGATCGAGGCCGAGCGCGGCGGGGCCGAGATGGAAGTCGCGTACGGACGCGTAACCGCCGCTCAGCGGGGTGTTCGCCCAGAGCAGGGCAACGATGGCTGCGACCAGCAGCAGCACCCCGCCGACGGTCTCGGTGCGCAGCGCGTCGGTGAGGTAGTTCCGCTCGGGAAGGGAGAGCCGCCCGAGGAACGTACGGCGCGGGGGAGCGGGGTTCGGACGGGGGTTCGGGGTGGGCGCGGGCACGGGGGCGTCTCCGGTTCTTCGGCGGGCATGGCGAACTACCTGCCGACCAGACTTCCCGGCGCACCTGGAAAAGCGTGTTCTGTTGTGGACGCGTCTGCTGACGCGTCGCCCACACTACCCGGACGGGCGGGGTACGGGGGAGGCGCGCGATTCCGCCCCGCCCCGCCTCACCCCGCCTCACCCCGCCCGGCCCGGGCAGCCTCAGTCCTCGCTGGCCGCGCCGGGCAGCTGAGTCTGGATCAGGTCCATGACGGACGAGTCCGTGAGGGTGGTGACATCCCCCAGCTGCCGGTTCTCGGCGACGTCCCGCAGCAGCCGGCGCATGATCTTGCCGGAGCGGGTCTTGGGCAGCTCCGCGACCGGCAGGACCCGTTTGGGCTTGGCGATCGGGCCGAGCGTCGTCCCGACATGGTTGCGCAGCTCGGCCACCAGACCGTCGTCGACGCTGGCCGTACCGCGCAGGATGACGAACGCGACGATGGCCTGCCCGGTGGTCGCGTCGTTGGCGCCGACGACGGCGGCCTCGGCGACCTTGGGGTGGGAGACGAGCGCGGACTCCACCTCGGTGGTGGAGATGTTGTGGCCGGAGACCAGCATCACGTCGTCGACCCGGCCGAGCAGCCAGATGTCGCCGTCGTCGTCCTTCTTGGCACCGTCCCCGGCGAAGTACTTGCCCTCGAAGCGCGACCAGTAGGTGTCGATGAACCGCTGGTCGTCGCCCCAGATGGTGCGCAGCATGGACGGCCAGGGTTCGGTGAGGACGAGGTAACCGCCGCCGCCGTTGGGCACCTCACGGGCGTCGTCGTCCACGACGGTCGCGGAGATGCCCGGCAGGGCCCGCTGGGCGGAGCCAGGCTTGGTCTCGGTCACGCCGGGCAGCGGGGCGATCATCATGGCGCCGGTCTCGGTCTGCCACCAGGTGTCCACGATCGGCGTCCGGCCCGCGCCGATGTGCTCCCGGTACCAGATCCACGCCTCGGGGTTGATCGGCTCGCCGACCGAGCCCAGCACCCGCAGGGAGGAGAGGTCGAACTTCGCGGGGATGTCGTCGCCCCACTTCATGAACGTACGGATCGCCGTCGGCGCGGTGTAGAGGATCGTCACCCCGTACTTCTGCACGATCTCCCAGAAGCGCCCCTGGTGCGGGGTGTCGGGGGTGCCCTCGTACATCACCTGGGTCGCGCCGTTGGCCAGCGGGCCGTAGACGATGTAGGAGTGGCCGGTCACCCAGCCGATGTCGGCCGTGCACCAGTACACGTCCGTCTCGGGCTTGAGGTCGAAGACGGCATGGTGGGTGTAGGCGGCCTGGGTGAGGTAGCCGCCCGAGGTGTGCAGGATGCCCTTCGGCTTCCCCGTGGTCCCCGAGGTGTAGAGGATGAAGAGCGGGTGCTCGGCGCCGAACGGCTGCGGGGTGTGCTCGGCGGACTGGCGGGCGACGATGTCGTGCCACCACACGTCCCGGGAGTCGTCGAACGCGGTGTCCTGGCCCGTACGGCGCACCACGAGAACGTGCTCGACCTGCGGGCACTTGGCGACCGCCGCGTCGATGGCCGGCTTGAGCGCGGCGGGCTTCCCGCGCCGGTAGCCGCCGTCGGCGGTGATGACCAGCCGGGCATCGGCGTCCTGGATACGGGAGGCGACGGCGTCGGCGGAGAAGCCGCCGAAGACGACGGAGTGCGCGGCCCCGATCCGGGCGCAGGCCAGCATGGCGATCGCGGCCTCGGGGATCATCGGCAGATACACGGCGACGCGGTCACCCGCGCGGACACCCAGCTCGGTGAGGGCGTTGGCGGCCCGCGACACCTCGTCCTTCAGCTCCGCGTAGGTGATCGCGCGGCTGTCGCCCGGCTCACCCTCGAAGTGGATCGCGACGCGGTCGCCGTGCCCGGCCTCCACATGCCGGTCGACGCAGTTGTAGGCGACATTCAGCTCGCCGTCCGCGAACCACTTCGCGAAGGGCGGATTCGACCAGTCCAGTGTCTCGGTCGGCTCGGTGCTCCAGGTGAGCCGCTTCGCCTGCTCGGCCCAGAAGCCAAGCCTGTCCGCCGCGGCCCGCTCGTACGCGTCCGCCGTCACATTGGCGTGCGCGGCCAGCTCGGCCGGCGGTGCGAATCGCCGCTCTTCCTTGAGCAGGTTGGCCAGGCTCTCGTTGCTCAACGACTTCTTCCTTTCCCAGGGCGTCCTAGGTGTCCCGGCCCTAGCTCATCAGCCGGGCGCCCGGGTGACAAGGGGCATTCCGGGAGATTGGTCGAGACCGGTGTGGTGCCCCTCCCTCCCGGAGCGGACGGAAAGAAGGGGCCACACACTCCCACGGATGCGGCGCGGGAGAGGTTCAGACCGGCCGTCAGACACGCGACTCCTCGAAGGCGGTCGGTGCCACCCGGTTGAACACCTCCTCGTCCCCGCCCACCCCACTGCCG
Organism: Streptomyces sp. NPDC093109; assembly: GCF_040701725.1. Taxonomy (NCBI): domain Bacteria; kingdom Bacillati; phylum Actinomycetota; class Actinomycetes; order Kitasatosporales; family Streptomycetaceae; genus Streptomyces; species Streptomyces sp. NPDC093109. The sequence continues at coordinate 18,523 of NZ_JBFBEZ010000019.1, forward strand.
AGGCTCCCCACACCGTCCGCCAGCAGATACGCCTGGGCCTCGCCGACATGGAAGTACATGCCGTGCAGCTCCAGCGTGCCGTCGGCCAGCCGGCGCGCTACCGCCTCGTGCGCCCGGAGATGGTCCAGCTGCTGCACCACATTGGTCAGACAGAGCTGTTCGACGGCGTCGGCCGGCAGCCGCCCGGAGATCCTGGCCCAGGAGTGGTGACGGCTCCTCATCCGCTCCAGGCTGGGCTGTCCGTGGCGCAGCCAGCGCCGCAGCGGGGTACGGGGCGCCTCGCCGCCCTCGGGCGTGTTCAGCAGGGCCTGCATGGCGCCGCAGCCCGAGTGGCCGCAGATGGTGATGGACGCGACCCGCAGCACGTCCACGGCGTACTCGATCGCCGCGGCCACCGAGTCGTCCGCGCTGTCCGCCTCCGGCAGGGGAACGAGATTGCCCACGTTCCGCACGGTGAAGAGATCTCCCGGACCGCTGGACGTGATCATGCTGGTCACCAGCCGGGAGTCCGCGCAGGTGAGGAAGAGCTGCGAGGGACGCTGGCCCTCACGGGCCAGCCGCGCCAGCTCGCCGCGGACCAGGGGGGCCGTGTTGCGCTGGAAGGAGCTGAGCCCGCTGGCCAGTTGCCGGCCGCCCGCCGAACGGAGCGCGCCGCCGGGTCCGTCGCCACCGACCGGCCGGGCCACCATCGGCGCCGCCCCCACCCCCGTAACGACGCCCCTGCCGGCGACCGTGCCGGCGCTCGTGCCCGGGGGCGCGTCGGCTCGCGGTCCCGCGACCTGTCCCGCGACCGTGGGTACGGCGCTGGTCTCCGGCCCCGGTGGCGCGGCGGCGGAGGTGATGGCGGACGCCCCGGACAGAGGTGTCTCCGCGGCGGGATGCGTGCCGCAGTGGTGATTGCGCCAGGGCGTCCAGGGCCGGCAGCAGGCGTGGGCCTCGACGGTGGCGGGCTCGCTGATACGGCGGCCCGCCCGGCCGGTGAACTCGGCCGTACCGCCCTGCGCGATATGCGCGGCCCGCCAGTCGTGCAGCGCCTCGTGCGCCGCGTGGTCCATGAAGGACCCGTCCAGCTCCACCACACTGGCGGCGCCTCGCGGCACCTGGTGCAGCAGCCGGCTGAGCCTCGGCACGGCGAGGAACGTCAACTGCCCCCGGGCACGCACGCGATGCACTCCTTCCTTCTCCTCCACGGTGATCCGGGTCCTGGTCAGCCGGTGCAGCGCCACCGCGACCCCCACGGCGATCCCGATTAGCACGCCCTCCAGCACGCCGGTGAGTACGACGGCGGCCAGCGTCACCACGTACACCAGCAGTTCGCGGTTCCGCCGGACGCTGCGCATATGGGTGAGGCTCACCATCTGGACGCCCACCACCATCACCAGCGCGGCCAGGGCCGCCAGCGGGATCAGATCGAGCACGGGCACCAGCAGCAGGGCCGCGATCGCGACCCACAGCCCGTGCAGCATCGTCGAGTTCCGGCTGGCGCCTCCCGCCGCGACATTGGCGGCGCTGCGCACGGCGACCCCGGTGACGGGCAGTCCGCCGAGCGCGCCGGAGACGACATTCCCCGCGCCCTGCCCGGCCAGCTCCCGGTCGAGGCGGGCACGCGGGATCCGGGCGCGGTCCTCGCGCGCGGCCGTCAGTTTGTCCACGGCGACCGCCGACAGCAGTGATTCGACACTGGCGACCAGGGTGACGGTCAGTACGGCGGCGAGCAGTCCGAGTACCGGCCCCTCGGGCAGCTCGGGCAGGGCATGGCTGCTCCAGGAGGGCAGGTCGACGCGTTCGAGGCGGATTCCGGCGAGGGCGGCCGCCGCCGTCGCGAGCGCCACGGCGGCGAGCGCCGCCGGGAGCCTGCGCATGATCCGGCCCGCGCGGCCGGGAATCCGTGGCCAGAGCAGGAGCACTGCCACGGTCAGGGCGCTGACGGAGAGCGCGCCCGGATGCGGGTTGGCCAACTGGGCGGGCAGCCCGCGTACGTTGTCGACGGCGGAGCTCTGCGGCGTACCGCCGAGCACGATATGGAGTTGGGCGAGGGCGATCGTGGCGCCGATGCCGGCGAGCATGCCGTGCACGATCGCCGGGCTGACGGCGAGCGCCGAGCGGGCCACCCGGAGTGCGGCGAGGCCCAGTTGGGCCAGTCCCGCGCAGATGGTGATGGCACAGGTGGTGCGCCAGCCGTACCGCTGGATCAGGTCGGCCGTGACCACGGTGAGTCCGGCGGCCGGGCCGCTGACCTGGAGCGGAGCCCCGCCCAGCCGGCCCACCACAAGACCGCCGACGGCGGCGGCCACCAGGCCCGCCTGAAGGGGCGCGCCGGTGGCGAGTGCGATGCCGAGCGAGAGCGGCAGCGCGATCAGGAAGACGGAGACGGACGCGGACAGGTCGGCTCCGGCGATCCGGAACCTGCGGCCACCGGGTGGTGGGCCGGGGGGTTTGTGGACAGTGGGGGTGGCGCGAGTGGGGGCATCAGCAGTCATGGTTCCCGTCTCCTCCGGGGCAGCGCGGTCGCGGAACGTGGGTCGCGGCCGTGGGTCACGGCATGCAGTGGCGGGATGCGTTATCTCAACTCTCAGTAAATGGATCGTAATGCAGAGTAAAGAATCGGACATGACTTTTGGGGTAAATGGGGCAATGATTCACCCGCAGTGGTGATTGGTCATTTTGTTCGGCTTGTCGTTTATTCATATCTTCAACCCTCATGCGAGGTTGTCGGCGCTCGGCGCCGTGCCGGCAGTCGCCGCGCGGCACTTCCGTACGAAACCTGAGGGAAGAGGGTGGGCGGATGCTGGCCGCCACAAAGAGAGTCGCCTTCGGTGCCGCCGTCATGGCGTTCGCCGTCGGTCTCGCCGGATGCTCCGGATCCGGAGCGCCGGAAGCCAAGGAGGCGGGCACGAAGGGTGCCCCCGGCGCGAAGAAGGCCGCGGCCCCGGAGAACGCGGTGCGGCTCATCGGCGACGGCTCGACCGCGTTCACCGGAGTCCAGCCGAACATCACCACGCCACAGCGCCTGAAGCCGGGGGAGAAGCCACCGCAGTTCGTGGTGTTCTCCTGGGACGGCGCCGGTGAGGACAGCCAGAAGCTCTTCTCGCACTTCCGGCAGGTGGCCAAGAAGTACGACGCGAAGATGACGTACTTCCTGAGCGGTGTCTATCTGCTCCCCGAGGAGAAGGCCAAGCTGTACGACCCGCCGAAGCACAACGCCGGCAGCTCGGACATCGGCTTCAACGACACCCAGGGGATCAAGGACACCCTGCGTGAGCTGCGGGCCGCGTGGCACGAGGGCAGCGAGATCGGTACCCACTTCAACGGGCACTTCTGCGGCAAGGACGGCGGTGTCGGCACCTGGTCCGTCGAGGAGTGGAAGAGCGAGATCAACCAGGCCAAGTCCTTTGTGAAGAACTGGAAGACCAACGCCGGCCTGACCGGCGAGGCGCCGCTGCCCTTCGACTACGACAAGGAAGTCGTCGGCGGCCGTACGCCCTGTCTGGAGGGGCAGAAGAACATGATGGCGGCGGCCCGGACGATGGGCTTCCGCTACGACTCCAGCGGCATCGGCAACCAGATCTGGCCGAAGAAGACCGACGGCCTGTGGGACCTGCCGCTCCAGCTCGTCCCCGTTCCGGGCCGGGACTTCGAGACGCTCTCGATGGACTACAACTTCATGTACAACCAGTCCGGAACGACCAGCGGCGACCCGGACGAGCACGAGTACTGGGGCAACCAGATGCGGGACGGCCTGCTCCAGGCGTTCGACCGTGCCTACGAGGGGAACCGCGCGCCGCTGATCATCGGCAACCACTTCGAGTCGTGGAACGGCGGTACGTACATGCGCGCCGTCGAGGACACGATCAAGACGGTCTGCGTGCAGAAGGACGTCCGGTGTGTGACGTTCCGTGAACTCGCCGACTGGCTCGACGTGCAGGACCCGGCGACGCTGGAGAAGCTGCGCGATCTGAAGGTCGGCGAGGCGCCCAGGACCGGCTGGCCGGCCTTCACCGCCGCGGCGGCGGGCGCCCCGGCGGGCCGCACCGAGAAGCACTGACCACCCGGAAGGCGCCGGGGGCGCCGTCCGGGCTCCGGGCGTATCAGGAGGGCTGAGGTACGGCGAGTTCCTCGCTGAGCACGAAGGCGGGATCGACCTGGGCGGCCAGATCGATACCCGTCTTCGCGTTGCCCCAGCTCTCGGCGTTCCTGAGGTGGAAGTGCACCATCTGGCGCGTGTACCTCTCCCAGTCGCGGTGCTCGTACGAGTCCTCGGCGGCGTCCTGGAGGACCTGGAGCGCGCAGCGGTTGTCCGCCTCCAGCAGCTCGAAGCGGTCGGGGCGGCCCTTCTCCATGGCGCGGACCCAGTCGGAGTGGCCCACGGTCACGAGCAGGTCGTCGCCCACCTCGTCGCGGAGGAAGTCCAGGTCGTCCCGGCCCTGCACCTTGTTGCCGACGACCTTGAGCGCGACGCCGTAGTCCCGCGCGTACTCCTTGTACTGGCGGTAGACGGACACCCCCTTGCGGGTCGGCTCGGCGACCAGGAACGTCATGTCGAACCGGGTGAACATTCCCGAGGCGAACGAGTCGGAGCCGGCCGTCATGTCGACCACCACGTACTCGTCCGGCCCGTCCACCAGGTGGTTGAGGCAGAGTTCGACCGCGCCGACCTTGGAGTGGTAGCAGGCGACCCCGAGGTCCGACTCGGTGAACGGGCCCGTGGCCATCAGCCGGATCTCGCCGTCGTCGAGCCGTACGCTCCGGGCGCAGGCCTCGTACACCGGGTTGTTCTCGCCGACCCTGAGCAGCCGCGATCCCTCGCCGGGCGGAGTGGTCTTGATCATCGCGTCGGCGGAGGCGATCCGCGGATTGTCGCCCCGCAGATAGTCCTTGATCAGGCCGAGGTGCGCGCCCATGGCGGGCAGTGCGGCGGTCTGCGCCTCGTCGAGGCCGAGCGCGGCCCCGAGGTGCTGGTTGATATCGGCGTCCACCGCGACGACGGTGGCCTCGTTGGCGGTCAGATGACGGATGAAGAGCGAGGACAGCGTGGTTTTGCCACTGCCGCCCTTGCCCACGAAAGCGATCTTCATGTTCACGTAGCGTAGTAGCACTCTTGCTGATGGTGATGAACTTCCGTGAGGAAGACCACTCCAAGGTGGGGCATGTGCTCAGGGCGCGTAGCCTCCTTACCTATGAGTACGACAGCCTCTGACGCCTCTTCCGCGCCGCGATCGGCGGACCCCCTGGTCGTGCTGGCCGCGCTTCCGGGGGTGCCGGACGCGGTGGATTCCGTACGCAAGGCCGTCGACCGGGTCTACGGGCACCGCGTCATGCGGCGGCGGAGCAACGAGATCACCTCGGAAGCCGCCCTGCGGGCCGCGCGTGGTTCCGCCGCGCTGTCCGGCGCGGACTGGGCGCTCGAAGAGGTGCGCCGGCGCACCGACTTCGGCTCCGACGCCGAGGCCCGTACGGTCGGCGCGGCGCTTCGGCTGAACGCCGAGGCGGGTCAACTCCTTTCCATCTGGGCGCAGTCACCGGTACGGGTGCTGGCCCGGCTCCATCTGGTGGCCGCGGGCGGTACGGGGGTGCCCGACGGGACGGTCGGACGGCCCCGGCTGGCCGGCGAGCCGGTCGTGGAGATGCCCGGATCAGCGGCGGGAGCCGGGTCGCCGGCGGAGGCGCCGCTGCCGGGCGCGGACGAGGTCGCGGGGCGGCTGGACGGGCTGGCGCGGCTGGTGCTCGCCACGAGTTCCGCGCCCGCGCTGGTGACGGCCGCGGTGGTGCACGGTGAGCTGCTGGCGCTGCGCCCGTTCGGCTCGTACAACGGCCTGGTCGCACGGGCGGCCGAGCGGATCGTGCTGATCGCCAGCGGTCTCGACCCCAAGTCGATCTGTCCGGCCGAGGTGGGCCACGCGGAGCTGGGGCGCGCGGCGTACGCGGCGGCCTTCGACGGCTATCTGTCCGGGACTCCGGACGGTATGGCGGCGTGGATCACGCACTGCGGGCGCGCGATCGAGCTGGGGGTGCGGGAGTCGACGGCCGTCTGTGAGGCGCTTCAGCGCGGCGCGGCCTGAACCGTCGCGGACAGCGTTGCGGCGACGCCGTACCGGCGCCGCCGCTGCATGTCCACCGGGTTACCAAGCGTCCTCGTGAATTCGCCCATCAGGTCGGGTACTTCGCCCGTCGCCTGGTGCGGCTGGCCCGTAATCGACGGGTCGACGTCGCGTGGGTGCCCGGTTTTCATGTTTCGGTCCGTGGGGCCTGGTGCGTAAACAGGTGATCCTCTCGGATGTCCTTGGTCTCGCGGGCCGTTGAATCCTTTGTACTCCTGTGCGGAAGGATGCGGAACCCCTGGCCCCACTTCTTTACTTTTGCCTTCAAATAAGGGCAAAGAGCGCAGGTGGGGAGGGGGTGGAGGGGGCGGCCAACGGATCAGCCCTGAGCTGACTGCCGACGTCGGCTCGCATACCAGACCAGCCCCGCCGTCGCGGCGGCAGCGCCCACCGCCGCTGCCGCGACCAGTGCGGGGCGTGGCGGCATCGAGAAGGCGGGCAGCCGCTGCTTGAGGCGAACGGGCCGGCTGAACACCAGAATCGGCCAGGCGCGGGCCGTCGCTTCACGGCGCAACGCGCGGTCCGGGTTGACCGCGAACGGATTGCCGACCGATTCGAGCATGGGGACATCGGTGATGGAGTCGCTGTACGCGTAGCAGCGCGACAGGTCGTACCCCTCGGACGCGGCGAGCGCCTTGACCGCCTCGGCCTTGGTCGGCCCGTACGCGTAGTACTCCACCTCGCCGGTGAAGCAGCCGTCCGCGCCGACCACCATCCGGGTGGCGACGACCCGGTCCGCGCCGAGCAGCTCACCGATCGGCTCGACGACCTCCGCGCCCGAGGTGGAGACGATCACCACGTCGCGTCCCGCCGTGTGGTGGTCCTCGATGAGGGACGCCGCCTCGTCGTAGATGATCGGGTCGATCAGGTCGTGCAGAGTCTCGGCGACGATCTCCCTGACCTGCTGGACGTTCCAGCCCTTGCAGAGCGCGGAGAGGTACTCCCGCATGCGCTCCATCTGGTCGTGGTCGGCGCCTCCGGCGAGGAAGACGAACTGTGCATATGCGGTGCGCAACACGGCGCGGCGGTTGATCAGACCGCCTTGGTAGAAGGACTTGCTGAAGGTCAACGTCGATGACTTCGCAATGACCGTCTTGTCCAGGTCGAAGAAGGCTGCTGTACGCGGCAAGGAGTGGTTTTCCACGGGTTGAGCATATGCGCCCACCATTCGGCGTAAGGTATGGCGCGTGGGTTTGCCCGAGAAGGCTCTCGGGTACACCATGGAAGTCACGGATCGTTCGCGACCGTGCTAACCCGGTCCGGCTCCTCCCCCCCCCCGAGTCGGCCGTGGGGACGACCCCCGCTCTCCCCCCCCGGCGGGGGTCGTCGCATGTCCGGACCCCTTTTCGGCTCTCGCATCGCACGGCCCTCCCTCTCTGTTCCTCCGCGTGTCATCGCTGTCGCAGGGAGCTTGCCCGTCACTGTGTGTAGCCAATGCGCAGCTCTCCGGAAGTCACCGGTATGAGCTACCGGGATATTCACAACTCGTGAGTTGTCCACAGTTTTCAAGCAAGATCCACACGATTTCCTGTTGCCCTGCACGGTGATTCCAGCCGCGAAGTTCGCGGAAAGCCGGAATCACGGATACCGGATCGTCGCGAGATCGCTCGAAGAACGACTCGCGGATACCGGAGCAAGGCAGAGACAGGGGGCGGGGATCGTGGCTGGATCCATGACATCCGATCGGTCACCGGTGGCCGGGGAGCGCGGGGCGCGACCGCTGATCGTCACCGAGGACGTGGAACTGCTCGACGACCTGCTGCGGCTGTGCGCGGCCGCCGGCGTCGAGCCGGAGGTGCACCACTCGGTGCCGGAGCGGAAGGGGGACTGGGAGGACGCGCCGCTGGTCCTCGTCGGGGACGACGCGGCGGCCCGGTGCCACGGCGCGCCCCGCCGGCGGGGCGTCATGCTCGTCGGGCGGGACCAGGACAACCCGGACGTATGGCGGTGGGCGGTGGAGATCGGCGCCGACTGCGTGCTGCGGCTGCCCGACGCGGAGAGCTGGCTGGTCGACCGGATCGCGGACGCGGCCGAGGGCGCGGGACGGCAGGCGCTCACCATCGGGGTGATCGGCGGATGCGGTGGCGCCGGCGCCTCGACGCTGGCCTGCGCCCTGGCCGTCACCGCGGCGCGGGCCCGTCGGCGCACGATGCTGATCGACGGGGATCCGCTCGGCGGCGGGCTCGACGTACTGCTCGGCGGAGAGCAGACCGAAGGCAGACGATGGCCCGACTTCGCGGCCTCCAAAGGACGGGTCGCGGGCGGCGCGCTGGAGGAGTCGCTGCCGCGACTCCACGGGCTGCGGGTGCTCAGCTGGGACCGGGGGGACTCCGTGCTGGTCCGGCCGGAGGCCATGCGGTCGGTGCTCGCCGCCGCCCGCAGGCGCGGCGGCATCGTGGTGGTGGACCTGCCGCGCCGGGTGGACGAGGCCGTGGCGGAGGCCCTCGCCCAGCTGGATCTCGGGCTGCTGGTGGTCCCCGGCGGACTGCGCGCCGTCGCGGCGGCGGGCCGGGTCGCCTCAATGGTGAGCATGGTCCTCCCGGACCTGCGCGTCGTGGTCCGGGGCCCGTACGCGGCCGGACTGGACGAACAGTGGATCGCAGACGTGCTGCGCCTCCCGCTCGCGGGCGAACTCCCGGTGGAACCGGGCCTGTCGCAGGCGCAGGACACCGGAGCGCCGCCGGGCTCCCATATCCGTGGGCCACTGGCCGCGTTCTGCGCGGCCTTCTGGGAGCGGGCGCTCGCCGGGGAAGAGAGCGTGCCGTCATGAGCGCGGGGACGACGGCGGGGGGGCTGCTGGACGCCGTACGGCAGCGGCTCGCGGAGAGCGGGGCCGATCCGACGCCCGCCAGGGTGGCCGCGGCGCTCCGGGCGCAGGGACGGCTGCTGGGCGATACGGAAGTGCTGGGCGCCGCCGAGGAGTTGCGCTGCGAGCTGGTGGGGACCGGCCCGCTGGAGCCGCTGCTCGCCGATCCTTCGGTGACGGACGTGCTGGTCTCCGCGCCCGACCGGGTGTGGGTGGACCGCGGCGGCGGCCTGCGGCTGACGGGGGTGACGTTCGCGGACGCGGCCTCCGTACGGAGGCTGGCGCAGCGGCTCGCCGCCGCGGCAGGGCGCCGGCTCGACGACGCCCGGCCCTGGGTGGACGCGCGGCTGCCCGACGGGACCCGGATGCACGCGGTTCTGCCGCCCGTGGCGGTCGGATCCACCTGTCTGTCGCTGCGCGTGGTGCGGCCCAAGGCGTTCTCCCTGGCCGAGCTGGTCCGGGCGGGCACGGTGCCGCCCGGCGGGGAGCGGCTGCTGCGGGCGCTGATCGAGGCACGGCTCTCCTTCCTGATCAGCGGTGGTACGGGCACGGGCAAGACCACGCTCCTCTCCACCCTGCTCGGCCTGGTCGGCGCGCGGGAGCGGATCGTACTGGCCGAGGATTCGGCGGAGTTGAGGCCCGACCATCCCCATGTGGTGCGGCTGGAGGGCCGGCCCGCGAACCAGGAGGGCGCGGGCCTGGTGACGCTGCGGGACCTGGTCAGACAAGCGCTGCGGATGCGGCCGGACCGGCTGGTCGTCGGCGAGGTCCGCGGCCCCGAGGTCACCGAACTGCTGGCCGCGCTCAACACTGGTCATGAAGGCGGGTCCGGCACGGTCCACGCCAATACGGCGGCCGACGTGCCGGCCCGGCTGGAGGCCCTGGGGACGGCCGCGGGGCTCGACCGCGCCGCGTTGCACAGCCAGTTGGCGGCGGCCCTGTCGGTCGTGATCCACCTCGTACGGGACCGGGACGGGCGCCGGAGGGTCGCCGAGGTGCATGTGCTGGAACGGGACGCCGCGGGGCTGGTGGTGCCGGTGCCCGCGCTGCGCTGGGGCACGGAGGCGTTCGTGCCGGAGCGGGGCAGGGCGCGGCTCCTTGAGCTGCTCGGGGGTGCGCTGTGACGGTGGCGACGATCGCCGTCAACTGCACTGCGACGGTGTGCGCCGGTGCGGCGGCCTGGCTGATGGCCGGTCATGAACGGGGGCTGCGCAGGGCCCGGATGCTGCTCGCCGAAGGCGAGGCGCCGGGTGCCGGGATGCCGGGTGCCGGGGCGCCGGGCGCTCCTCCGTGGGAGCGGTGGCTGCCGGCGGCGCGCGGCTGGGCGCTGCGGCGGGGCCGGGAGTGGTGGTGTCTGCCGCCGGCGGTCCTGCTCGCCGTGTGGGGCGAGTCGGTGCTGCCGCTGATCGGGGGCGCCGTGGCGGTGCCGCTGGTGGGGCGTCGGCTCAGGGCACGGGCGCTGCGGCGGGCACGGGAGCGGCGGGCCGACGCGGTCCTCGCGCTCTGCGGCGTGACGGCAGCCGAGCTGAGGGCCGGTTCCCAGCCCGTACAGGCCCTGCTGGCCGCCGCGGGGCCCACGGGTGGTCTGGGCGGTGCGGAGGCCGCTGTGCGGGCCGCGGCGCGGTTCGGCGGGGACGTACCCGGTGCGCTGCGCCGGGCCGCGCGGGAGCCGGGTGCGGACGGGCTCGTGGGGTTCGCGGCGTGCTGGCGGGTGGCGGTGGACAGCGGCGCGGGGCTCGCCGCCGGGCTGGACCGGCTGGAGGCCGCGCTCCGGGCGGAGAAGGACCAGCGGGAGGGGTTACGGGCGCAGTTGGCGGGTGCCTGGTCGACGGTGGTGGTGCTCGCGCTGCTGCCCGTGGTGGGGCTGCTGATGGGCACGGCGCTGGGCGCCGACCCGCTGCGGGTGCTGCTCCATACCCCGGCGGGCCTGGGCTGTCTGGCCGCCGGTGGGCTGCTGGAGAGCGCGGGCCTGTGGTGGGCCGCTCGTGTCGTACAGGCCGGGGAGGCGCCATGACCGGGAAGTTCGTCACCGGGCTGTGGACCGCGGCCCCCTTGCTCGCCGCCGTGTGCTGTCTTGCGCTCGCGATGGCGGCGCGGCGGCGCGAGAGGAGGGCGCGCGAGCGGCTCGCGGCCCTGCTGAACATCGCCTGCGCGCGGCCGGGCCCCGTACCGCGGGGGACGGCGCGGACCTGGGCGGTGCGGTGGGGGCCGCCGCTCGGCGCGGTGCTCACCGGTGCGGTTCTGGTCGGCGGGGCGGTCGGCTGGGCGGTGGGACTCGTCGGCGCGTATGCGGTGCGGCGGTTGCTCCGGCGCGGCGGCCCGCACCGGGCGGACCGGAACCGGGCGGCCGAGGTGGCGCGGCAGCTGCCGCTCGCCGCCGATCTGCTGGCTGCCTGCCTCGGCGCGGGCGCCGGGCCGCGCGAAGCGGCGGCAGTCGTGGGCGAGTCGCTGGGCGGCCCGGTCGGCGACCGGCTGGCGCGCACGGCGGCGGAGCTGCGCCTCGGCGGTGAACCGGCCGAGGCGTGGGGGCGGCTCGGGGCGATACCGGGCGCGGCCGCGCTGGCCGGCTGCCTGGAGCGGGCCGGGGCCACGGGAGCCCCGGCGGCGGAGCCGGTGGCCCGGCTGGCCGAGGAGTTCCGGGCGGAGCGTGCCCGCTCAGCGGTGGCCAGGGCCCAGCGCGCCCAGGTGCTGATCACCGCGCCGGTGGGGCTGTGCTTTCTGCCCGCCTTCCTGGCGGTGGGGGTGGCTCCGGTGGTCATCGGCCTGGCGAGCGGGCTACTGACCGGCAACTGATCGATTTCGAGACCCGAACCGACCTGATCCGATGGACGAAGGAGACCGAAGTGCGGATGCGACGGATGTGGACGAGGACGCGGCTGACGCTGCGGGCGCGGCTGCGCGCGGCCGGCGGCGCCGATACGGGGATGACCACGTCGGAGTACGCGGTCGGCACGATCGCCGCCTGCGCCTTCGCGGCGGTGCTCTACAAGGTGGTGACCAGTGGGCCCGTCATGGGGGCGTTGCAGTCGCTCATCGGGAAGGCGCTCGATGCGCAGTTCTGAGCGTGGCCTCCCGGGCGACCGGGGGGCCGTGACGGCGGAGGCGGCCGTGGCGGTGCCGGCGCTGGTGGCGCTCACCATGGCGCTGGTCTGGGCGCTGACGGCCGCCGCCGCGCAGATCCGGTGCGTGGACGCGGCGCGCGCGGGCGCGCGTGCCGTCGCCAGGTCGGAGCCGAGTGCGGTGGCGCTGGACGCCGCCCGCGCCGCGGCGCCCGCCGGGGCGCGGGTCACCCTGGGGCGCGCGGGCGATCTGTGGCGGGTACGGGTCGAGGCGCCGACGCCGGGTCCTGGCGCGCTCGCCCTGACGCTCACGGCCGAGGCTGTCGCGGCGGCGGAGGATGTCGACGGGGCGCAGGGAGCGGGGGTGGCTCCATGGCCGGAGGCCTGACGGGGGACCGGGGCTCGGCGACGGTGTGGGTGGCCATGGCGGCGACCACGATGTGCGCGGTGTTCGCGGTGGTGCTGGGCCTCGGACAGGCGGTCGCCGCCCGGCACCGGGCGGGCGCGGTGGCCGATCTCGCGGCCCTCGCGGCGGCGGACCGCGCGCTCGCCGGACCGGCGGAGGCGTGCCGCAGGGCGGCCGAGGTGGCGGCGGCCCAGGGTGCCGAGGTGGTGCGGTGCGCGCTGAGCGGGGAGATCGCCGATGTCACGGCGCGGGCCGCCTTCGGACCGTACGCGCCGACGGTCAGGGCCCGGGCGGGCCCGCCGCCGGTGACGGCTCCGCCGGAAGCGGTGTCCCGGGCGCCGGCCTGAGGAGTTCGGTCAGCAGCCGGACGGCGCCGCGTTTGTGGAGGGGTTCGTTGCCGTTGCCGCACTTGGGGGACTGGACGCAGGAGGGACAGCCCGCCTCGCACTCGCAGGAGGCGATGGCCTCGCGGGTGGCGGTGAGCCACTCACGGGCCGTCCGGAAGGCCCGCTCCGCGAATCCCGCGCCGCCCGGATGGCCGTCGTACACGAAGACCGTCGGGAGCAGCGTGTCGGGATGGAGGGGCACGGAGACGCCGCCGATGTCCCAGCGGTCGCAGGTGGCGAAGAGCGGCAGCATCCCGATGGAGGCGTGCTCGGCGGCGTGCAGCGCGCCGCCCAGCTGCTCGGGGTTGACGCGGGCGGCGTCGAGCTGGTCCTCGGTGACCGTCCACCACACGGCCCGGGTGCGCAGGGTCCGTGGTGGCAGATCGAGCTTGCTCTCGCCGAGCACTTCGCCGGTGATGAGCCTGCGGCGCAGGAAGGAGACGACCTGGTTGGTGACTTCGACGGAGCCGTAGCACAGGCGGCCGTCGCCCCAGGGGATCACGGTGTCGGTTTCGAGCACGGAGATGGCGGTGGTGTCGCGGGCGGTGGTGGAGTACGGCGGAGTGGCCTCCTCCACAAGGGCGACCGAATCGGTGAGGTCGAGCCGGCGCACCAGATAGGTGCGGCCCTGGTGGAGGTGGACGGCGCCTTCGTGGACGGCGGTGTGGGAGGCCGCCTCGTCGACCGTGCCGAGCAGCCGGCCGGTGCCCGCCTCCACGATCTGGACCGGACGGCCGCCCTCGCCCCGGATGTCGGCGAGGTCGGCGGCCCGCTGACGCCGGGTCCAGTACCAGCCGGAGGTACGGCGCCGCAGCAGGCCCGCGGTCTCCAGCTGCGGGAGCAGTCCGGGCGCGGCGGGGCCGAAGAGCGTCAGATCGTCCTCGGTGAGCGGGAGTTCGGCGGCCGCTGCGCAGAGATGGGGGGCGAGGACGTACGGGTTGTCGGGATCGAGGACGGTCGACTCGACGGGCTGCTGGAACAGCGCCTCCGGGTGGTGCACCAGGAAGGTGTCCAGTGGATCGTCCCGGGCGACCAGGACGGCCAGCGCGCCCTGCCCCGAGCGGCCCGCCCGGCCGGCCTGCTGCCAGAGCGAGGCGCGGGTGCCGGGGTAGCCGGAGATGATGACGGCGCCCAGGCCGGAGACGTCGATGCCCAGCTCCAGGGCGGTCGTGGCGGCGAGGCCGAGGAGTTCGCCGGAGTGCAGGGCGTTCTCCAGGGCACGGCGTTCCTCGGGGAGGTAGCCGCCGCGGTAGGCGGCGACGCGGCGGGCCAGTGAGCGGTCGACCTCGGCCAGGCGTTCCTGGGCGATGACCGCGACGAGCTCGGCACCGCGCCGGGAGCGTACGAAGGCGACCGTCCGGATTCCCTGGAGGGTCAGGTCGGTGAGGAGGTCGGCGGTCTCCGCGGTGGCGGTACGGCGGACGGGGGCGCCCTTCTCGCCGTGGAGGTCGGTGAGCGGCGGTTCCCAGAGGGCGAACACCAGTTCGCCGCGGGGGGAGGCGTCGTCGGCGACCTCGTGGACGGGCAGCCCGGTGAGCCGGCCCGCGGTGACGGCGGGCTCGGCGGCGGTCGCGGAGGCGAGGAGGAAGACGGGGTGTGCCCCGTAGCGGGCGCAGACGCGGCGGAGCCGGCGCAGCACTTGGGCCACGTGCGAGCCGAAGACGCCGCGGTAGGTGTGGCATTCGTCGATGACGACATAGCGCAGGGCGCGCAGGAAGGAGGCCCAGCGGGGGTGGGACGGGAGGATGCCCCGGTGCAGCATGTCCGGATTGGTCAGGACGTAGTTGGCGTACTGGCGGACCCATTCGCGTTCCTCGACGGGAGTGTCCCCGTCGTACACGGCGGGGCGTACGCGGTTGCCGAGCGGGGTGGCGAGGGCCTTGACGGAGCGGCGCTGGTCGGCGGCGAGGGCCTTCGTCGGGGCCAGGTACAGCGCCGTCGTACCCCGGCCGTTGGGTGCTTCCGAGCCGTCGAGGAGCGCGGACAGCACGGGCGCGAGATAGGCGAGGGACTTGCCGGACGCGGTGCCCGTGGCGATGACGACGGACTCGCCGTCGAGCGCGTGTTCGGCCGCAGTCGCCTGATGGGTCCACGGATGGGTGATCCCGGCCCGCTGAATGGCATTGATCACTTCCGGACGGATGCGATCGGGCCAGACCGCATGGCTGCCCTCTCGCGGGGGCAGGTGCTCCGTATGGGTGATGCGCGCAGCACGGCCCGCCCCTGCGGCGAGCCGGTCGAGGACCGTGCCGGGGGAGGGGCCCTCGGCCCCGCTCTCCGGGGGTCCGCCGGGTCGGTGATTCGCTGCCATCGGCATCGAGTCTGTCACTGGTGTGACGGACAATGGGCCGAAGGCGTCGTGCATGACTGCTGGTAAGTGATTGAATGCCATCGCGGCTGGCGATACGTCCCCTGGCTCCGTCGGGGAGACCCGAGGGGCGACCGCTCGATAGCAAGGTGCTGGAGGATCCGTGGACCTGTCCCTGTCGACTCGCATCGTTGGCGACCGTACGGTTGTCGAGGTCGGTGGCGAGATTGATGTGTATACCGCGCCCAAGCTGCGCGAGCAGCTGGTCGAGTTGGTGAACGACGGCAACTACCACCTGGTAGTGGACATGGAAGGCGTGGACTTCCTGGACTCGACCGGTCTGGGCGTGCTCGTGGGCGGACTGAAGCGGGTGCGCGCCCATGAGGGCTCGCTGCGGCTGGTCTGCAACCAGGAGCGCATTCTCAAGATCTTCCGGATCACCGGTCTCACCAAGGTGTTCCCGATCCACAACTCGGTCGACGAGGCCGTGAACGCCACCGACTGAGGTCGCGGCCTTCCTGAGGAAGAGGCAGGGCACCGGGCGGCATGCCCGGGTGCCCCCGCCTGTGGGATTCACACGCTCGTACGTTGAGGGGGATCGCATGGCCACCGTTGAACTCCGCTTCAGCGCCCAGCCCGAGCACGTCAGGACGGCCCGTCTGGTGGCTGCTGCCGTGGCTCGTCGCGCGGGCGTGGACGAGGCTGTGTTGGACGAGGTCAGACTCGCGGTCGGTGAGGCATGCAGCCGTGCGGTCGGGCTGCACCGCGGTCATGGCATCACCGACCCGGTGAGAGTCGTGCTGACCGAGGAGGAGAAGAGCTTCTCCATCGAGGTCGGCGACGGGGTGCCCGGCTCCGGCGGGGCTGCCGCCGGCGGGCCGGGTGGCAGCGCCTCGGGCGACCTCCACGAGAGCGATGCCGAGGGCGAGGACGAGATGGGGCTCGCCGTCATCAGCGGGCTCGTCGACGACGTGGAAGTCACGTCGGGCGACGACGGCGGCGTCATCCGGATGAGCTGGCCCACCGGGTCGGCCGCGACTCCGCCCTGACCGCGCCGTATCGATATGCGTTACGTGATCCATTCTTGAGAAAGACCCTGCCGAGCAGGGTCTTTCTTTTTTTCCCGAATTCGGCTGTGGCGTGCTCTGTTTCGATCGGGTTTCGCTCCCTACAATCCGTCCATCCTGAACGCTGAGCGTCAAGGAGGACGAATGACTCCGGTACTCACGAACGACAACCGGCTGATCGTGATCGTCATCGCGGCCGTCGCCCTGGCGGCCCTGTTCGTCGCTCAACTGCTGGCGCGCCAGGTGCTGGCCGCCGACGAGGGCACCCCGTCCATGAAGGAGATCGCCGCCGCTGTACAGGAAGGCGCGAATGCCTATCTGGCACGGCAGTTGCGTACCGTCGGCGTATTCGCCGTCGTGGTCTTCTTTCTGCTGATGCTGTTACCGGCGGACAACTGGTCGCAGCGCGCGGGACGTTCGCTGTTCTTCCTGGTGGGTGCCGTTTTCTCGGCGGCCACCGGGTACATCGGAATGCGTCTCGCGGTACGGAGCAATGTGCGGGTCGCCGCCGCCGCGCGGGAGGCGACGCCGGCCGAGGGCGAGCCGGAGAAGGATCCGACGGAGGTCTCCCACCGGGCGATGAGGATCGCCTTCCGTACGGGCGGCGTGGTCGGCATGATCACGGTCGGCCTCGGACTGCTCGGCGCCTCCTGCGTGGTCCTCGTCTACGCCGCCGACGCACCCAAGGTCCTGGAGGGCTTCGGCCTCGGCGCCGCGCTCATCGCCATGTTCATGAGGGTCGGCGGCGGCATCTTCACCAAGGCCGCCGATGTCGGCGCCGACCTGGTCGGCAAGGTCGAACAGGGCATCCCGGAGGACGATCCGCGCAACGCCGCCACCATCGCGGACAACGTGGGCGACAACGTCGGCGACTGCGCGGGGATGGCCGCCGACCTCTTCGAGTCGTACGCCGTGACGCTCGTCGCCGCGCTCATCCTGGGCAAGGCGGCGTTCGGGGACTTCGGGCTCGCCTTCCCGCTGATCGTTCCCGCGATCGGGGTGATCACCGCCATGATCGGCATCTTCGCCGTCGCCCCGCGCCGTCACGACCGCAGCGGGATGAGCGCCATCAACCGCGGGTTCTTCCTCTCCGCGGTGATCTCGCTCGCGCTGGTGGCCGTCGCGTCCTACGTCTATCTGCCGGCCACGTACGCCGAGCTGAACGGGGTCACCGACCCGGCGATCCTCGACCACGGCGGCGACCCCCGGGTGCTGGCCCTCCTCGCGGTCGCCATCGGCATCGTGCTCGCGGCCCTGATCCAGCAGCTGACCGGCTACTTCACCGAGACCACCCGGCGCCCCGTCAGGGACATCGGCGCCTCGGCCCTGACCGGCCCCGCCACCGTCGTGCTCGCGGGCATCGCCATCGGCCTCGAATCGGCCGTCTACACCGCGCTGCTGATCGGACTCGCGGTGTACGGGGCTTTCCTGCTCGGCGGTACGTCGATCATGCTCGCCCTCTTCGCCGTGGCGCTGGCGGGCACGGGCCTGCTCACCACCGTCGGGGTCATCGTCGCCATGGACACCTTCGGCCCGGTCTCCGACAACGCCCAGGGCATCGCCGAGATGTCCGGCGACGTCACGGGCGCGGGCGCGCAGGTGCTCACCGAACTCGACGCCGTCGGCAACACCACGAAGGCCATCACGAAGGGCATCGCCATCGCGACGGCCGTCCTCGCCGCGGCGGCGCTCTTCGGCTCGTACCGCGACGCCATCGCCACGGCGGTCGCGGAGGTGGGCGCCAGGGCGGGCGAGGTGACGCTCAGTCTGGACATCTCCCAGCCCAACAACCTGGTGGGGCTCATCCTCGGCTCCGCCGTCGTCTTCCTCTTCTCCGGGCTGGCGATCAACGCGGTGTCCCGGTCGGCCGGTTCGGTGGTCTACGAGGTACGGCGGCAGTTCCGCGAGCACCCCGGCATCATGGACTACACCGAGAAGCCCGAGTACGGCCGTGTCGTCGACATCTGTACCAAGGACGCGCTGCGCGAACTGGCCACCCCGGGGCTGCTCGCCGTCCTCACCCCCATCGCCGTGGGCTTCACGCTCGGGGTCGGGGCGCTCGGCTCGTTCCTGGCCGGCGCGATCGGCACCGGCACCCTGATGGCCGTCTTCCTCGCCAACTCCGGAGGCGCCTGGGACAACGCCAAGAAGCTCGTCGAGGACGGCCACCACGGCGGCAAGGGCAGCCCCGCCCACGCCGCCACGGTCATCGGCGACACCGTCGGCGACCCCTTCAAGGACACGGCGGGCCCCGCCATCAACCCGCTGCTCAAGGTGATGAATCTGGTGGCGCTGCTCATCGCCCCGGCCGTCGTGCGGTTCAGTTACGGCAGCCACGCCAACGCCGGCGTCAGGGCGCTGGTGGCCGTTCTCGCGCTCCTCGTCATCGTCGGGGCGGTGTACGTCTCCAAGCGGCGCTCGGTCGCGGTGGAGAGCGCCGCGGAGAGCGCGGACTGACGCGCGGACCGCGCCTGCCGCCCGGCGTCTGTTCGCGCCGGGCGGAACGCGCGGTGTCCGTGAGGTGTCTCTCCCTTGGTGCAAATGGCTGCAATGGTGTACGGATCGGGCGCTCTCCTCGCGGTTGCCACCCCCCTGGCGTGTATGTTCCGGGGCCGAGAGCCTTGGAAGGGACCCCTCCGGTGAACAAGAAGCTTGTGGCCGCGCTGTCCGGCGGTGCGGTACTGCTCATGGCGCTGTCCGGTTGCAGTGGCAGCGACGACAGCGACAGCAAGGTGAACGACTGGGCCAAGAAGGTCTGCGATCAGGTGCAGCCACAGCTGACGAAGATCGCGGGCGCCAACACGTCCATCCAGCAGGCGACCTCGGACAGCAGCAAGCCGGCCGAGGTCCAGCAGACCGACTCCGCCGCCTTCCAGTCCATCTCCGAGGCGTACAAGTCGCTGGGCGCCGCCGTGAGCAGCGCCGGTGCCCCGCCCGGCAAGGAGGGCGAGACGACCCAGCAGGAGGCGGTCAAGGAGCTGAACGCCACCTCGACGGCGTACGCGGGCCTCAAGACGAAGGTCGACGCGCTCGACGTCAAGGACCAGGCGAAGTTCGCCGACGGCCTCAAGGACGTCGCGGACGAGCTGGACAAGCTCAGCAACAGCGGCGACAAGGCGCTGCGGCAGCTCCAGTCCGGTGATGTGGGCAAGGCCATGGCGAAGCAGCCGGGCTGCCAGAAGCCCTCCGCCACCGGCGGGTCCGCCGCCCCGACCGCCGCGGGCAGCGAGTCCTGACCGGCGGTGACGTACGCCGCTGAAATCCGTGGCCCGGCCCCGTACGAGGGGCCGGGCCACGGGCCGTTGTCAGTGGGAGCCGTCACAATGGGCGGGTGAGTACGACCAGCTTTCCCGTGCCCGACCATTCGTCCACGCTCCGCGCGGCCCTGCTCGCCGCGGACTTCACCGCCGACGGGCTGCTCGACCTGCTCGGCGCGCCCGCCTACGCCGCGCTGGCCCGCAGCGAGACCGTGCCCGCGCTGCGCGCCACCCGCGGCGACACCCCGCTCGAAACGCTCGTGCGGCTCTTTCTCCTCCAGCGCCCGGTGGCGTCCGCCGCCGCCGAGGCGGCGCTCCCGCTGGCCGAGGCGCTCGCGGACGGCTGGGTCGTGCGGGACGAGGGCGGGACCAGGGACACGGTCCGCGCGACCGTGGACGTACGGCCGTACGGCGGACCCGAGGGCGAGGACTGGTTCATCGTCTCCGACCTGGGGTGCGCCGTCGGTGGCGCGTCCGGCGCGAGCGGCCACGGCGAGGGGGTGGTGCTCGGTGTCGGCGGCGCCTCCACGACGCTGGCCGGGCTCACGGTCCGTACGCCGGTC
Source organism: Streptomyces sp. NPDC093109 (assembly GCF_040701725.1). NCBI lineage: Bacteria > Bacillati > Actinomycetota > Actinomycetes > Kitasatosporales > Streptomycetaceae > Streptomyces > Streptomyces sp. NPDC093109. The sequence continues at coordinate 38,473 of NZ_JBFBEZ010000019.1, forward strand.
ACCAGCGCGCTCGACCTCGGCGCCGGCTCCGGGATCCAGGCGCTGCACGCCGCCCAGCACGCCACCCGGGTCACCGCCACCGACCTCAACCCCCGGGCCCTCGGCTTCACCCGGCTGACCCTCGCCCTCTCGGACGCGCCGCCCGCCGAGCTGCGTGCGGGCTCGCTCTTCGAACCGGTCGCGGACGAGACGTACGACCTGATCGTCTCCAACCCGCCGTTCGTCATCTCGCCCGGCGCCCGGCTCACCTACCGGGACGGCGGGATGGGCGGGGACGACCTGTGCCGCACCCTCGTCCAGCACGCGGGGGAGCATCTGAACGAGGGCGGATTCGCGCACTTCCTCGCCAACTGGCAGCACGTGGAGGGCGAGGAGTGGCAGGACCGGCTGCGCTCGTGGGTGCCGCGAGGCTGCGACGCCTGGATCGTGCAGCGCGAGGTCCAGGACGTCACGCAGTACGCCGAGTTGTGGCTGCGCGACAGCGGTGACCACCACGGCGACTCCGCCGCGTACGCCGAGCGGTACGAAGCCTGGCTGGACGAGTTCGAGGCCCGGAAGACCAAGGCGGTCGGCTTTGGCTGGATCACGCTCAGGAAAACGGCCGCCGAGCGCCCCTCGGTCGTCGTGGAGGAGTGGCCGCACCCGGTGGAGCAGCCCCTCGGCGCGACCGTACGGGCCCACTTCGAACGGCAGGACTATCTGCGGACGCACGACGACGCCGCGCTCCTCGCCGGTCGTTTCACGCTCGCGCCGGAGGTCGTCCAGGAGCAGGTGGGGCTGCCCGGCGCCGAGGACCCGGAGCATGTGGTGCTGCGTCAGCACCGGGGCATGCGCAGGGCGACGAAGGTCGACACGGTCGGCGCGGGCTTCGCGGGCGTCTGCGACGGGAGCCTGAGCGCCGGGCGGATCCTGGACGCGATCGCCCAGCTGACGGGGGACGACGCGGTGCTGCTCCGCGACCGTACGCCGCGGGTGATCCGGCTGCTGGTGGAGGAGGGCTTCCTGGAACCGGTCCTGGACCCGGACCTGGACCCGGACCTGGCGTAACCAAACGTCCGCACACCTTCCGCACGGCAGAGCGGCAATGCGCGTGCGGCGTTCACCCGGAGTTCGCGCCGGTGACGCCCCGGGGTGCCAGCCTCGGGCCGGGGCGCCCGGGCGGCGCCCCGGACGGAACGGGGTGCGGGTATGGAGAACAGCCCTGCGGTCTTCGCGGGAACGGTTTTCGTGCTGTTCGGTGCCGGACTGCTGCTCTGGACGGGCGCCCGCGTCCTGCACCGGGCGCCCGTGGCCCTCGGCGTACGGCCGAAAGCGGCCATCACCCTCACGACACTCTCGGGCGTGGTCTTTCTCGCTCTCGGCCTCTGGTGCTTCGGACGTATGTGATCCACGCGTTTCCGGACAGCTGTACCGGAACCTCCTGACCATGATCGAACCGACCTTTCCGGCACCGCCCCCAGGGCCCCGGACCTGGGTCGGACCTGGGCCGGACCTGCGCGGAACGGGTCGGCGCGAGCCGCCGGCGAGCCGCCTGTACGACCCCCGGCGGAATCTCCGCCGAGCCGGTGCGACGCGACGGGCCCGGGGGTCCGGGCGGCAGGAACGCCCGGAGTCGGGTTACCGTTCGAGGGGCCGTTGCGGTCTTTTGCCGTTTGACACGGGGGCGGGTTGTACCGTCACACTCCGCAGCGAAGCAGTGTCACCACAGGGCCGCTCGCGACCCTGCCGTAACGCTGCCGTACGCCCGTACGGGCCCACCGAGTGTCGACCGGAGAGAAGAGCGAAGTTGTCCCCGACCAGCGAGACCGCACACGGCGGCCGCCGACTCGTCATCGTCGAGTCGCCTGCCAAGGCGAAGACGATCAAGGGCTACCTCGGCCCTGGCTATGTCGTCGAGGCGAGCGTCGGGCACATCCGTGACCTCCCGAACGGCGCCGCCGAGGTGCCCGAGAAGTACACCGGCGAGGTGCGCCGCCTCGGTGTGGACGTCGAGAACGACTTCCAGCCGATCTACGTCGTCAACGCCGACAAGAAGTCCCAGGTCAGAAAGCTCAAGGAGCTGCTGGCCGAATCCGACGAGCTCTACCTCGCCACCGATGAGGACCGCGAGGGCGAAGCCATCGCGTGGCACCTCCAGGAAGTCCTCAAGCCCAAGGTCCCGGTCCACCGGATGGTCTTCCACGAGATCACCAAGGACGCGATCAGGGCCGCAGTCGCCAATCCGCGCGAGCTGAACACGCGCATGGTCGACGCCCAGGAGACCCGCCGCATCCTCGACCGCCTGTACGGGTACGAGGTCTCGCCGGTCCTGTGGAAGAAGGTCATGCGCGGCCTCTCGGCGGGCCGTGTCCAGTCCGTTGCGACCCGCATGGTCGTTGAGCGTGAGCGCGAGCGCATCGCCTTCCGCTCGGCCGAGTACTGGGACCTGACCGGCACGTTCTCCACGGGCCGCGCCGGAGACCCGTCCGACCCGTCCTCGCTGGTCGCCCGGTTGAACTCGGTCGACGGCCGGCGTGTCGCCCAGGGCCGCGACTTCGGCCCGGACGGCCGGCTCAAGTCCGACCAGGTGCTCCACCTGGACGAGGCGAACGCGCGGGCGCTGGCCGCCGCCCTGGCGGACGCCTCCTTCGCCGTCCGCTCGGTCGAGTCCAAGCCGTACCGCCGCTCCCCGTACGCGCCCTTCCGGACGACGACCCTCCAGCAGGAGGCCTCGCGCAAGCTGGGCTTCGGGGCGAAGTCGACGATGCAGGTCGCGCAGAAGCTGTACGAGAACGGCTTCATCACCTATATGCGTACGGACTCCACGACCCTCTCCGACACCGCGATCTCGGCGGCCCGGGCGCAGGTCACGCAGTTGTACGGGGCGAGCTACCTGCCGGAGAAGCCGCGTACGTACGCCGGCAAGGTCAAGAACGCGCAGGAGGCGCACGAGGCGATCAGGCCCTCGGGCGATCGTTTCCGCACCCCGGCGGAGACCGGGCTGACCGGTGACCAGTTCCGGCTGTACGAGCTGATCTGGAAGCGGACCGTCGCCTCCCAGATGAAGGACGCGGTCGGCAACAGCGTCACCGTCCGGATCGGCGGCACGTCGAGCGACGGCCGGGACGCGGAATTCTCCGCCTCCGGCAAGACGATCACCTTCCACGGCTTCATGAAGGCGTACGTCGAGGGCGCCGACGACCCGAACGCGGAGCTGGACGACCGCGAGCGCCGGCTGCCGCAGGTCGCGGAGGGCGACGCGCTCTCCGCCGAGGAGCTGTCCGTCGACGGCCACGCCACCAAGCCGCCGGCCCGCTACACCGAGGCCTCGCTGGTCAAGGAGCTGGAAGAGCGCGAGATCGGCCGCCCGTCGACCTACGCCTCGATCATCGGCACCATCCTCGACCGCGGCTATGTCTTCAAGAAGGGCACGGCGCTCGTCCCGTCCTTCCTCTCCTTCGCCGTGGTCAATCTGCTGGAGACGCACTTCGGCCGGCTGGTCGACTACGACTTCACGGCCAAGATGGAGGACGACCTCGACCGGATCGCCCAGGGCGAGGCGCAGGCCGTGCCGTGGCTGAGGCGCTTCTACTTCGGCGAGGGCGACGACCGCGCGGGCGCCGCCGCCGGCGCGGGCAACGGTGACGGCGATCACCTCGGCGGCCTCAAGGAACTGGTCACGGACCTCGGCGCGATCGACGCCAAGGAGATCTCCTCGTTCCCCGTCGGTGACGGGATCATGCTCCGCGTCGGGCGTTACGGCCCGTACGTCGAGCGCGGCGAAAAGGACGAGGAGAACCATCAGCGCGCCGATGTGCCCGAGGAACTGGCACCCGACGAGCTGACGGTCGAGTACGCGGAGGAGCTGCTCGCCAAGCCGAGCGGCGACTTCGAGCTGGGCGCCGACCCGGGGACGGGCCATCAGATCGTGGCCAAGGATGGCCGGTACGGCCCGTATGTGACCGAAATCCTTCCGGACGGGACGCCGAAGACCGGCAAGAACGCGGTCAAGCCCCGTACCGCCTCGCTCTTCAAGTCGATGAGCCTGGACACGGTGACGCTGGAGGACGCGCTCCGGCTGATGTCGCTGCCGCGGGTGGTGGGCGCGGACGCCGAGGGCGTCGAGATCACCGCGCAGAACGGCCGGTACGGCCCGTATCTCAAGAAGGGCACGGATTCGCGCTCGCTGACGAGCGAGGACCAGCTCTTCGACATCACGCTGGACGAGGCGCTGGCGATCTACGCGCAGCCCAAGCAGCGGGGCCGGGCCGCGGCCAAGCCGCCGCTGAAGGAGCTGGGCACGGACCCGGTGAGCGAGCGTCCTGTGGTGGTGAAGGACGGGCGCTTCGGCCCGTACGTCACGGACGGCGAGACGAACGCCACGCTGCGGACCGACGACAGCGTCGAGGCGATCACGCCGGAGCGCGGTTACGAGCTGCTCGCGGAGAAGCGGGCGAAGAGCCCGGCGAAGAAGACCGCCAAGAAGGCCGTGAAGAAGGCGCCCGCGAAGAAGACGGCGACGGCCGCCAAGAAGACCGCGGTGAAGAAGACCGCCGCCACGAAGACCGCCGCCACGAAGACGGCCGCCAAGAAGACGACCACGGCGACCGCCGCGAAGAAGACCGCTGCGAAGAAGACGGCGGCTTCGCGTACTGGCGAGTAGAAGTCGGCATCTTTAAAGATGCTGGGTCCGGGTCCGGGTCCGGTGTGCGCGCCGGGTCCGGGCCTCTTCACCCCTGTTCGTACGTTCGGACGCGGCGCGGGGTTGTCGGTGGGGCCGGATAGGCTGGGCGGATGACGCGAGCCGAGCAGCCAACGGTCGTGAGCGCCCCCTCCGACCCCGACGCCCTTGCCGCGGACTCACGAGAGCGCGCCCTACGTTCCTTGTTGCGCCTCCCCCCGCTGCGGCGGTTGTGGGGCGCCCAGTTCGCCGGCGGGGTCGGCGACGTACTGGCCGTACTCGTGCTTCTGCTGCTGTCGTTGCAAGCGGCGATCGCCGAGGGCTCCTTCGGCGCCGGATACCGGGGTGCGGCGTTCGCCGTGGCCGCCGTGTTCGGCGTCCGGATCCTCGCGACGCTGCTCTTCGGGGCGGTGCTCCTCGGTCCGGTGTCGGCGCTGGTCGCGCCGAGCACGGGGACCCGGCCGGCCAAGCCGGTGCGGCTGGTCAAGCCCGCCACGTCGGCCGACGCGAGCGGTGCGCCCGAGGCGCCGGGTGTTCCGGGCGGGGCCACGATGGTGCTCAAGCGCGCGAAGCCGGAGCGGGACGGCGGGCCGCTGGACCGCCGCTGGACGATGATCGTCGCGGACGTACTCCGGCTCGGTCTGCTCATCGTCGCGCCGCTGTGGCTCGACTGGACCCCGGACCGCGCGCTGCCGTTCCTCCTCGGTACGGTCTTCGTCCTCGGTGTCGCCGACCGCTTCTGGACGGTGGCCAAGGAGAGCGCCGCGCCCGCGCTGCTGCCCGCACCGCCACTGGAGGGCGCGGCGGTGCGTCCGCTGCCCGACCATCTCGACGCGCTGCGCCGGCTCTCCCTGCGCACGACGTTCCTTTCCGTGCCCGCGGCGGCGGTCGTCCTGCTCGTGGCCACGCTGATCGGCAATCTGCTGGGCACGGGGATCGACTGGTTCTCGCTGCACCAGGCGGCGCTGGGGTCGTACGTCGCGGCCGGGCTGTTCGCGGCGTCCGTCTCGACGCTGTACTTCCTGCAGCTGCCCGACGGGCGTACGCCCAGGCCGCGGTCGCCGATCGAGGGGCTGCGCAGCCCGGGCGCGGGCGGTGCGGCCGGCGCGGGTGCTTCCGGCGCGAGCGGTTCCGGCGAAGGCCGGGACAAGGGCCGTACGGGCGCGCTGCCGCTGCTCGTACTGGCGTCCGGGGCCATCGCGGGCGCGATCGCGGCCGTCGTGTCGGTCTCCGTCCTTCAGGCGAGGGACCTCGGCGGCGGTCCCGTCGCCTTCGCCCTGCTCGTTCTCGCGCTGACCGGGGGTACGGCGCTGGGCATCCGCGGCGCCGCCAAGGTGCTGCCGGCGCTCTCCCGGCGGCGGCTGTTCGCGCTGTCGATCGCGGTCACGGGCGTCGCGCTGCTGGCCATGGGGCTCGTACCCGATACGGCGACGGTGCTGTTCCTCGCGCTGTTCGCCGGCTTCTCGGCCGGTGTCGTGGCGAATACCGGACACGCTCTTCTCGACGGGGAGATCGAGGAGTACCGTAAACAGCGAGTAACCGAACATCTGCATGCGGTAGTCAGGGTCTCTGTCGCGCTCGGCGTGGTGCTCGCCCCCCTCGTCGCGGCCGCCATCGGCCCGCACCGCCTCGCGAGCGGCACGTTCGTCTTCGCCCACGACGGAGCGGCCTTCACACTGATGCTGGTGGGCGCGCTGCTGCTGCCTCTGGCGGCGGTGGTGCTCGCCAAGACGGACGACCGTTCCGGCGTGCCGCTCCGGAGCGATCTGCGCGACGCGCTGCGGGGCGGCGCCGACCCGGCGCAGGCCCGGGCGGCGACCGGCTTCTTCCTCGTGCTGGAAGGCGGGGACGGCGCGGGCAAGTCCACTCAGGTGGAGGCGCTCGCGGAGTGGATCCGTGCCAAGGGCCACGAAGTGGTGGTCACGCGTGAGCCGGGAGCGACCCCGGTCGGCAAGCGGCTGCGCTCGATCCTGCTCGACGTGTCGAGCGCCGGTCTGTCGAACCGCGCCGAGGCGCTGCTGTACGCGGCCGACCGCGCCGAGCACGTCGACTCGGTGGTGCGGCCGGCGCTGGAGCGCGGTGCGATCGTCATCTCGGACCGGTACATCGACTCGTCGGTGGCCTACCAGGGTGCGGGCCGTGACCTCTCGCCGATCGAGATCGCCCGTATCTCGCGCTGGGCCACGGACGGACTCGTACCGCATCTGACCGTGCTGCTCGACGTCTCCCCGGAGACGGCGCGCGAGCGCTTCACCGAGGCACCCGACCGGCTGGAGTCCGAGCCCGCCGAGTTCCACCAGCGGGTGCGGACCGGCTTCCTGACCCTGGCCGCCGCCGACCCGACGCGCTATCTCGTAGTGGACGCCGGACAGGAGCCGGAAGAGGTCACCACGGTCGTACGGCACCGGCTCGACCAGCTGCTGCCGCTCTCCGAGGCCGAGATCGAGGCCCGCGAGGAAGCCCGTAGGGCCGCGATCGAGGAGGCCCGGCGCAAGGCGGAGGAAGAGGCCGCGCGCAAGGCGGAGGAGGAGCGGCTGGAGCGCGAGCGCCAGGCGCAGCTCGCCAAGCTCCGCGCCGAGGAGGAGGAGCGCAAGCGGCGCGAGCTGGAGGAGGCGCAGCGCCGCGAGGCCGAACGGCAGGCGGAGGAGGCCCGGCAGCGCGCCGAGGAGGAGCGCAGGAAGGCCGAGGAGGAGCGCAAGCGCCGCGAGGCCGAGGAGCGGGTGTACGAGGCGGAGCAGGAGCGGCTGCGGAAGCAGGCCAAGGAGGAGGCCAGGCTCCGCGCGGAGGCCGAGGAGCGCCGCCGCGAGAAGCAGCGCAAGGCAGAGGAGGCCCTGGTCAGGGCGGAGGAGGTGCGGCGGGCCGCGGAGGTGGCGGCGGCAGCGGAGGCGGCGGAGGCGGCGGCGGCAGCGTCTGCTTCGTCCGCTCCGTCTGCTCCGTCCGCGGAGCGTTCGAAGCCCCCGGTCGCTTCGCCGAACGAGCTCACGGTGCCGACGCCCGTCGTCCGGGCGGCCGATCTCCAAAAGCCCGAGAAGAAGACGGTCGCTCCTGACGATGTGACCCAGCAGGTCCCGGCGGTACGTCCGGAGAACCTGCGGCCGAAGCCGCCGCTGCCCGGGACCGGCTCGGGTGCCGGTTCGGGTGCTGGTGCCGGTTCCGGGGCCGCGTCCGACATGGCGGAGACGACGGTGCTTCCGCCGGTACGGGACGAGCCGCGGGACGCCCGCGCGGCCGACGAGACCGCCGTACTCCCGGCCGTACGGGACTCCGCTCCGGCCGACCGGGTGCCGCGCGGCTTCTTCCGCGACGACGCCCCGGCGCCTCCGGCGCCCGCGGAGCGCCCGGCCGAACGGACCGCGGAGCTGCCGCAGATCGACCCGGAGGCCGCCGGTCAGGGGCGTGCGCCGGAGCGCGGCGGCGAGCGACCGCGCCGCCGCTCGGACTGGGCGGAGGAGACCCCGCTGGACGACCTTCCGACGCTGGCGGACGAACTGTTCGGCTCGCGCGACGTGATCGAGGACGGGGACGGCGACGGCGGCAAGGGCGGGCGGCGCCGCTAGGGCGCGTCCGTTGGTTCCCGGCGACCAGTAGCGGGTGACCATTACCCGGTGACGACCCGTTCGAACATTTGTGGCGTGTTGTCGCCAGTGGGGCCGGAATGTCAGACCCCGGCCCCACAATGGAATCCGGGCACGGGAATCCGGGCGCGACGCACGACTGACAGGCGAGGATGGAGGCGGTGACGGCGCATGACCGTATGGGACGAACTGGTCGGACAGGACCGCGTGCAGGTGACGCTGGCCGCCGCCGCCCGCGACGCCGACGCGCTGGTCACCGCCGACGCGACGGGCACCGCGCCGCCCGAGGCGTCGAAGATGACCCATGCCTGGCTGTTCACCGGGCCGCCCGGATCGGGCCGTTCCACCGCGGCCCGCGCCTTCGCCGCCGCTCTTCAGTGCACCAGCCCGGACCGGGCGCTGGGCGGGGAGCCGGGATGCGGGTTCTGCGACGGCTGTCATACGAGCCTGATCGGCACGCACGCGGACGTCGACGTGATCCGCACGGATCTGCTCTCCATCGGCGTCAAGGAGACCCGTGAGCTGGTCCGCCGCGCCCAGCTCTCGCCGGCCGTCGGCCGCTGGCAGGTCATCGTGATGGAGGACGCCGACCGTCTCACCGAGGGCGCCGGCAACGTCCTCCTGAAGGCGGTGGAGGAGCCCGCGCCCCGGACGGTCTGGCTGCTCTGCGCGCCCTCGCTGGAGGACGTCCTGCCCACCATCCGCTCCCGCTGCCGCCATCTCGTCCTGCGTACCCCGCCCGTCGCGGCCGTCGCCGATGTCCTGATCCGGCGTGACGGCATCGAGCCCCAGGCCGCCCACGCCGCCGCCCAGGCCACCCAGGGACATATCGGCAGGGCCCGCCGGCTGGCCACCGACGAACGGGCCAGGGCGCGCCGGGCCGGCGTTCTCAAGATGCCGCTGCGGGTGGCGGACATCGGGGGCTGCCTCAAGGCGGCGCAGGAGCTGGTCGACGCGGCGAAGGAGGACGCAAAACAGGTCGCGGAGGACGTCGATGCCAAGGAGACGGAGGACATGAAGGCCGCGCTCGGCGCCTCGGCGGGCGGCCGGATGCCCCGGGGGACGGCAGGCGTGATGAAGGAGCTGGAGGACCGGCAGAAGCGCCGCTCCACCCGTACGCAGCGCGACAGCCTCGACCTCGCGCTCACCGACCTGACGGGCTTCTACCGGGATGTGCTCGCCCTCCAGATGAGGTCGCGCGTGGCGCTCGCCAACGGGGATGTATTGGACGCGCTGGAGCGGGTCGCCCGTGACTCCACCCCGGAGCGGACACTGCGCCGGATAGAGGCGATCGGCGCCTGCCGGCAGGCGCTGGACCGCAATGTGGCGCCGCTGCTGGCGGTCGAGGCGATGGCGGTGTCGGTGAGGGCGGGCTGAGGGGGCCGGGCCGAGGAGCCAGGGCCGGGAAGACCGGGCCGGGAAGACCGGGCCGGGGACCCCGTCCAGGAGACGTCGCGGGCCGGGACTCACCCGTACGAGTGTGGACGTACGCCGCGCTCTGCCGGGCGGTTAGGCTCCGTGAATGGACTCCAGGCACCCGTTCCGTATCTCCGCTGCCGTACTGGTGGCGGCCGGTCTGCTGATCTCCGGATGCAGCTCCGGCGGCTCACCGTCCGACGCGGGAGCGGGCGCTGACGCCTCGGCTTCGGGCGCGGGTTCTGCGTCGGGTTCGGCGTCCGTCGACCAGGCGGCGCTGAAGAAGTACTACGACCAGAAGGTCACCTGGCGGGCGTGCGGGGTCCCCGACTTCCAGTGCGCCACGATGAAGGCGCCGCTGGACTACGCGAAGCCGGACGGGAAGCAGATCGACCTGGCCGTGTCCCGCAAGAAGGCCACCGGCCCCGGCAAACGGCTCGGCTCGCTGCTCGTCAACCCGGGCGGCCCCGGCGGCTCCGCCATCGGCTACCTCCAGGGGTACGCGGGCATCGGCTATCCGGCGCAGGTCCGCGCCCGGTACGACATGGCGGCCGTCGACCCGCGCGGTGTCGCCCGCAGCGAGCCGATCGAGTGCCTCACCGGCAAGGAGATGGACGCGTACACCCAGGTCGACCAGACGCCGGACGACCGGGCCGAGACCACGCTGCTCACCGACTCCTTCAAGAAGTTCGCCCAGGGCTGCGAGAAGCGGTCCGGCACGATCCTTCCGCATGTCTCCACGGTCGAGGCGGCCCGGGACATGGACCTCTTCCGTGCCGTACTGGGCGACCGGAAGCTGTCGTACGTCGGCGCCTCGTACGGCACCTTCCTCGGCGCGACCTACGCGGAGCTGTTCCCCGAGCGCACCGGCCGGCTCGTCCTCGACGGCGCGATGGACCCGTCCCTCCCGGCCCGCGAGCTGAACCGCGACCAGACCGTCGGCTTCGAGACCGCCTTCCAGTCCTTCGCCCGGGACTGCGTCAAGCAGGCCGACTGCCCCTTCGACACGAAGTCGCCCGCCGAGGTCTCGACCCGGCTCAAGGCGTTCTTCGCGGACGTGGACACCAAGCCCGTCCCGACCGGCGAGAGCCGACAGCTCGGCGAATCCCTCGCCACCACCGGCGTGATCGCCGCGATGTACGACGAGTCCGCCTGGCCCCAGCTCCGCGACGCCCTCGCGGGCGCCATGGACGGCGACGGCGCGGCCCTGCTCGCCCTGGCCGACTCGTACTACGAGCGCGACAGCGACGGCTCGTACCAGAACCTGATGTTCGCCAACTCCGCCGTGAACTGTCTCGACCTGCCGCCCGCCTTCGACAGCCCCGAGCAGGTCACCAAGGCGCTCCCCTCCTTCGAGAAGGCGTCCCCGGTCTTCGGCAAGGTCCTGGCCTGGGCCTCCCTGAACTGCGCCTACTGGCCCACGAAGGCCACCGGCGCCCCCCACCGCATCGAGGCCGAGGGCGCGGCCCCGATCGTCGTGGTCGGCACCACCCGCGACCCGGCCACCCCCTACAAGTGGGCCCAGTCCCTGGCCGGCCAGCTCTCCTCCGGCACGCTCCTCACCTACGAAGGCGACGGCCACACCGCCTACGGCCGGGGCAGCGACTGCATCGACACGGCGATCAACACCTACCTCCTGGAGGGCACACCCCCCACCGCCGGCAAGAAGTGCTCCTGACCCCCTCCTGACCTGCAGGAAGTCCCTCCCCGTCCCCTCTCTCCCGGCGGGTACGGAGCACCCCTCAAAACTGTGTAGACTTGGCCGCGCCGCTGATCGCACCATGGTGCACACGGCAACGCCGCCTTAGCTCAGTTGGCCAGAGCAACGCACTCGTAATGCGTAGGTCTCGGGTTCGAATCCCGAAGGCGGCTCGGTGGAAGCCCCAGGACTCACTCGCCGTGACCTGGGGCTTTTGCTTTTTTGGGTGTGCGGTGTGGCGGCGGGGTTCAGCCTTCCAGGTAGGCGAGGACGGCCAGGATGCGGCGGTTGTCGTCGTTGGACGGTTCGAGGCCGAGCTTGGTGAAGATGTTGTAGCTGTGTTTGCTGACGGTCTTCTCGCTGACGAACATCCGGGCGGCGATGGCGGCGTTGGAGCGGCCCTGGGCCATCAGGTCGAGGACTTCCCGCTCGCGTGGGGTCAGTGCTCGCAGGTGGGGGTCGGCCGAGCGGTGGGTCAGGAGGGCGGCGACGACGTCGGGGTCCATGATCGTGCTGCTGGCGGCGACCTGGCGGACGTTGGCGACGAACTGGTCTACGGCCATGACCCGGTCTTTGAGCAGATAGCCCACCGCTCCGGCGCGGTCCGACATCAGCTCCCTGGCGTAGAGCTGCTCGACGTACTGCGAGAGCACCATGACGGGCAGGCCGGGGATCTGCTTGCGGGCGGCGATCGCGGCGCGCAGGCCCTCGTCGGTGAAGGTCGGGGGCAGGCGTACGTCGACGATGGCGACGTCGGGGCGGTGGGTGGTCAGTGCCCGGAGCAGGGAGGGGCCGTTGTCGACGGCCTCCACGACCTCGAAGCCGTTGGCCTGGAGGATCCTGATCAGGCCCTCGCGGAGCAGGGCGAGATCCTCGGCTACGACAATGCGCACGGCAACGACATCCTTATCTCGGTGGGGCCGCCGGGCGGGCTGTCGACGGTCAGGGTGCCGTCGAAGGCGGCGAGGCGGCGGGCGATGCCGCGCAGGCCGGTGCCGGCGTCGAGGGCGGCGCCCCCGCGGCCGTCGTCGCACACCCGCATCGTCAGTTCCCCCGCGTCGCGGCCCGGGTGGGGGGTGAACTCCACCTCGATCCTGACGTGTTGGGCCTCGGCGTGCTTGATGGCGTTCGACAGGGCCTCGGCCACGGCGAAGTAGGCGGCCGACTCGGCGGGTGCGGGCAGCCGTCCTGGCAGGTCGGTCACCACGGTGGTCGGAATGGGGTTGACCAGGGCCAGGGCCCTCAGCGCGCCGTCCAGGCCGCGGTCCGCCAGGACCGGCGGATGGATACCGCGTACCAGATCACGCAGTTCGGCCAGCGCGTCGGCGGTCGCCTCCCGGGCCTCGGCCAGCAGCCGCTGGACGGCCGCCGGATCGTTGGGCAGCATCTGTTCGGCCAGGCCCAGGCTCATGCCCAGTGACGCCAGACGGGCCTGCGCGCCGTCGTGCAGATCCCGTTCGATGCGGCGCAGTTCACTGGCCCTGGTGTCGACGGTATCGGCTCGCGAGGCCGCCAACTCCTGGACGCGGGCCCGCAGTCGCGCCTGCTCGGTCGGGCCGAGCAGGGAACGGATCACCACGGCGTTGAGGTGTGCCAGGCGTACGGCGGTGGCGTACCAGAGCAGGAGGAGCACCGGGCCGAGCGGGACCAGCGCGAACGACTCCTGGACGCTGTGCAGACGGAAGCCGTTGCCCAGAGGGGTACGGAACACTTGAGGCGGGGTCAGCTGGTAGACGAGCGGATAGACCAGAAAGAGGACGCCGCCGAGGAACAGCAGGACCGAAAGCCCGTACGTGAACCATCCGGTGACCGAGTTGGCCACCAGCCAGGCCCAGTCCCGCCAGCTCGCCGGGTCGCGCAGGATCGCCCACAGCCGCGCGGGCCAGCCCCGGCCGGTGTCCGGGGGCGGCAGGTAGGGCCGGGGCACCGGCTCGCCGAGCCGGCCGGCGGCCCAGTGGCGGTGCAGGTCGGCGAACCAGCGGATCAGGACGGTCGCGAGCAGGGCCAGCGGGATTCCGGCCCCGAGCGCGACGAGCGGCACCGCGGTGATCCAGAGCGTGGCCAGGGCGGCGCCCGCTGCCGCGCCCGGCAGCAGCACCAGCGACCAGCCCAGCAGGTGCACGCGCAGGGCCAACCGGGAGCGCAGCGAGGGACCGCGGCGTGAGGGACCGCGGCGTGAGGGACCGCGGCGTGAGGGACCGCGGTGCGAGGCCCGGCGGCGCGAGGCGCGACCGCCGGCGGGCACCGGGTGGGTCCCCGGGGGCGGGGCGCCGCCGGGGAGGCGGGTCTCGCCGGGATCGGTCATCACTCTCCATCATCGTGCATCGGCGCCGGGGGCACCGGCCTTCGGCATCGATCATGACCGGGTGGCAGGGGTCCGCACAGGGGGGTTTACTCCACCCCCCTGGGGGCTCAGCACCCGTGTTCCGCCGCCCCGGTCCAGAGAGGCTCTGAGGGCAGGCAGGCAGGACGTCGACGGGCAGCACCGCCGCCGGCCAGTGGCCCGCATCCGTGTGCCGGCGTCGGACTACCCGAGACCGACGCCCTCTCATTCAGGAGACCCCCATGACCGGTACCACGCTGTCCCCGCGCCACCGCCGCCGTACGGGCCTGGCGCTTCTCGTGGCCGTCGCGCTGACCGGCACCCTCACCGCCTGCGACGCGGCGTCTGCCGACGAGGCGGCCAAGAAGCCGGGCAAGGAGCAGGGCAAGGAGCAGGGCGACTCCGCGTCGGTCACTACCACCGGCGGGGCCGTGTCCCAGGAGGGCAAGACGGACAAGAAGGCCCGGCTGGCCCAGTTGGCCCAGCAGGTCGTGGAAGCCGGAGCCCCCGGGACGATCGTCCGGGTCGACGACGGCGGCGGGCGGCCGGTCGAGATCACCCGGCAGGCGTCCTGGACCGAGGCCGACGGCGCCCTCGCCGCGAGCGACGAGTTCCGGATGGGCTCCAACACCAAGACGATGGTCGCCACCGTCATCCTGCAACTGGTCGCCGAGGAGCGGATCGAGCTGAGCGACCCGGTCGAGCAGGTGCTGCCCGGCCTGGTCCCCGACGGGGGCGCGATCACCGTACGCATGCTGCTCAACCACACCAGCGGCCTCTTCAACTACACCTTCGACCCCGACGTGCTCAAGGCGTTCACCGGCCAGGACACCAGGGCCTGGACGCCCGAGGAGCTGATCGCCGCCGGCGTACGGCACGACCCGATGTTCGCCCCCGGCACGGACTACTCCTACAGCAACACCAACTACGCCGTGCTCGGCCTGATCGCCGAGAAGGTGACCGGACAGACCCTGGGCGACCTGATCCAGCAGCGGATCGCCGGTCCGCTCCACCTGAAGAACACCTATCTGGTCACCGGCGCCGACACGGACACCGGCAGCGGCACCGGGAAGAATTCCGTACTCGCCCACGGTTACGAGCCGGACGCCGCCCACCTCGCCCCGTTGCTCCCCCCGGGCCTGCCCGCCGAGACCGCGTTCAACGGGCCGGCCAGGTCCGCGGGGTACGTCGACGCCACCTGGGTCAACACCAGTACGACGTGGGCCGCCGGCGGCATGGTCTCCACCGCGCGGGACTGGGCCCTGTTCAACAGCGCGCTGATGTCCGGCAAGCTCCTGCCGTCCGCCCTGATGAAGGAGATGCGTACCACCCGCGCCGAGGAGTCCGAGTTCCCGAACCGCCGCTACGGGCTCGGTCTGGAGGAGGTGGCCACCCCCTGTGGCACCGTCTGGGGCCACAACGGCGAGGTCCCCGGCTACTCCAGCGAGAACTACACCGACGCCGCCGGCCGCCGCACCGTCTCGGTCTACACCAACACGATCTTCGGTCTCAAAACGCCGAAGGCCCACGCCGCCCAGCAGGCCCTGGTGAACGCCGCGGTGTGCGCCATGCTCGACAAGCCGATCCCCGCCCCGTCCGAGACCCCGTCCGAGACCCCGGCCGAGACGCCGGCCGGCTGATCGCTGCGCAGGCGCCGCTTCCGAGCGGATACCGGCCGCCGACGTCACCCGGGCCGTCGACACCGCGCAGGCCGCGCGGGACACGGATCTACGGGTGGAACTCGGCGGCCGGGCCGTCGGCTCCGTGGCCGAGGGGCGGGGCCGGGAGCGGTACGGAGCTGATCGGCCTGTGCACCCTCGGACTCCGCGGCCTGGCCGGCTCGCCGACGGAGCGGCCCTGCCCCGCCGGGTCCGGGGCGCGAACCTCAGCGGCTCCGTCCGCCGACCACGGCCGCCGTGCGGAATGCCGCGAGGCGCAGGGCGAGGTCGAGGTCGTGCCGGTCGGGGCCGGTGCGCAGGTCGACGGAGGTCAGGACCTTGATCCTGGCCAGGCGGTAGTAGAGCGTGGTGCGGTGCAGGTGGAGCGCGTGCGCCGTCGCCTGGACGTCCCCGCCGAGGTCCAGCAGTGTCCGGGCGGTGATCAGCAGGTCGGGGGTCTTCTGCCGGTGCAGTTCGGCCACGCCGGGGTGGATCTCCGACGGGTCCAGCTCCGGCGGCGCTTCGACGACCATCCGCCACGCGCGCAGGCAGTCCCAGCTCGGCCGGGTCAGGAGGGCGCCCGCGCGCAGCGCCTGGAGGGTCAGCCGCGCCCGCCTGACCGCCTCGTGCAGTTCCACCAGCGGAAGGGGCGCTCCGCTCGTCGCTCCCCGGTGGCCGGGCCCGGCCGGGAGGGCGGTCAGCCCTCCGGACAGGGGCCAGCCGTCGCGCCGGGGGTGTTCGTCGACGGCGATCAGGGCGCCGTCGGGCAGCCGGGCCAGGACCGTGAGCCTGCGCGCGGCTTCGTCGTCGGGGCCCCGTTCGAGACGGCCGAGGAGATCGGGGAGCTGTCTGTCGTCGTCCTCGGGCGTGGTCCCCGAGGCGATCACGCTGGTGGCGCGGCCGGCCGCGGCGGCCAGGGCGGGCAGTGCGCCAGGTCCGGCGCGGTCCTGGGGATCGAGCACCCACAGGTAGCCGACCAGGTGCTCGGCGACGCGCAGGGGAACGCACCAGCGCTGCTCCATGCCCGCCTCGGGGACGGTGGGCGTACGGACGGGGGGAGGTGGCGTGCGCGAGTCCGAGCCGGTCGACCGCGTGGAGCGTCGCCGCGGTGACACCGCGCCGCAGGATGCTGTGCAGCCGTACCTCGTCGACCTCGGTCTGGACGCTCCAGCTGAGCGCGTGGAAGCCCGCGTCCTCGATCAGCACGGAGAGGTCCGAGGCGCGCCGCCGGCGAGTCCACCACTGCCTGCGGAGTGTCTCCCGATCGCACATCGCGAATGGTAAGGCCAATATCCGGGCGAGGGGAAGGGTGCTAGAAAGACGGGGTGACTACACCAAGGACGCCCGCCCGGGAACTGTTCAAGGAACTCGCCCGCACCCGCTCGGTGGACGATGTCGTGGCCCAGCTGCGCCAGGCCGTGCTGAGCGGGCGCGTCCCGGACGGCGACCGGCTGCCCAGTGAGCGGGAGCTGGCCGAGACGTTCGGCGTCAGCCGGGCGACCGTACGGGAGGCGATCCGGGTCCTGGAGGCCTCCGGCATCGTACGGGTGCGGCTGGGGGCGCACGGTGGTGCCTTCGCCGCCAAGCCGGGCCCCGACATCATGGGCCTCGCGCTCTCCTCCCTGCTGACCCTGCATGCCACGACGGAGGCCGAACTCGCCGAGTTCCGCTTCACCTTCGAGCAGGACAACGCGGAGCTGGCGGCCCTGCGCATCACCGCCGAACAGAGGGAGAGGCTTGCCGAACTGCTGACGGCCGCGCGTGCCGCGAAGCGCTGGAAGGAGGTCGAGCAGATCGACTTCACCGTCCACGAACTGCTCGCCGCGGCTTCCGCCAACTCCGTCCGCGTCGCCATCTCGCAGGGCATCCACGACGCCGTACTGCGCGTCTTCGAACGTACCGAGCCGCAGCCGTCGTCCGTCCAGATCCTGCGGGACGACACGATCGCCGTCGCCTCCGCGGTCCTGGACGGCGACCCCGACGCGGCGCGGCGGGCCATGCGGGAGCACATGAACCGCTGGGTCGACGACCCGTCGGCGCTGCCGCGCCGGTCGCCCCGGCCGTGACGACCGATCAGCCGTGACGACCGATCAGCCGTGACGACCGATCAGCCGTGACGACCGATCGGCCGTGACGATCACAATGGCCTAACCATTGGCATGTGGCGGACTCCGCTGCGATTCTCCGAGCGTCGGGGCCAGGCACGCGCAGAGCACGTGCCCCGGCGTGCCCGTCCCCGGAATCGCTCGGAGGCAGTGATGACCACAACATCGGCCCGACCGACCCGCTGTCCTTCGGCGCCGGCTCGCCGGAGCGTGAGCGCGTCGCCGCCGCCCTGAAGGAGATCCGCTCCGCGGACTTCGACCTCGCGAACGTGATCGACGGCCGCGAGGTCCGCACCGGCCGTACGGTCCCGATCGTCACCCCGCACGAACACGCGTACTCCTTCGGCCGGGTGCACCACGCCGGTCCCGCCGAGATGGCGGACGCGATCGAGGCGGCCACCCGCGCCTCGGCCCGGTGGGGGAGCCTGCCGTGGGAGGAGCGCGCCGCCCCGTTCCTGCGGGCCGCCGACATGCTGGAGTACGGCCCGTGGCGCGACCGGCTGAACGCCGCCACGATGCTGGAGCTGTCCAAGACGACCTACCAGGCCGACATCGACGCCGCCTGCGAGACGGTCGATTTCATCCGCGCCAACGTCAAGAACATGCTCGACATGTACGACGTCCAGCCCGGCTCCGACCCGGGTGCCTGGAACCGCGTCGAGTACCGGCCGCTCGAAGGCTTCGTGTTCGCGGTGACCCCGTTCAACTTCACCTGCATGAACAACCTGGCCTTCGGGCCCGCCCTGTTGGGCAACACGGTGGTCTGGAAGCCCGCCGAGAGCGCCTCGCTGGTCGCCCACCTCTCGCTGCGGCTGCTGCGCGAGGCCGGCCTGCCCGACGGGGTCGTCAACCTCGTGCACGGCACGGGTCCCGACCTCGGCCCGACCGCCCTGACCCACCGCGACCTGGCCGCCGTCCACTTCACCGGCTCCACGTACACGTTCCAGAACATCTGGCGCACGGTCGGCGAGAACGTCGCCGGCTACCGCAACTACCCGCGTGTGGTGGGCGAGACGGGCGGGAAGGACTTCATCCTCGCCCATCCCAGCGCCGACGTGGAGACCCTCGCCGTCGCGTGCGTGCGCGGCGCGTACGAGTTCCAGGGCCAGAAGTGCTCGGCCGCCGGCCGGCTCTACGTCCCGCGCAGCCTGTGGCCGGGGCTCAGGGAGCGGCTCGTCGCGCTCACCGAATCGATGGTCGTCGGGGACCCGACCCGGCCCGAGACGTACGTCGGCGCGGTCATCAACGCCCGCCAGCACGCCAAGCACGCCAAGCACGTCGAGGCGCTGGCCCGCGCGCGGGAGCAGGGTCTGGTGGTCGTCGGCGGCGGCACGGACGGATCCGTCGGCTGGTTCGTCGACCCCACGATCCTCGAAGTCGACGACCCCCACTCGCCGTTCCTCACCGAGGAGCTCTTCGCCCCGGTCCTCTCGGCGTTCGTGTACGACCACGCCCGGTGGCCCGAGATCCTGGAACTCGTCGACAGCTCCACCCCCTACGGCCTGACCGGCGCGGTGTTCGCCCAGGACCGTGCCGCCGTCGAACAGGCCGACGCCGCGCTGCGCTACACGGCCGGCAACTTCTACGTCAACGACAAGCCCACCGGCTCGGTCGTCGGCCGGCAGCCCTTCGGCGGCGCCCGCGCCTCCGGCACCAACGACAAGGCCGGCACGGTCTGGAACCTGATCCGCTTCGCCAGCCCCCGTACGACGAAGGAGAACCACCTCCCGGCCACCGACTACCGCTCCCCGCACCTGGACGCCTGAGAGACGCCGGGCGCGGCGGCCCGCGCGCCGGCCGGCTCTGCCCGTCAGCCCCGCCGCGTGACGATGCTGAGCGAGTTCGCGGCGACGATCGCCCCGATGCCCGCCCACTCCGTCCACCCCAGGTGCTGGCCGAGGCCGACCCACCCGACGACGGCGGCGAGGACCGGGTTGACGCTCATGAACAGCCCGAAGGCCTGGGCCGGAACGCGGCGCAGGGAGAACATGTCCGCGAGGTACGGCACCGCCGAGGAGAGCACCCCCGCCACGACGGCGTAGCCGACGGCCTCGGCGGTCGGCGGCTGCCGCAGGACCAGGACGATGCCGACCGGCAGGAACATCAGCGCGGAGAGCCCCGACGCGGCTGCCGAACCCTGCGCGCCGGGTATACGCCGGCCCACCGTGCGGTTGAGGAGGATGTACGACGCCCAGCAGACGGCGGCGAGCAGGCCCAGGGCCATGCCGGTGTAGTCGGTCGAGGGCCGCGGGCGCATCAGCGTCACCACGCCCGCGGTGGCGACGACCGCGGCGAGGATGTCCACGCGGCGGCGCGCGGCGGCCAGGGCGATGGCGAGCGGCCCCAGGAACTCCAGGGTCACCGCCAGGCCCAGGCCGATCCGGTCGATGGCGCTGTACAGGGACAGGTTCATCGTCCCGAACACCAGGGCCAGCAGCAGCACCGGCCGCCACTGCGCCCCGGTGAACGACCGCAGCCGCGGCCTGGCGACGGCCAGCAGGACGGCAGCGGCCACGTACTGCCGGACCGCGACGACCCCGACCGGCCCGAGCACGGGGAAGGCGAGGGACCCGATCGCGGCGCCGGTCTGGTTGGACAGACCGCTGCCCATCATCACGGCCACCCCGGCGAGGCGCCCCGACCGTCCGGCCGGACGGTCGGGGCGGGGGGAGGCTGTGGGGCGTACGGGGGCGGGGGCGGGGGCGGTGACAGGTCCGGGTGCGGCTCGCATGTCCCGATGGTGGGACAGGGCGGCTCGCGCGCACAATGCGCCGGGCGGCCCGTCTATACGCTTGAGGTATGGATGTGGAGCTACGGCAGTTGCGGTGTCTCGTCGCGATCGTCGACGAGGGCAGCTTCACCGACGCGGCCATCGCGCTCGGCGTCTCCCAGGCGGCCGTGTCACGGACCCTGGCCTCGCTCGAACGCGCCCTGGGCGTACGGCTGCTGCGCCGTACCTCGCGCGAGACGGCGCCGACCGCGGCGGGGCTGCGCGTGGTGGCGCACGCCCGGCGGGTGCTCGGCGAGGTGGCCGATCTGGTCCGGGAGGCCACCTCGGGCCACACCCGCCTGCGGATCGGCTACGCCTGGTCGGCGCTCGGCCGGCACACGCCGGCCTTCCAGCGCCGCTGGGCCGAGGCGTACCCCGGCACGGAACTGCGCCTGGTCCGCGTCAACTCCGCCACCGCCGGACTGGCCGAAGGCGCCTGCGATCTCGCGGTCGTGCGACGGCCGCTGGAGGACGGCCGGCGGTTCGACTCCGCCGTCGTCGGCCTGGAGCGCCGCATGTGCGCCCTGGCCGCCGACGACCCCCTGGCCGGGCGCCGCTCGGTCCGGCTCGCGGATCTCGGCGGGCGCACCCTGCTGATCGACCGGCGCACCGGCACCACGACCGCGGAGCTGTGGTCGCCCGACGCCCGCCCGGTGACCGAGGAGACGTCCGACGTCGACGACTGGCTCACCGTGATCTCCAGCGGCCGGTGCGTCGGCATGACGGCGGAGTCCACCGCCCACCAGTACCCCAGGCCCGGCATCGTCTACCGGCCGGTGCGCGACGTCGAACCCGTCGCCGTACGCCTGGCCTGGTGGCGGAGCGACCGGCACCCCGCCACCGGGGCGGCGCTCGAACTGCTCACCGCGCTCTACGGCAACACGCCCCGGGCCGGCGGCTAGCCCCGGGGCGGTGAGGCGCGCTCCACGTTATGCGAGGGCCCCCAGGACGCGCTTGTTGAACTGGTCCATGGTCGACAGACCGGCGGAACCGGCGGAACCGGCGGAACCGGCCGAACCGGCGGCACGGGCCGGGGCGAGGTCGTAGGTGGGCGGTCCGTCGGCGACCGCGGTCTCCAGGGCGGCCCGTATCCCGCCGGCGAGGCCGAGGGGCCGCAGGTCCGGGCACCAGTCGAGCAGGTCGGCCAGCGCCAGCCAGGCGCCGGTGGGTTGGAGCGGCGGCTGCCCGTACGGTGCGGGGCGGTGCCGTGGGCGGGCTCGAAGAGCGCCGTGACGCCGTTGCCGAAGGCGCGGTCGGGGTTGACGGTCGCCGAGCCGCACAGGGCGGGTGAGCCGGCGCGGGCGCACACGATGTCGGAGAGGATGTCCCCGAAGATGCCCTCGGTGACGATCACGCCCGGCAGCTCGGGGTACTTGACCAGTTCGTAGGCGGCGCGGTCGACGTTGACGTCGTCGAAGGCGGTGGCGCTCTCGTGGGCGATCCGGCGCCACAGCCGGGAGGTGGCGAAGACGCTCGCCTTGTCCACACTGATCGCGCGCCGGCCCGGCTGCCTGGCCGCGTGACCGGCGGCGATGGCGAACATCTCGCGCACCCGGTCGGGACGGAGCGCGACGAGATCCTCGGCCGTACGGACGCCGTCGCTCTCCTGCCGCTGGTCGGGGCCCGCGTAGGCGCCGCCGGTGATGTTGCGGACGATGACGACGTCGTCGCCGCCGGGCACCCACACCGTACGGATGCTGACGCGCAGGTCGAAGAGGTGCCGCAGCTCGATCAGCGCGGCCTCGGGGTTGGGGCACCGGTCGGAGGCGACGCCCGGGTGCGCGCCGACGGCGCCGGAGAGCACGACGTCGGCCTCGCGGCAGGCCCGGACGGTCTCCGGGGACCGGGCGCCGGCGCGGCGCTTCGGAGCGGAGACGGGAACAGGGCCTCCGGGGTGCTACGGGAGTCGAAACCCGCCGGTTCGGTGGCACGGCGACGCGACAACGCGGCCGGCCCGCTCCCGGTGTGCGGGAGCGGGCCGTTGTACGTCTGGATCTCGTTGGGGAGGAGGTGGGCGGGCTACCGGGCCGGGCTACCGGGCCGGGCTACCGGGCCGGGTTGGCGGAGCGGATCTGGAGGACCACGCCCGCGCCTGAGTCCGCGTCGTCGCCGGCGCCGTTGCCGTCGCCCGCGGTGTCGAAGTAGGTGAACCCGCTGCCGTCCGGCCGCCGCCCGCGCAGCAGGACGTCCAGCCCGAGATCCGCCGCCCGGTCCTCGGCGGCGTCGCAGGCGGGCACGGTGAAGCCGAGGTGGAAGACCCCCTCGCCGCGCGTCTCCAGGAAGTCCCGCTGGGGGCTGCGGCCCTTCCCGGGCCGGCAGAGCTGGAGCTGGACGTTGCCGAGGTCGGCGTACTTGTACGTGAGGTCGAGGAACGCGTCCTGGTCGGGCACCTGGAGGTCGTCCTTGAAGGCTGCCAGGGACGGGAAGTCGTGCCAGGGGCCGACCCCCTTGGACTCGTAGTACGCGACGGACTTCTCGATGTCGCGTACGACGACGCAGACGTGGTGCAGCGTCTGGAACAGCGGGGTGTCACTCATGGACCGGCGCCTCCTTGCCCCGCGCGCCCGCCGGGTTCCACTGGAAGCCGCTGCGGGCCGCGACCCCGGGCCTGAGCCGTTCGTCGGGGCCGTAGTCCTCGGCGGGGTGGAAGAACAGGGGCTCGGTGTCCTCCAGGGTCAGCAGGCGCTTGCCGTACGCCTCCAGGTACGCCTCCCGCTCCTCGGGGGACACCCGGCCCGGCATCCAGGCGACGAACGGCGGCAGGACGTCGAAGCCGAGGTAGCGGAAGATCCCGTTGTGGACGGGCCACAGGATGTGGTTGATGTCGCCGTCGATGCCGTCGGGCTCGTACAGACTCGACGCCGTGCCGGTGGTCGCGCACACCATCGCGCGGCGGCCCCTGAGCATCCCGGTGTCGTACTTCCGCCCGGCGCCGTAGGCGAACCCGCGGGCCATGGTCCGGTCGACCCATCCCTTGAGGACGGCCGGCATCCCGAACCACCACATCGGGAACTGGAAGATGACCAGGTCCGACCAGGTGACCTTCTCCTGCTCCGCCCGGATGTCGGCCGGTGTGAGCCCGGCCGCCGAGACGCGTTCCTGCTCCTTGGAGACATCGAGGAAGCCGGGGTCGAGCCGGGTGCCCGGAAGGTCGTCGGCGTCGAGGGCGGCCTTCCAGCCGAGCCGGTACAGGTCGCTCACCACCACCTCGTGCCCGGCCTCTTCGAGTACCCGCACGGCTCTGTCCTTCAGCGCGCCGTTGAACGAGTGGGGTTCCGGGTGGGCGAATACGATCAGCACGTTCACGCGCAAAGTGTGCCGCTCCGCCCCCTCGGTCGTCAATGGTTAGGCCATTGGGTGGGGCGTGGGGGTGGCTCATCCGCCGTACGTAGCTCCGACTCCCCCCGTACGGAGGCGAGGTCCGCCGCCGGCCGGGCCGCGTCGGGCGGGGTCGGGGGGGTGGCCGTCGTGATGCGTACGCCGGGTGCGGAAGCGATACGGAAACGGGCGCCCGCGGCGACCCACCAGCCGTGCGAGCGCAGCCCGTTGACGGCGGCCGACTTGTCGCGTACGGGCACCCGGACGTTCAGGCCGCTCACCCCGTGGGCGGGGATGCCGCGCGCGGCCGGAGCGGTGATCAGCGCCGCGCGGCGGGGCGGCGTAGGCGTGGGTCGTCCATCTCGGACAGCTCCGCGGTTTCTCACACGGCTCTGAAACATTTCCGCCGGGTCATCGCGTCAATGAGGTGAAGGGCGGGGGCAACAGCCGGGCGCCGACGGGGGATCGGGGGAACGATGCGGCGCTCGGGGTGGTCGGTGCGTACGGGCCGGACGGGGGAGAGATCGTCCCGCGAGGATGATTTCAAGGAGTTCGCGGCCGGCCGTACGCACCACCTCTTCCGCTCCGCCTGCCTGCTGACCGGCGGCGACACCCATCTCGCCGAGGACCTGGTGCAGGAGACACTCGGCCGGATGTACGCGCGGTGGGGCCGGGTCGTCCGGATCGACAACCCGGCCGGATACGCGCAGACCGTCCTCGTCCGCGCCTTCCTCACCCACCAGCGCCGCCGCTCGGCCACCGAACGGCCCCTGGGCGTGCTCCCCGACACCGTCGGGGAGGCGGCCGACGATCCCGCGCTGCGGGTCGCGCTCCTCACCGCGCTCGGCCGGCTCGCGGCCAAGGACCGCGCGGTGGTGGTGCTGCGGTACTGGGAGGACCGCAGCGTCGAGGAGACCGCCGACGCGATGAACTCCAGCTCCGCCGCCGTACGCACCCGATCGGTGCGGGCGCTCGCGAAGCTGCGCGAGGAACTGGGCGGCAGATTCGTGGAGCTGGCCGACCGCTGACGCCCCTCCCGGCGTGCTCCTCGCTCTGCCTCTCCCTCTCCCTCTCTCCTCCCCTTCAGCATCCGATTCTTTCCGGTTCTTCCCGGTAGACAAGCAGGAAGCGGGGTCGACCATGCCCTCGAACCAGACTCTTGAAGACCCGCCCGACCGGTTCGACCCGTTCGAGCACGAACTCGGCAAGGCGCTCCGCCGCGCCGGCGACACCTTCGCCCCGGCGGACCGTTCCGCGCTGGTCGACGCCGGAGTCGCGCGCGGTCGCCGCCGACGCGCCCGACGGCGTACGGCCGTCGCGGCGGGGGGTGTGTTCGCCCTGGCCGCCGCGGGGCTGGCCGGCGGATACGGCGGCGGACCGCCGGGCGGTACGACGCACACCGTGTCGTTGGGGGCGGACGAGGGCGCGGATCTGATCACAGGACCGAAGGCGGT
The DNA here is from genome assembly GCF_040701725.1 of Streptomyces sp. NPDC093109. Taxonomy (NCBI): domain Bacteria; kingdom Bacillati; phylum Actinomycetota; class Actinomycetes; order Kitasatosporales; family Streptomycetaceae; genus Streptomyces; species Streptomyces sp. NPDC093109. The sequence continues at coordinate 63,451 of NZ_JBFBEZ010000019.1, forward strand.
GGCCGGCGACGACCTGGCGGCGACCCTGGCCACGCTGCTGCCGGACGGGACGCTGACCGGGATCGAGGTGAGCGAGAGCCAGGGACTGAACGTGCGGGGTGTCTTCGACGACGGGGACGGCGCCGCTGAAGTCTCCGTCGCGCTCGGCACGTCCGGCTCCTTCCGTACGGAAGACCCGGCGGGCTGCCCCGACCGGCTCCACGTGCCGAACGCCGCCTGCACCAGCACGGAGCTGTCCGACGGCGGCCGGCTCATGATCTTCCAGGGGAACGTGTACGCGGACCTGCGCGAGAAGACCAAGGTGTGGCGGGCCGTGCTGCGGACGGCGGACGGCCACGTGATCGAGGCGAACGAGTACAACGCCCCGGCCGAGAAGGGCGCCGCCGTGTCCCGCGCCGAACCGCCGCTGGATCCGGCGCGGCTGCGGGCGCTGGTCACGTCGGACGCGTGGCGCGGGCATCTGGACACCCTGCCCGCGCCGTCGCCGGGCGGCGACGGTTCCGACCCCGGTCCCGACGTTCCGGAGAGCACGGTGGACGTGGCCAAGGTCATGCGCTCACTGCTGCCCGCCGGGCTGAAGGTGGTCGGACAGGACGGCCAGGACGGCGGGGGCGAGTACGGGTATCTCGTGGTCGACGACGGCAGGGGCCGCAGCCTCGTCCAGATCAATGTGCAGCCCCGGAGCGAGCATCTGCGGGGCGCGCTCTTCGGCGGCGATCCCACCACGCTGCCGGACGGAACGCTGCTCCGTGAGGAGGTTTCGGGCGGCGACAAGGACGTGGCGGGCGCGGTGATGTGGACCGTGGACACGCTCAGGACCGACGGGCTCCGGGTCGTCGTCTCCGCCTTCAACTCCGGTGACCAGCAGAGCGCGCCCAGCCGCGCCGAGCCCGCGCTCACCATGAAGCAGCTCGCCGCGATCGCGACCAGCGACAAGTGGACGGCGGGGTAGGACGGCGGCGTAGGGCGGCAGGGGAGGGCGGCGCGGGGCCGGGCCTCGCCCGCCGTACTCACTTCGCGTCGGAGTACCGCTCCACCGTCGCCGTCGTGAACGGGAACCGCACCGGCGTCTCCCCGAAGGCGATCCGGCCGGCCAGCTCCCCGGCCGCCGCGATCGCCCGCGCCACCTCCTCGGCCTCCTCCGCCGGGCAGTGCACGATCACCTCGTCGTGCTGGAAGAAGACCAGCTCGGCCCGGAGCCCGGCGGTGGCGCGCCGCAGCGCGGCCAGCATCAGCAGCGCCCAGTCGGCCGCGCTGCCCTGGACGACGAAGTTACGGGTGAACCGGCCGCGGGCCCGGTCGCCCGACTCGGGCCCCGCGCCCGGTCCGGCCCCCGGCTCCTGGGGGATGCCCGCCTCGTCGGCGTCCTCCGCGCCCGCCGCGCGCGGGCTCGTACGGCCCAGCCAGGTCCGTACGAGCCTGCCCTCCTCGCCCGCCCGCGCAGCGTCGTCCACGTACGCGATGGCCGAAGGGAACCTCCGGCGCAGCGCCGCCAGGTTCTTCAGGCCGTCGCCGGACGTCTGTCCGTAGATCGCGCCGAGGAGCGCGAGCTTCGCGTGGTCGCGGTCGCCGGAGAAGGCGCGGTCGGAGAGCGCCGTGTACAGATCGCCCTCGTGCCCCGCGACCTCCATCAGCCCGGGGTCGCGGGAGATCGCGGCCAGCACGCGCGGCTCCAGCTGGTCGGCGTCGGCCACCACCAGCCGCCAGCCCTCGTCGGCGACGACCGCGCGCCGGATCACCCGGGGGATCTGGAGGGCCCCGCCGCCGTTGGTCGTCCAGCGGCCGGAGACCGTACCGCCCGGCAGATACTCGGGGCGGAAGCGGCCCGCCCGCACCCAGTCCTGGAGCCAGCTCCAGCCGTTCGCCGTCCAGATCCGGTACAGCTTCTTGTACGCGATCAGCGGTTCCACCGCCGGGTGGTCGATCTCCGCCAGCTCCCAGCGCCGCGTCGACCTCACCTTGATGCCGGCCCCGGCGAACGCCTTGATCACGTCCGCCGGCAGATCCGGCCGCACCCGGCGCCCGAACGCCGCCGACACCTCGTCCGCAAGCTCGGCCAGCCGGCGCGGCTCGCCCCCGCCCGCGTACCGCTCGCCGAGCAGCTCGCGCAGCACCTCCCGGTGGATGTCCGCCCGCCACGGCAGCCCCGCCCTGTGCATCTCGGCGGCCACCAGCATCCCCGCCGACTCGGACGCGGTGAGCAGCCGCATCCGGCCGGGGTGTTCGGCGGCGTCGTGGCGGCGCTCCTGCTCCGCGTACACCTCCAGCAGCGCCTCGAACGGCAGTCCCGCCCCCGCGTGCGGCTCGAAGAGCGAGGACTGCGAGCCGGGCACCGCCACCCTCGGCGGCGGGTCGGGCGGCACCGGCGCGTTCCGCAGGCGGGCCCAGGCCGCGGCGGCCGAGCGCGGCTCCCCGAGGCGTCCCTCGTGGCCGAGCAGCAGCAGCTCGCTCGCCTCGATGTCGTAACACCGCTCGATCCGCACCCCCGCCGCCAGCAGCCTCGGATACACCTCCGACGTCGACCGCCACACCCACCGCCCGACCTCCGGCGCCCGCTCCCGGACCGCCGCGACGAGATCGCCCGCCCGCACCACGGGCCCGGTCGGCGCCCCGTCCGCGCCCAGCGGAGCCAGCAGCGCCCCGTCTCCCTCCACCGGGGCCACCGCCCATCGTTCGGTCATGTACCCGAGTCTCGCAGCGGGGTCCGACAGTGACCGCCGACGCGGGCCGCCGGCCGGCGGGAAGATCTTTCGGACAGGTGGAGTTGTCCGGGAGGCGGGCGGGGCCGGCCACCGGGAAGATCGGCTCCGGAGCCGGGAGCGTGTACGCCCGGCGCACCACGAAACGCACCGACGGACAGCCATGGAGGCTGCTATGCGCGCGATCGTTTTCGACAAGTTCGGCGGACCCGAGGTCCTGCGGCCCGAGGAGACCGCCGAGCCGCACCCGGGGCCCGGCCAGGTCCGGGTGGCCGTGCGGGCGGCGGGCGTCAACCCGATCGACTGGAAGATCCGCCGGGGGTGGATGGAGCAGGCCTTCCCGACCCCGCTGCCCGCCGTGCCGGGCTCCGAGTTCGCCGGGGTCGTGGACGAGGTCGGTGAGGGCGTCACCGACCTCACCGTCGGGGACGAGGTGCTCGGTTGGTCCGCCACCGGCTCCTACGCGCAGTACGCCCTCGCCAAGAACGTCACCGCCAAGCCGGCCGGTCTTGGCTGGGCCGAGGCCGCGGCGCTGCCGGTCGCCGGGGAGACCGCCGTACGGGTGCTCGACGCCCTCGGCGTCCGGGACGGCGAGACCCTGCTGCTGCACGGCGCCGCGGGTGCCGTCGGCGCGATGGCCGCCCAGCTCGCGGTGGCGCGCGGCGCGACCGTGATCGGCACGGCGTCGCCCGGCAACCACGAGTACGTGCGCTCCCTCGGCGCCGTCCCGGTGGCGTACGGCGACGGGCTCGTCGCGCGGGTGCGGGCCGTCGCGCCCCAGGGCGTGGACGCCGTCTTCGACGCGGCGGGCAAGGGCGCGCTGCCCGACTCGATCGAGCTGCGCGGCGGCACCACGGACCGCATCGTCACCATCGCCGACATGGCCGCCCAGGAGCTGGGTGTGACGTTCTCCTCGGGCGGTACGCCGCCGGAGAAGATGCGCGCGGATCTCGCCGAGAACGCCCGGCTGGCGGCGGCCGGAACGCTCCGGGTACAGATCGCACGGACGTTCCCGCTCGCGGAGGCGGCGGCGGCCCAGGAGACGAGCGAGGAGGGACACGGAAACGGAAAACTGGTGATCACGCCCTGAATCGGCGGATTCGGCGCGGACCGCGCGACCGGCCGCCCGGCGTGGCGGATCGCTCGGATCCGGCCGATCCGACAGGGCCCGGGACCGGGGATGTGGCATGACGACGCTCCTCTCGGGCACCATGGGTTGCTTTCGGTGACCTATTGATGTCCGAGAGTAACGATGCTCACTGACAGTGGACTTGCGCACGACGTCTACGACCCCGGTCGGGGGTCCTGGCTGCCCCTCACCAGGATCCCGCTGCCGCACCGGCCGGAGGCTGCCCCCAGGGCCCGCCACCACACCCGCGAGGTCCTCGCGCTCCGCCGCGTGGACGGCGAGCTGGCGGCGGCCGTCGAACTGGCCGTCAGCGAACTCGTCACCAACGCGGTGCGGCACGGGGTCTGCCTCTGCGGCTGTATCCGCGGCCCGGTCTCCCTCACCCTCCTGCGGGCGGGTGACCGGCTGCGGGTCGAGGTCGCCGACCCCTCCCGTACGCCGCCGAGGTGGCCCACGGGCATCGAGGCGGTCGACGCGGAGACCGCCGCCGAGGCGGAGGAGGGGCGTGGCCTGCTGCTGGTCACGGCCCTGGCCGCGGACTGGGGCGATCACGCGGGGCGGCGCCGGGGGAAGGTGGTGTGGTGCGAGTTCGTGCCCTGCCGGTCCGACGTCTGACGGATCGCCGTCAAACGGATCGCCGTCAACCCGCCGGCTGCCGGCTGCCCGCGGCTGGAGGGCGACCGTCAACCCTCCAGCCGCCGAATCACCCGCGCCGGGTTTCCCACCGCCAGGACACCCGGCGGCAGGTCCTTCGTCACCACCGACCCCGCGCCGACCACCGTGTTCGCGCCGATGGTGACGCCCGGGCAGACGATCACGCCGCCGCCCAGCCAGACGTTGTCGCCGATCGTCACCGGCGAGGCCCGCTCCCACCCCGCGCGGCGGCGCTCCGTGCCGAGTTCGTGGGTGGGGGTGAGGAGCTGGACGTTCGGCCCGATCTGGACGTCGGAGCCGATGGTGATCGGCGCGGCGTCGAGGAAGACCGCGTTGAAGTTGACGAACGTACGGGCGCCGATGCTGATGTAGGTGCCGTAGTCGCACTGGAACGGCGGCCGGATGCTGACGCTCTCGTCCACCGAACCCAGCAGCTCCGCGAGGATCGCGGCCCGGTCGGCGCGCGCGGCGCCGCCGTTCGCGTTGTACGCGGCGCAGAGCGCGAAGCGGCGCTCGGAGTCCGCGGTGAGTTCCTCGTCGTCCGGGAGGTACCACTCGCCGGCCAGCATCCGCTGCTTGTTCTCGCCCATGGGGCCCCCTCGTCACGGTTCGGGTCGTCGCGAACGGCCACGGTAATCCACAGCCTGTGGACAAGTGGATGGGGGTCGGCCCGCACCTGAGATCATCGGAGACATGAAGCGCGAACGTGTACGTGTACGTGGGCAGGCTGCCGCATGAGCGGCACCGTGGAGCGGGCGCTCGCCTCCGTGCTCGCCGGCGAGTCCACCGACACCGGCGCCTCCCTCCTCGCCGCCGACCCGTCCGCCGACGACGAACTGCGGCGGCACGGCGAGCGGTTCGTGCGGCTGGCCTGGGAGCGCGGCTGGCAGCCCGCCGATGTGGTCCGGCTCGTCCGCCGGGACCTGCGCGATCCGCACGTACGGCTGCTGGCGGGGCTGATAGCCGGGGAGACGCGGCGGTACGAGCGGCTGCCGCCGCGGTGGTCGGCGCAGCTGGCGGAGCTGGCGGACGCGGTCGCGGACCCGGTCGCAGGCGGCGGCGCGGGTGGGGGTGCGGGCGGGGGCGCCGGGGGGAAGCCGTACCGGGCCGACCGCTTCTCGTACGCGACCGCCGTGCTGGAGCTGTACCTGCTGCTCGCCCGGCTGCCCGCGATCGAACCGGTCGGCCCCGTCCCCGGCACGGAGCTGCTGCCGCTCCCCGAGGACGGCGAGCCGCGCATGCTCACCCGGATCCGGGCGCTGCTGGCGAAGGCGGAGGCGACGGCCTACCCGCCGGAGGCGGAGGCGCTCACCGCGAAGGCGCAGGAGCTGATGGCGCGGCACAGCATCGACGAGGCGGTGCTCGCCGACCGTACCCAGCGGGGCGATGTGCCCGGCGCGTGCCGGATCGGCGTGGACGCGCCGTACGAGACGGCCAAGGCGATCCTGCTCGACGCCGTCGCCTCGGCGAACCGCTGCCGCGCGGTGTGGCACGACGCGTACGGCTTCTCGGTGGTCGTCGGCTTCGGTCCCGACCTGGCGGGTACGGAGCTGCTGTTCACGTCGCTGCTGGTCCAGGGCATGTCCGCGATGACCCGTGCGGAGGCGGAGCAGCGCGCGGCCGGGCGCCGGCGGACCAAGACCTTCCGCCAGTCGTTCCTGCTGGCCTACGCCCACCGCCTGGGCGAACGGCTGGCGCTGGCCACGCGCGAGCAGTCGCACGACGCGACCGCGGACCACCCCGGCCTGCTGCCCGTACTGGCCGCCCGCGAAACGGCCGTGGCCGGCCGTACGGACCGGATGTTCCCGAAGACCGTCGCCACCCGCGTCCGCGCGGCCACCGACCTCGACGGCTGGACCCACGGCACCTCGGCGGCGGACGCGGCCCGGGTAACCCCGGACAACACGACGGGCAAGCCGACCCGAGGCCGCCTCCGCCCACGCCCCTGACGGCGCACGCCGCACGCCGCACGGCCCGGTACGGTCGCGCCGCGCCGGACGGGCGCCGTGTCGTGTCGTGTCCACGGTGCTTGGCCCGCAGTGCCTGCGGCCCGGCCGGGCGTGGTCGCGAGCCGCGCCCGTCGGTGCCGCAGGCCCGCGCGCGGTCGCGGCGCCGTGCCCGTCGACCTGTGCTCCGGCTGCCGATGCGGGCGCGCCTGCACTGCCGCGCCGCGCCGGCGGCCGTCATATCGGGCCAACGTCCCCGCCCGGTGCGGTCGCGAGCCGCGCCTGTCGGCGCCGCAGGCGTGCGCGCGGTCTCTGCGCCGTGCCCGTCGGCCCGTGCCGCCGACCGCGCTCCGCGTCGGTTGCCCCGCGTGGGCCCGCACGGCGCCCCGCCGAACTGACCGGGTGCGGCCCCCGCACCACGCCGCGCCGTGTTGGCGCGTGCGTCAGGGCCGCGAGCCGCGCGGCTCCGCGCGGCGGCCGGGGCGCGCTCGCGCTCCGCGCCCCGCAGCACGCCGCGCCAACGCGCCGCCTGTGCCCACGCCGCGTTGGCACGTGCCTCTCGGCCACGAGCCGCGAGGCGGCCGGTGCGCGCCTGCGCCCTGCGCCGCGCCTGCGCGCCTCTTGTGTCCGCGCCGCGTTGGCACGTGCCTCTCGGCCACGGTGCGGTCGCGCCCCGCGCCGCGCCTGCGGCCCGCGCTCGCCCGGCCTCCGCGCCGCGGCCAACGCCGCGCCCGTCGGCTTCCGCGGCGCCGCGCCCGCGCCGCGCCGCGCCGCCCACCCGCACCGGGCAGGTCTCGGCGTTCCGTCCCGTTTGTCTCGCTACGCTCACCCCATGAGCTCTGCTGGCTGGCTCCGGGCGTTGAAGGAGACCGCGCGTTCTGGGCTCAAGGTCGAGCGGCGGCGGCTTGAGCCGTGGGTCGCGGTGCGGGGGGCCGCCGGGCTGGCGGTGGTGGTGGGGGTGGCGTTCGCGCTGTTCGGGCCCGCCGTCGCGGTCAGCGGGGCGTTCGGCGCGTTCCAGGCGGGGATCGCCACGCTCCAGCGGAGCTGGCGGCCCCGGCCCGTGCTCGCGCTCGCCTCGGGGGCCAGCCTGGCCGTCAGTACGTTCCTCGGCTATCTCACCGGCGCGCACTCCGGGCTGTTCCTGCTGCTCCTTGCGGTCTGGACGTTTCTCTCCGGGCTCGCCTGGACCGCCGGTCCCGCCGTCGGCGTGATCGCGTCGTCGAACGTCGCGATCATGCTGGTGACCGTCACGCTGCCCACCTCCGTCATGGCCGCCGCCGGCCACGCCGCCGTGATCGCGGCGGGCGGTCTCGTCCAGGCCGCGATGATCGTGCTGTTCCCCGTACGGCCCTGGGGCCTCCAGCGCGACGCGCTCGCCGACGCCCTCGCCGCCATGGGCGACTACGCCCGGCGGCTGCGCCACGACCCGACCGCGCCGTTCGACCCCGAGCCGCTGATGGCGGCCCGCAGCGCCGCCGCCGTCACCCCGCGGGAGGCCCGCCGCCGCCCCGCCGAACTGCACGGCGCGCGCGGGCTCGCCGAGCGGATCAGGCCCGTACTCGCCTCGCTCGCCGATCCGGCGTTCGGGGCCGCCGCCGAGGGGCCCGAACGCGACCGGGTACGGGAGCTCCTCGCCGCCGCCGGTTCCGTACTCGACTCCACCGCCCGGGCCGTCAGGGGCGGCGCGCCCGTCCATCTCGCCCCGGCCGCGATCGCCGCGCTCCGGACCCCCGACACGGAGACCGTTCTCACCGGCCCGGCCCGCCGCGCGGCGAACCGGCTCGCCCCGCTGCTCGACGCGGTCGTCGACGCGGCGGAACACCCTGCCGCCCGCGAGCACTCGCCCGCCCGCGAGCACCCGGCCGCCCGCGACCACCCGGCCGCCCGCGAGAGCCGAGAGCACGCGGCCACCGCGGCCACCGCGCCCGCCGTCGCCCACCGCGCCCGCCCCGGCCTCTGGCGGCTCCTGCCGCTAGCCCTGCGCTCCGCACGCGCCGAGCTGCACCACGAGTCACCGATCCTGCGCCACGCCGTACGGGTCTGCGCCGTCACCTCCGTCGGCTATGTCCTGGGCGCCGCGCTGCCCCTCGGCCACGGCTACTGGGCGCCGATGACGGTCGTCATGGTGATGCGCCCCGACTTCTCCCAGACCTACGGGCGCTCCGTGGCGCGCTTCGGCGGCACCCTCGTCGGCGTCGTCCTGGCCACCGGCATCGTGCACGCCACCCACCCGGGCTCCGCCGTCTCCGTCGCCCTCGCCGTGCTCAGCGCGGGGCTGATGTACCTGCTGCTGCGCACCGGTTACGCCATCAGCCAGGTCTTCGTCTCGGCGTACGTGGTGTTCCTGCTCGACACGGCGGGCGAGGGCGTGACCCAGACCGTGAGGGACCGGGTGCTGCTCACCCTCCTCGGCGGGCTGCTCGCCATGGCCGCGTACGCCGTCTACCCGGCCTGGGAGACCCCGCGGCTGCGCGCCCGCCTCGCCGACTGGCTGGTCACGGACGGGCGTTACGCCGCGGCGGTCGTCGCGCACTACGCCCGACCCACCGGGCCCTCCGCAGGCCGGGCGGGCCCCGACGTACGCGAGACCCTGCTGGCGAGCCGCGAGGCCCGTATCGCCTGGCACGCGGCCGAGGCGCGCGCCACGCACGAACCGGTACGGCACCGGGGGCTGTCGCCCGAGGCCGCCGACGCCGCGGACGACGCGCTCGCCCAGCTCGCCCGCGTCGCGATGCTGCTGGAGGCGCACCTCCCCGAGCGCGGCGCCGCGCCCGTACCGGCGGCGGCCGGGCTGGCCGAGGCGCTGCGGCACGCCACGGAGCGCGGGGCGAAGGCGGTACGGGACGGCCGCGTCCCGCGCTGGGACGCGGTACGGGACGCGCTGGACCGCTGGGACGACCCCGCCCCGTCCGCGAGTTCACCGCATCCGACGCTGGTACGGAGCGGCGCCGGCCTGCTGCTCGACGCGCTGGAGCAGCTGTCGCGCGCGCTGGAACCGGAACCGGAACCGGAATCAGAACCACAACCGGAAGCGGAAGCGGAAGCGGAACGAGGGCCGGACCGCCGCTGACGGGCCGGCTGCGGCGGTCCGCGACGCCTCAGGACCCCGGCAGCGCCGTCGGGAAGCCCTCCGGCAGCTCCGTCGGCAGACCCGAAGGAAGCGCGCCCTTGTCGGCGTTCATGAAGGTGTCCTTGGGGCCGCCGCTCCAGGCGACCACCAGGTTCGTGCCGTCGTTCGACTCGATCGTGCCCATCGTGCGGTCCTTGTAGCCGTCGGCGCAGACGAGGGAGAGCATAGAGGTGCCGCTCATCTCCTTCACCGCGCCCGTACAGGCATGGCCCTCGACCGCCAGCGTGATCTGTGCGTCCTTGACCGACATGGCGACGGGCTTGCCGTCGGTGATGGCCGCCCAGGAGCCGTCCACGCTCGCGGCGTCCGAACCGGAACCAGAACCGGAACTCGAACCGGAACCCGAGCCGCCCGTCCCGCCGGACGCGCTCGCCCCGGCCTTGTCCTTGCCCGAGTCGCCGCTGTCGTCGCCGCTCCCACCGCACGCGGCGAGCGCGAGCGCGAGTGCGACGGCCCCGGCCGCGGCCCCGCCCGTCCGTACCAGCTTCCGCACGATCAAGTCCCCCTTGTCAGTCACCGAACGCGGTCAAACTACCAGGACGATTTCCGCACCCCCGGGAGGAAACCGGCGTGCGCCTGCTCGCGCAACCGGACCCTGGAGAGGCCGAATTTCCTGAGATGTCCACGAGGACGCCCGTCCACGCTGTCGCGGTTCCTGACCCGGGTCGCGCTCGCGTCGCGCGGCTGGCGCCGCAACTCCCGTTCCGCCGCGATCCGTTCCGCCTCGGGGGTGCCGGGGAGCCGCAGTATCTCCTTCAGCTCGGCGCGGCGCGCCGCGTACCGCTCGACGATCTCCTTGCGCCGCTCATTGCGGACGATCTTGCTCTTCTTCGCCATCAGACCTTCACCCCGCGCTCCCGGATCCGGGCGACGGCGGCCTCGATGCCGATCGCGTCGATCGTCTTGATCGCCCTGGCGCTGAGGGTCAGGCGCACATGCCTGCCCTCGCTCGGCAGCCAGTAGCGCTTGCGCTGGATGTTCGGGTCGAAGCGGCGGGAGGTGCGCCGGTGCGAGTGGGAGATCTTGTTGCCGAATCCGGGCTCGGCCCCGGTCAGTTGGCAGTGGGCGGACAAGGTCACACACCCCTCTCTTTGGAAATGGAAACCATTTCCATATACTAACCACATGGCCCGCAACGAACTACGCCCGATCGTCAAGCTCCGCTCCACCGCCGGCACCGGCTTCACCTACGTCACCCGCAAGAACCGCCGCAACGACCCCGACCGGATGACGCTGCGCAAGTACGACCCGGTCGTCCGCCGCCATGTCGACTTCCGCGAAGAGCGTTGACAGAACGAAGCGCTGACAGAACGAAGCGCCGAGAGAACGAACCGGCCGAGAGAACGAACCGAAGGAACCAGCAGCAGATGAAGCCCGCAATCCACCCCGCGTACCGGCCCGTCGTCTTCCGCGACAAGGCGGCCGGCTTCGCCTTCCTCACCCGGTCGACCGCCACCAGCGAGAAGACGGTCGTCTGGGCGGCGGACGGCGCCACCTACCCCGTCATCGACGTCGAGATCTCCTCGGCGAGCCACCCGTTCTACACGGGCACGGCGCGCGTCCTCGACACCGCCGGCCGCGTCGAGCGCTTCGAACGCCGCTACGGCCGCCGCGCACCCGAGGCCCGCGCACCCGAGGCCCGTACGTCCGAGGCCCGTACGCCCGAGGCCGGTCCCGGCGAGGCCCGGCCGTGAGCGGGCGGTTCGGCGGCAGACTGCCCGTCGCGATCGTCTGCGGCCTGCACTCCGACGCCCGCGAGGCGGCCGTACGGCGGCTGCTCGCCACCGTGCCGGGCAGCGTCGCCCTCCACCACGACCTGTCGACCGCCGCACGCGGCACCGTCGTCCGTACCGTCCGCGACGCCACAGGACGCCTCTCCGAAGGAGAGGCGCCGCTCGTCAACGACTGTGCCTGCTGCGCGCTGCGCGAGGACCTCGTACCCGAGCTGAGCCGGCTCGCGGACGACGGTACGACGCGGCTCGCCATCGTCGAACTGTGGGACTCCGTCGAGCCCCGGGCGATGGCCGAGGTCGTCGCCGCGCACGGCGAACGGCTGGCCGTCAGCGCGGTCGTGACCGCCGTCGACCCGGCGCTGCTCCTCCCGTACCTCGGCAACGGCGACGACCTCGCCGACGCCGGACTGGCCGCCGCGGCCACCGACCGGCGTACGGTCGCCGACACCTGGGCCCGGCAGCTGGAGTACGCGCCGGTGCTCGCCCTCGCCGACAGCCCGCTCGCGGACGACGAGGACCGCGCGCTCCTCGCCCAACTGCACCCCACCGCACGGCAGATGGAGATAGCGGGTGAGGAGCTGGCCGTCGCCGCCTTCGCCGGGTTCGACGTCGAGGCCGCAGCCGCCCGGCAGCACCCCGCCTGCGCGCTGCTGCCGCAGGACGCCGACGAGTGCGGGGTCGGTACGTACGTATGGCACCGCGCCCGGCCCTTCCACCCCGAGCGGCTCTATCAGGCGCTGGAGGATCTGACCTGCGCCGCGGCCCGCAGCCGGGGCCGCTTCTGGCTCGCCGACCGCCCCGACACCCTGCTCCACTGGGACGCGGCCGGCGGCGCCCTCTGCGTGGAGAGCTTCGGCCCCTGGCTCGCGTCGCTGCCGGACGCGGCGTGGGAGACGGTCCCGCCGGTGCGCCGGGCCGCCGCCGCGCTCGACTGGGACCCCCAGCACGGCGACCGGTGCCAGCACCTGGTCTTCACCTCGCCCGGCCTCGACCGTGAGGAGATCGGGCGGCTCCTCGACTCCTGCCTGCTCACCGATGCCGAGTACACCGCTGGCCGCACCGCCTGGAAGCGTCTGCCGCCCGCCTTCGACGCCCTCCTGGAGGTCTGACCCCCCATCCGGCCCTGGCCCCGGCCCCGGACCCGAGACCCCGGAACCCGAATACCGGACGCCGGACGCATCCAGATGGCCGCCGAACGCGTCTCTTCTATAAGAGAGGGTTTGCGCGGGTGCGTCTGTAACCAAGGGAACACCCCGCGTGCACGTGCATTTGCTCATGCATCCGCACATGAAACACAGCTATGATCCGAGACAGTTGACACCTGCACCTTGCAACTCGGGGAGCGTCCTGTGCACCACGTGTACAACGGCATAGCGGCCACAGAGCTTCACGGAGTCGTCTGGCAGAAGAGCAGGCACAGCAACTCCCAGGGTTCCTGCGTGGAGTTCGCCAAGCTGCCCGGCGGAGAGGTGGCGGTACGCAACTCACGCCACCCCGAGGGTCCCGCACTCGTCTACACCCGTGCCGAGATCGAGTCGATGCTGATCGGCGCCAAGGCCGGGGAGTTCGACCACCTGGCGTCGACCACCTGACGCTGACCATCCGGCGCTGACCATCCGGCGCTGACCGTCCGGCGCCGACTGCCCGACGTCGACCGTCCGGCGCCGATCGCCTGACGTCGACCACCTGGCACCGCCCCGAGTTGACCTTTCGGTGGGGTGTTTTCGGTCAATCTTCCGTGTACTCATGGCCGAAAAGGTCTGGGCCAACGAAAAGTACCGGCCGGTCCACGCGGACCGGCCGGTACTTTTTCCGGTTCTGTCTGTCCTGTCTCAGTCCTGCTGGATCCGGAACAGCGCCCAGACCACCTTGCCGTGCAGTGATCCCGCCAGTGGGTGCCAGCCCCAGGTGTCACTGAACGACTCGACCAGGAACAGCCCGCGCCCGGACTCCGCCGCGCAGTCCTCGTCGGCCTCCCGCGTCGCCGGACTCGTGTGGCTGGGGTCCCGTACCGCGCAGATCAGCCGGGACGACCAGCGCATCAGATGCAGCCGTACCGGAGCCTCGTGCGGGTCACGCGGGGTGTCGGCCGGCAGGGCGTGCCGCAGCGCGTTGGTGACCAGCTCGGAGACGACCAGCGCGACATCGTCGAAGCGCTCGGACAGCTCCCACTGGGACAGCGTGGTCCTGGTGAACTGCCGTGCCCCGCGCACCGCTTCGTAGCGGGGGGGCAGGGCGCACGAGACAGCGCCTGCCGCAGCCGCCGGGTCGATGGGGGGCAGTCCCCGCCTTAACGGCTCCAGCATGGTCGATCCATTCATCCCCATGCGAGGCACTCCCGGGATTCGCGGCCGTAGCGATACTGCGGTGGTCCAGCGTCACAACACGTCAATCACGAAACGAACACGCAGGTGCGCGAGGCCCATGGTTCCGAATGCGCACGGCAGATGCAAGGGCAGATGCACGTGCACGCGCCGGACTTCACCCCTCCCGTGGTGGTTCTTGGTCATTTCTTCCCGTGACCAGTTTTGCTCTCTCCGCAAAGCCTTCTTATTTCCGTAATCGAATGAGTACGGGCTGAAGCGTTTTGATGGCAGAATCCGGCTCTTGGAGTCCGGGGGTGCTCCGAGGGGAACCACATGCGATGGGGAGGGTTGGAGACGTGACCGCAGCCGAATCGGGCGGTTCCGTGGTGCGGCGCATCTTGCTGGGCTCACAACTGAGGCGGCTGCGCGAGACGCGCGGCATCACACGTGAAGCCGCCGGCTACTCGATCCGCGCATCCGAGTCCAAGATCAGCCGCATGGAGTTGGGACGGGTGAGCTTCAAGGCCAGAGACATCGAGGACCTGCTGACCCTCTACGGGGTGGCCGACGAGGGCGAGCGCGCGGCCCTTCTCGGGCTGGCCCGGGAGGCGAACGTCGCGGGTTGGTGGCACAGCTTCGGCGATGTGCTGCCCGGCTGGTTCCAGACGTACATCGGTCTGGAGGGCGCCGCCTCGCTGATCCGCATCTACGAGGTGCAGTTCGTGCACGGACTGCTCCAGACCGAGGCGTACGCGCACGCCGTCGTCACCCGCGGCCAGCCCGACGCGCCCTGTGCCGAGGTCGAACGCCGGGTCGCGCTGCGGCTGGAGCGGCAGAAGGTGCTCGTCTCCGAGCGGGCGCCGCGGTTCCACGCCATCCTCGACGAGGCGGCGCTGCGCCGCCCGTACGGCGACCGTGCCGTCATGCGGGGGCAGTTGAAGCATCTGATCGAGATCTCCGAGCAGCCGAACATCACGCTCCAGGTGATGCCGTTCAGCTTCGGCGGGCACGCGGGCGAGAGCGGCGCGTTCACCATGCTGAGCTTCCCCGAGTCGGACCTCTCCGACGTCGTCTTCCTGGAGCAGCTGACCAGCGCGCTGTATCTGGACAAGCGCGAGGAGGTCGGGCAGTACGAGCGGGTGATGGCGCGGCTCCAGGAGGACAGTCCGGGTCCTGAGGAGAGCCGAGATGTCCTCCGCGGATTGCTCCAATTGATCTGAGGCATCAGTACGATGACCAGACATCAGGAGTTTGCGCCTGTAGCACCCGCAGTAAGGGATCGCATGTCCTACTTCACCGACCTGGCCCATCAGTACATCGACGGCGAGTGGCGGACCGGCAGCGGCTCGTGGGACATCATCGACTTCAACCCGTACAACGGGGAGAAGCTCGCCGCCATCACGGTCGCCACCGCGCTCGAGGTCGACGAGGCGTACCGCGCCGCCGAACGCGCGCAGCGGGCCTGGGCCGAGACCAATCCGTACACCCGCAGGGACGTACTGGAGCGGGTGCTGCGGCTGGTCGAGGAGCACACCGAACCCATCGTCGAGGCGATCATCGACGAACTGGGCGGTACGCGGCGCAAGGCGCTGTACGAGGTACGGGCCGCCCAGGAGTTCCTGCGCGAGGCCGTACAGCTGGCGCTGCGCTCCGAGGGCCGGATCCTGCCGTCCCCGGTGGACGGCCGGGAGAACCGCGTCTACCGGCTGCCGGTGGGCGTCGTCGGAGTGATCTGCCCCTTCAACTTCCCGTTCCTGGTGACGCTCAAGTCGGTGGCGCCCGCGCTGGCGCTCGGCAACGCGGTCGTCGTCAAGCCCAACCAGAACGCGCCCGTCATCGGCGGCGGACTCATAGCCAAGCTCTTCGAGGACGCGGGACTGCCCGCCGGGCTGCTCAACGTGGTGGTCACGGACATCGCGGAGATCGGTGACGCGCTGCTGGAGCACCCCGTCCCGAAGGTGATCTCGTTCGCCGGGTCCGACCGGGTCGGCCGCCATGTCAGCGCCGTCGCGGGCGCCCACTTCAAGCGGACCGTCCTCGAACTCAGCGGCAACAGCGCGCTGGTGGTGCTGGACGACCTCGACGAGGCCGGGCTCGACCACGCGGTGGACGCGGCCGTGCACAGCCGCTTCTTCTACCAGGGGCAGATCTGTATGGCCGCCAACCGGATCCTCGTGGACCGGTCGGTCGAGCGGGAGTTCACCGAGAAGTTCGTGGCGCGGGTGAAGGCGCTCAGGACCGGTGACCCGCGCGACCCCGCGACCCAGATCGGCCCGGTCATCAACAGCTCCCACGCGGACGCGCTGACCGCGCTGGTGGACCAGGCGCTCGCGGAGGGCGCTACCGCGCTCGTCCGGGGGCGTACGCGCGGCAATCTGGTGGAGCCGACGGTGCTGACGGGGCTGGCGGCGGACTCGCCGCTGCTGCGGCAGGAGATCTTCGGGCCCGTCGTGCTGCTGGTCCCGTTCGACGGCGAGGACGAGGCGGTACGGCTCGCCAACGACACGCCGTACGGACTGAGCGGCGCCGTCCACACCGCGCGCGTGGAGCGCGGTATCGCGTTCGCGCAGCGGATCGAGACCGGCATGATGCATGTGAACGACTCGACCGTGCAGGACGAGCCGATGGTGGCCTACGGCGGCGAGAAGTTCTCCGGGATGGGCCGGCTCAACGGCGACTCGTCGGTGGAGGCGTTCACCACACAGAAGTGGATCTCGGTGCGGCACGAACGTACGGAATTCCCCTTCTGACGGTGGTCCGAAGGGGCGGACCGCCGTCCGGCCGCTCGCGCGCGGGCCATAACCTGGGGCGATGTCAGCGATCCGGTTGCTCGTCCTCGGCGCGGTCCGTCAGCACGGGCGCGCGCACGGCTATCAGGTCCGCAACGACCTGGAGTACTGGGGCGCCCACGAGTGGTCCAACGCCAAGCCGGGCTCGATCTACCACGCACTGAAGCAGATGGCGAAGCAGGGCCTGCTGCTGGCGCACGAGGTCGCGCCGAGCACGGCGGGCGGTCCGCCTCGTACGGAGTACGAGGTCACGGAGGCCGGCCGCGAGGAGTACTTCCGGCTGCTGCGCGCCTCGCTCACCTCGTACGACCAGAAGATGGACGTGCTCTCGGCCGCGATCGGCTTCCTCGTCGACCTGCCGCGCGCCGAGGCGGTCGAGCTGCTCGGGAGGCGGGTGGCCGCGATCGAGGAGTGGCGTGCGGCGGTGACCGTGCACTACGTGCCCGAGGACGGCCCGGAGGCCCTCGGGCACATCGGCGAGATCATGAACATGTGGGTGCACACGGCGGACGCGGGCGCGGCGTGGACACGGGGCCTGATCGGGCGCATCGAGGCGGGCGCGTACACCTTCGCGGGGGAGGGCGAGCCGTTCGTGGGGGTGCTCGCCGAGGGCGAGGAGAACCCGTACGCGACGGGGACCGAGCATGACGGGGACCGTCGCTAATCAAGTTTGACCAATGAGTGGGACGGAGTTACCCTTCCGGGCCAGTAGTCAAATTTGATTACCTGGAGCGGTGAGGGGCGAGCTTTGGACGGCGACGGCGACTACGGCGACGTGATCGTGATGGCGGGCGTACGGAAGCGGTACGGCGCGAAATGGGCCCTGGACGGACTGGATCTGCGGGTGCGCGCCGGCACGGTGCACGGCCTCCTCGGGCCGAACGGTGCGGGCAAGACCACGGCCGTACGGGTGCTGACCACCCTGCTGCGGCACGACGAGGGGGCGGCCCGGGTGGCCGGGCTCGACGTACGGACGCGGAGCCGCGAGGTACGGCGGCGGATCGGCCTCCTCGGGCAGCAGGCGGCGCTCGACGAGGACCTGAGCGGGCGGCAGAACCTGGAGATGTTCGGCCGGCTCCACCACCTCGGCGCCCGCCGCGCCGGCGCCCGCGCGGACGAACTGCTGGAGCGCTTCGGCCTGGCCGGCACCGGCCGCAAGGCGGTCCAGCGGTACAGCGGCGGGATGCGGCGCCGGCTCGATCTGGCGGCCTCGCTGATCACCGGCCCCGGCGTGCTCTTCCTGGACGAGCCGACGACCGGGCTCGACCCGCGCGGCCGGGCGGAGGTGTGGAGCGCGGTGCGCTCGCTGGTGGGCGAAGGGACGACCGTACTGCTCACGACGCAGTACCTGGAGGAGGCCGACCAGCTTGCCGACCGTATCTCGGTGGTCGACGGCGGCCGGGTCGTCGCGGAGGGCACGGCGGACGCGCTCAAGGAGGCGACCGGCGGGGACCGTATCGACGTCGTCCTGCGCGACGCGGACCGGCTCGCGGACGGCGCGCGGCTGCTGGCGCGCGCGGCGGGCGTGGCGGATGAGGTGGGCGCGGCGGGCGTGGCGGGCGCTCACGCGGTCACCACGGACCCTGACCGGCGGCTGCTGAGCGCCCCGGCCGCCGACCGGATGGCGGCGCTCACCGAGACCGTACGGGCCCTGCACGAGGCGGGCATCGAGGCGGCGGACATCGCGCTGCGGCGGCCGACGCTGGACGAGGTGTTCCTGCGCCTGACGGGCGGGACGAAGGAGAAGGAGGGGGCGGCGGCATGACGACAGACTCCGTAGGCGTGGGCGGTGGCGTCAGCGGCGTCGGCGTCGGCCGGGCGCTGACCGACTGCTGGACCATGACCCGGCGCGAACTCGCCCGCTGGGCACGGCAGCCGGTCCAGGTCGTCGTCGGGCTGGTCTTCCCGGTGATGCTGCTGCTGATGTTCGGATTCCTGATCGGCGGTGGCCGGGGCGTCGCGGGGGAGTACGTCGACTTCCTCGTCCCCGGCATGCTCGCGCTGACCATGGCCTTCGGCCTCGAATCGACCATGCTCGCCGTCACCCAGGACCTCAACAAGGGCGTCGTCGACCGCTTCCGCTCGCTGCCCATGGCCTCCTCGGCGTTCCTGGTCGGCCGCAGCGCCGCCGACATGCTCCAGTCGGCGGTCGGCCTGACCGTACTGACCGGCGTCGGTTACGCGATCGGCTGGCGCTGGCACGCCGGGCCCGCCGGCTTCCTCGGCGCCTTCGGGCTGCTGCTCCTGCTCCGCTTCGCGATGCTCTGGATCGGCATCCAGCTGGCGCTGGTGGCGGGCCGGCCCGAGATGGTGCAGGCCGTACAGATCCTGGTGTGGCCGGTCGGCTTCCTCTCCAACGCGTTCGCGACGCCGGAGTCGATGCCGGGCTGGCTGGGCGCGTTCGTGGAGTGGAACCCGATGTCGGCGACCGCCACGGCCGTCCGCGGTCTCTTCGGCAACGCGCCCGCCACGGAAGGCTCCTGGGCGGCCGGGCACGCGGAACTGCTGGCGGTGGTGTGGCCGGTGGCGCTGCTGGCGGTGTTCTTCCCACTGGCGGTAAGGAGGTTCGGCGGACTGAGCCGCTGAGGCGGCGGGGGTGCGGGTGCGCGGGGGCGCGCCCCTCCCCGTACCCCTGTCCCCGTCCCCCCGTCCCCCGTCCCTCCTCAGTGGTGGAAGGCCGTGGCGGCGGACTTGTCCCGGTCCAGCGGGTGTTCCTGGCGCCGCAGCTCCGGCAGAACGTGCTCCAGGTCGGCGAGCAGCATCGCGGCCATGTCCGCCGAGAAGCCGTTGCGGCAGACGATCCGCAGCACCGAGAGATCCTCGCGGTGCGCCGGGAAGGTGTACGCGGGCACCAGCCAGCCCTGTTCGCGCAGCCGGCGCGAGACGTCGAAGACATCGAAGTTCGTCACGCCGGGGGCGGTGGTGAAGGCGAACACGGGCAGCTGGTCGCCCCGGGTGAGCAGCGTGAAGTCGCCCAGCGCCGCGATCCGGTCCGCCAGCTTCGTCGCGATGTCGCGGGACGCCTGCTGGACGGCCCGGTAGCCGTCCCTGCCCAGCCGCAGGAACGTGTAGTACTGCGCGACGACCTGCGCGCCGGGCCGGGAGAAGTTCAGCGCGAAGGTGGGCATGTCGCCGCCCAGATAGTTCACGCGGAAGACCAGCTCCTCCGGAAGCTCGGCGGGCGAGCGCCACAGCGCCCAGCCGACGCCCGGGTAGACCAGCCCGTACTTGTGCCCCGAGGTGTTGATCGACGAGACGCGCGGCAGCCGGAAGTCCCAGACGAGATCCTCGTCCAGGAACGGCGCGACCATGCCGCCCGACGCCCCGTCGACATGGACGGGGATATCGAGCCCCGTACGCTCCTGGAGCGCGTCCAGCGCCGTGCACAGCTCGGCGACCGGCTCGTACGAACCGTCGAAGGTCGAGCCCAGCACGGCCACCACGCCGATGGTGTTCTCGTCGCAGAGATCCGCGGCGGCTTGGGGGTCGAGATGGAAGCGGTCGCCCTCCATGGGCACCTGCCGCGCCTCGACCTCCCAGAAGGAGCAGAACTTCTCCCAGCAGACCTGCACATTGACGCCCATGACGAGATTCGGCCGCGCGGTCGCCGGATAGCGGTCGGCGTTGCGCGTGGCCCAGCGCCGCTTGAGCGCCATCCCGGCGAGCATGCACGCCTCGCTGGACCCGGTGGTCGAACAGCCGACGGCGGACGGCGGGTCGGGGGCGTGCCAGAGGTCGGCGAGCATCGCCACACAGCGCCGCTCCAGCTCGGCCGTGCGGGGGTACTCGTCCTTGTCGATCATGTTCTTGTCACGGCACTCGGCCAGCAGCACCCCGGCCTGCGGCTCCATCCAGGTCGTGACGAACGTGGCGAGATTGAGCCGCGCGTTCCCGTCGAGCATCAGCTCGTCGTGCACCAGCTGATACGCGGTGTCCGGCGCGATGGGGCCGTCCGGCAGCCGGTGCGTGGGCGGCGCCGAGTTCATGTCACCGGTCGGATCGGCCTCCCCGAAGAACGGGTTCAGCGACAGCCGCCGCAACTCGGCCCGCTCCTTGGCGGGCACGTGGGCGGCTCGGTCCGTTCCTCGGTGGAGTGGCATGACGGCTCTCCTGGCGCTGGATACGGCGGCGACGGCCCTCCCCGAGAGAATACGGACGAACCAGGCGAACCGCCCGCCGGGCGGCGCCTCTCAGACTTCGATCAGCCCGTGCAGATCGATCTCGACGGGGAAGGGCACCTCGGTGATGAGCTTTCCGGTGTGCGTGGGCCGTTCGGGGCTCGATACGTATACGCCAGTCTCGTGGTGACGCCAGAACTCGTGGACGACCGGAAGATCGTCCTCACCACGCTCGACGCGCCAGTAGTAGGCGATGCCGGCTTCGGCATACATGCCGGGCTTGCGGAACCGGTCCTGGGTGCGCGAGCCGGGGGAGACCACCTCGATGGCGAGGGCGACACTCGCCACCGGCGTGCACTCCAGCGTGCGGATGTCGAGTCCGGTCTTGTCGAAGACGACGATGTCGGGCTTCGGCACGTTGTGTTCGTCGAAGATGGTTGAGCGCTCGACGTTGACCGCATAGGGCGCACGCCTGGCGCGCCGTAAGCCGTAGTACAGCTCGTCCCTGACCTGGTCGTGCCACCACTTCGCCGCCCCACGTACCACGATGTTCCCATCCAGTAGCTCCCAGTCGAAAGGGAGTTCCAACTCCTTGATCTGGTCGTACGTCCAGCCGTCCTCGGGCGGGTACATCCAGTTCTCCGGAGTGGCCTGCCCGTCGTGCTCGATACGCGCCTCTGCGGCCATGACTGCTCCCATGGAGAAGATCGTCGAGTGGTGCTGCCGGTCATGTTCCCGATTCGACGGTAGCGCCACCCGCGCGAGTGAGGAGGCATCGTTTCCGCGCTTGCACCTCACGTCGCGTGAGGGCCGAGGCTGGGACGCGTACCGGGTCACGGTGCGCACGCTGCACCACTACGACGCGATCGGCCTGCTCTCCCCGAGCGGGCGCGGCCACGCGGGGCACCGGCGCGGCGAGACCCACCGGGGCCTCGGCGAGCTGTACGCGTCGCGCGGGCGAGGTCCGGCGGGTTGGCGCGTGTACGTACACGCGGCAACCCGCCGATGCGGCTGCGGGCGGCTTCGCGGTGATCCGCGTGCGTCGGAGTCACCGAGTGGCGGGCATGGCGCCGGCCCGCCAGTCGTTCACGCGTCTGCGGACGCCCGCGATCATGGGAAGCCCGTCGATTTCGTCCGGCTCGAACCAGCCGACGTCCGTGGATTCCTCGGACACCGTCAGCTGCCCGGCCACCGGGCGGGCGAGGAAGCAGATGGAGAACTCCTGCCGCACCTCGCCGTCGTCGTAGGCGAAGACATGACCGGGGTTGCTGTACGTGCCGACGATGCCGACCACCTCGATGTCCACCCCGGTCTCTTCGCGGGTCTCCCGTACGGCACAGTCCGGCAGCGACTCGCCAATGTGCATGGCGCCGCCGGGGAGCGCCCACATGCCGTTGTCGCGCCGACGCTGAAGCAGGACACGTCCACCACTGTCGACGACGACGGCCGAGGCGGCGGGGACCAGGCTGTTCGCTGCGGGGGCGTTCGGATCGTCCTCGTAGTCACGCCTACCCATTGGTTTTCCCTTCCCATACCGGAGTACCTCTGTTCCACAACTCCTCGACGTGCGAGGCGAAGCGGTCGAACAGGCCGTCATTCTGAAGGCGACGCAGGTGCAGAGTGGGGGCATCGTGCCCGACAACGTGAGTGAGCAAGGGCGTGACGATCATGTCGTCGTCGAAGCGGAAGACGGACAAATAGGCGTGCCCGCCGCTGTACCGCGCGTCAATGCCCGGTTGACTTTTGATCTTCTCCAATTCGGCGAGTGTTACCCGGATGCGCGTGGAGAGCGGCAGCGCGACGTCTTCGTCCTCTTCGCGCGCCCGGGTCAGGCGACTGCCGGGGTCACCGAGCAGGAACCGCACGCGGCAGCCCTGTGTGGCCTTGCGGCGCAACACCTTGCCGAAGCGCGCCTGTTCGAGCCAGAGGAAGTAATTGGTGTACCCGGCGAAGGTCAGTTCTCCTTCGGCTTTGGTGATCAGTGAGTGCCACAGTGACGAGGGGCAGCCCGAGCGGAACGGGTAGACCGAGACCACTTCGCGGTCCGGGCCGACTTTGATCGCCTTCTTGGCGGCCGCCGGCCACAACGCGGCCTCTTCCTCTCCGAGGGCCTCGCAGACGGCCCACCGATGCCGGGCGTGGGGAACGCGCCCGGGATCCGTAATCCACCGTCCGACGGTCTTGACGTCGACATGGCACCGTTCGGCCAGCTGCCGGTCGCTCAAGTGCGCCTGAGCCATCGCGCGGCGCAACGCTTCGTTCACGGATACTCCCTGGGACGTTAGGGACGCTTCAGTGACCTCACCCGACTACATGCCTAACGGTCCGGGAGCGCGGTAGGAACGCACCTCTCGAGTCGCGAAAGTGGACGCATGATGAACGTAATGCCCTCACGGTCGCTGACGCTTCCCGGCCCGAGTCGCGGCCAGGTGGTCGCCCGATGAGCTACGACCGCCGTCACGTACCGGCTCTTGGCCCCGGGCTGCGGCTGCTGCCCTGGGAGAACGAGACGGGCAAGCCGTGCTTCCTGAGTACGAGCGACCCCGAGAGCATGCTGTCCAGGCTCGCCGACGATGTCGAGGCGGATCAGCTTGACGACGGTGCCGACGTGCTCAGTGGGGCCAAGGCCGTACTGGACGATCGCAAGGCCGGGGAGCACTCGCTCCGGCTGGCGCTCAGGGCGACCACACATGTGCTGGGTGACGTGTTACGCATCGCCGACAGCAGGGGCGGACGTCTTCCGGTACCCAGTGACGACGGCGACCTGTCCGGCGGCGGCCAGGACGACGGCGACCTGTCCGTATCGCCTGCCGAGAGCCATGAGTGAGGGCCGGCGACGGTGAAGGCTCGGTACAGGTTCATGGAGTGGCGGCTGACAGCCAACCCGGACGCGGTGGGTTTCACGGGCAGGTGCGTGGAGTGCGGAGACGCCTCCGCCGCGGCGCCGATCCCGGATGAGGTACAGGTCTGGTGCCTCAAACACGCGGGGGTCTCGGGGCACCGAGTCTACGAATTGGCCACGGTGCAGATGTTCGCGGCCGAGCCGAATGGCGACTGACCGGCTCCGCCGCCGAGCCGGGCGCGGGCGCGTATGGGGCAGGGTGGGTGATACGGGTACGGGGTGGGTCGCGGGCGGGGGCCGGGGCGGGGGCGGGGGTGTCGTACCGGGGGAGGTGGAACCTGGGGGTCCTTACAGGCGTTGATAGCTTGTGCGCGGCCGACCACGCCGAAACGACGATCGACCGACCAACGACTCAGGAGTCCGGAACCCGTGACCACCCTTGCGCTCGGACCCAGCTGGCTGGACCCGGACTATCTGATCGGGACCTTCGGGCTGATCGGTGTTCTGGTCATCGTGTTCGCGGAGTCCGGACTTCTCATCGGCTTCTTCCTGCCGGGCGACTCGCTGCTCTTCACCACCGGCCTGCTGGTGACGACCGGCGCCCTCGACACCCCGCTGTGGATCGTGGCGAGCCTGGTGGTGCTCGCGGCCATCGCGGGTGACCAGGTCGGCTATCTCTTCGGCAGGAAGGTCGGGCCGGCCCTGTTCCGGCGGCCCGACTCCAAGCTCTTCAAGCAGGAGAACGTCGAGAAGGCGCACGAGTTCTTCGAGAAGCACGGCCCGAAGTCGCTCGTGCTGGCCCGCTTCGTCCCCGTGATCCGTACGTTCACGCCGATCATCGCCGGTGTGAGCAAGATGAACTACCGCTCGTTCATCACCTTCAACATCATCGGCGGCGTGCTCTGGGGCGGCGGCGTCACGCTGCTGGGTGCCGCGCTCGGCAAGGTCGCCTTCGTGCACGAGCACATCGAGATGATCCTGATCGCGATCGTGCTGATCTCGGTGCTGCCGATCATCATCGAGGTCCTGCGGGCCCGCTCCCACAAGAAGAAGGACGCGGCCACCGCCGCCGCCACCGCGGGCGAGGACGAGGCTGCCATCGGGTACCACCCGGTGGAGCCGGGCCCCGGCGTGGACCGCGCGACGATGCAGTTCCCGGCGGTCGGGGGCGGCCAGGGCGGGCCGAGCGGTCACGGCGGCCAGGGCGGCTACGGCGGTCACGGCGGTCACGGTCAGCAGGGTCCCGGCGCGCAGCCCGCGCCCGGCGGTTACGGTGCTCCCGTCGACCCCCGGATCCCCGCCGACCCCCGGACCCCCGGCGGCTATGACGCCCCTGGCGGCTACGACGCCCACGGTGGGTCCCACCAGGCGCCCGGCGGGCCCGACGACGGTCCGGGCAGCGGCCAGCGCGGCCGGCACGCCCGGCGCTGACCGGCTCCGTACCGTACGGCTCCGTACCGTACGGACCCGTACCGTACGGACCCGTCAAGAAATCAGAAGCCGCGCGTCCGCTTGGCCGCGCGGCGGCTCGATGCCCGGCCCGAGCCCGGGACCTTGAGGAAGAGCCGGGAGACCTCCCCGCCGAGGTTCACCCCGACCGCGATCGCCAGCGCCAGGGCCACCGCCTTGGAGAGCGACGCCAGCCCCCGGTCCAGCTCGTTCTGCGCGAAGCCGAGCAGCCCGAAGTACGTGGCGGACCCCGGCAGCAGCGGACCGATCGCCGCCGTCACGTACGGCAGCGCCGACGCGAAGCGGTAGCGCGAGAACAGCTGGCCGAAGAGCCCCACCAGCCCGGCCGCGACCGCCGTCGAGGCCACCGGCGAGATCTCGGCCGTGTCGTGCATCGCCGCGTACACCGTCCACGCGACCCCGCCGTTGAGCGACACCAGCAGCACGGTGGAACGTTCCTGCTGGAGCAGGATCGCGAAGGTCAGGCTCAGCGTCACCGCCGCCAGGATCTGCACCCACGGCCGCTTCACGGTGTGCAGCGCCGCTTCCGGGTTGAGCTGCGCGTCCAGCTGCACCCCCAGATAGAGCACGACGAGCACCCCGATGACGATCGCGATGAAGAAGTACATGACCTCAAGCAGCCGGGCCGCCGCGGTGATGTAGTAGCCCGTGAGCCCGTCCTGTACGCCCGCCACCAGCGCCCGCCCCGGCAGCAGCGCGAAGAGACCGCCGGTGATCACCGCCGAGGGCCGGCCACCCCAGTGCAGGGCCGACGTCAGCAGCGTCAGCGCCACCCCCATCGCGGCCGGCGGCATCGCGGCCACCACGAACTGGTAGAACTCCGGCAGCCCGCGCCCCGCGCACAGCCACGCCAGCCGGTCGCCGAGCATCGCGCCCAGCGCCGCGGCCACGAAGACCACCGCGTCACCGCCCACCAGCACCGAGGCGGCCCCCGCCAGCACCCCGCTCGCCACCGTCAGCGCCCAGCCGGGGTACGGATGCCGGTTGCGGCGGATCTCCGCCAGCCGCCGGTACGCCTCCTCCAGCGTGATGTCCGTGTCCGCGCTCGTGATGTCGTCGATGAGCGTGTACACGGCGGACAGCCGCGTGTAGTCGGTGCCCCGCCGCCGTACCGTCCGGCTGGCCGTCACCGGATCGTCCACGAGCGACGGCTGATGGGAGATGGAGAGCAGGGTGAAGGTGACGGTCGGCTCGCAGTGGTCGAGCCCGTACGCGCGCGTGACCGCGAACATCGCGGCCTCCACGTCCTCGGCGCCCTCGCCGCCGGCCAGCAGCAGCTCGCCGATGCGCAGCGTCAGGTCGAGCACGCGCGGTACGGCGGGCCCGTTGTCGTCGTGCCGCTGGACCGTCTCCGGTACGGGACGCTCCCCGACCGGCATCCGCAGCAGCGTCCGCATCCGGTCCTGCCACGGCGCGTCCTTGGGCAGCAGGGCCAGCGGGAGCCCGTGCGCGGACGGGTACGAGAGCCCCGCCCCCGCCCCCGCTCCCGACCCTGGCCCATGTCCTGGACCCGATCCCGGCGTCCGGCCGCCGCCCTGCTGCGTACCGCCCGGCAGATCGAAGGCGGAGCCCTCGGGCTCGGGCGGTTGCGGCTCCGCGCTCAGCCCCTCCGGGAGGGCGAACTCCGACGTCGGCCGGTCGTCCTCGGGCGGTGGCGGCTGCTCCACACCGTGCGGCGGAGTGAAGGCACTGCGCGCCTCGTCCGACGGGGGCTTGCGGTCCTCGGGACCGTCCGGCTCGGCCACCACTGTCTGCGCCCTCACTCCCTGTCGTGACCGTCCCCGTCGTACGTGCCGTACGTTCCCCGCCCAGTATGGGTGGGCAGCCGGGTGGGCACACACGGACGGGCGGCCCACCCGGCAAGGGTGCGCCGCCCGTTCATCGCACATGCGCTGTGCGTTCGCTCAGTGCTGAGCGGGTGCGGGTGCGGGTGCGGATGCGTGTGCGTCAGTGCGCGTTGCCCTGCGCCTGGAGCCGCTTGTACGACGCCTCGATCTCGGCCTCGGCCTCGGCGCGGCCGACCCAGTCGGCGCCCTCGACGGACTTGCCGGGCTCCAGGTCCTTGTAGACCTCGAAGAAGTGCTGGATCTCCAGGCGGTCGAACTCCGAGACATGGTGGATGTCGCGCAGGTGCTCCACCCGGGGGTCGGACGCCGGGACGCACAGCAGCTTGTCGTCGCCGCCGGCCTCGTCCGTCATCCGGAACATGCCGATCGCGCGGCACTTGATGAGGCAGCCCGGGAAGGTGGGCTCGTCCAGGATGACCAGCGCGTCCAGCGGGTCGCCGTCCTCGCCGAGGGTGTTCTCGACGAAGCCGTAGTCGGCCGGGTAGCTGGTCGAGGTGAAGAGTCGACGGTCCAGCCGGATCCGACCGGTCTCGTGGTCCACCTCGTACTTGTTCCGCGAACCTTTGGGGATCTCGATGGTGACGTCGAACTCCACGGGTGGCTCCTCCATGATCAACACATATGTCGGTGATGCTGCGTGGCAAGGCGCAGTGATTAAGTGTCCCCCACGCAGCTGTGTGATCGCGAAAGGGGCTGGTCAGCCGTGCTTGAGCCGAAAGTGTGGCAGGTCACGGCGGGTTCGGTGGTCCTCGGACTGACGCTCGCCGCCGTGGTGGTGGCCGCGGCCGGCCCCTGGGAATCGGGCCAGCGCAGGGCCGAGCGGGAGTGGGCGGTCGCCCAGAGCCGTACGGGCGGCGAGGCCCGCGACGCGTCCGCGCCGCGCGAGCCGGCGCCCGCGCCCAGCGCCGCCGGAGTGCTCTCCGCGCTGCGGACGACGGGCCGCGACGCCGCCGAGGCCAACGGGACGGATTCCGGCGGGACGGATTCCGGCGGGGCCGACTCCAGCGGGACCGGCTCGACCGGGAAGACCCCCGCGCTGCCGCCCGGACTCGCCAAGACCCTCGGCCCGCTCCTCGACGACGACGCGCTCGGCCCGGACCGTACCGCCTCCGTCGTCGACGCCGTCACGGGCGAGCGGCTGTACGGGAAGGGCGACGCCAAGGCGATGACCCCGGCGTCCACGATAAAGATCGCCACCGTGGTCGCCGCGCTCTCCGCGCTCGGCCCCGACCACCGCATCGCCACCACCGTCAGGGCCACCCCCGACGGACGACGGCTCACCCTGGTCGGCGGCGGCGACGCCACCCTCGACCGGAAGGGACTCGGCCGGCTCGCCGACGACACCGCCCGCGCCCTGCGCGACCGGGGCGTCACCGAGGTGGAGCTGCGGTACGACACGTCCCTCTACTCGGGCCCCCGGCAGCACCCCATCGGCCCCAACGACAACATCGCCCCCGTCGACTCCCTGATGTCCGGGCAGGGCCGGCTCGACCGGTCGACGAGCGGGCCCGCGCCACGCAGCGGCAACCCGTCGGGCGACGCCGCCCGCGTCTTCGCCACGCTGCTGCGCGAGCGGGGCGTCCGTACCGACGGCGCACCCGAACGGAGCAGAGCGCCCAAGGAGACGGAACTGCTCGCGCGGACCTACTCCGCCCCGCTCTCCGCCCTGGCGGAACGCGCGCTGACCAACAGCGACAACGACATCGCCGAGTCCCTGGCCCGCCAGACCGCCCTGGCCGCCGGTGAGCCCGCGAGCTTCGCGGGCGCCGGACGAGCCGTCCGCGCCCAGCTGGCGAAGCTCCAACTGCCCGTCGCCGGGACCGTGTTCGACGACGGCAGCGGCCTCAGTCGCAAGGACAGGGTCAGCGCCGCCCTGCTCACCGGCCTGCTGGCGCGCGCCGCCTCCCCGGACCGGCCGGAGCTGCGCCCGGTCCTGACCGGCCTGCCCATCGCCCGCTTCAGCGGCACGCTGCGCACGCGGTACGCGGACCAGCCGCCCGCCGGCGGCCTCGTCCGGGCCAAGACCGGCACGCTCACCGGGGTGAACGCCCTGGCGGGCACGGTGGTGGACGCCGAGGGCAGGCTGCTGGCCTTCGCGTTCCTGGCGAGCGACACCCCGGCCCCCGATCCCGCCCAGGCGGCCCTGGACCGGCTCTCGACGGCCCTGCTCCCGGCGACGGCGGGCCGGCCCTAGCGCCGGCCCTAGGGAAAGCGTTCGACCCGCCCCGGAGACGAACCCGAGAGGAAAGTGGGGGAAGAACCGGGGTCGCCACGCCTGAGAAGCTGTCGTCCCACCCTGCTCCGGGCCCGAGGGGCCTGGCACCGCCGCCTCCGGCGTTGTCGTCGGTCACGAACGCTCCGCGTTCACTCCCTCCTCCGCCTTGGATCCGACGGCACCAGGTCCCTCGGCCTGTCCGAAGCAGAGTGGGACGACAGCTTCGCCCGCTCCACGAGCCGAGCACGTACGGTTGACGCATGACGAGCATCGGTGGTGCAGAGATGGTCGACTGGAACCTCGCGGTGGCGACCGCGACCCGCCTCGCGCGGCCGGGACCGGAAGTGAGCCGCGACGAGGCGCGTGAGATCGTCGCCGAGCTGCGGCGGCACGCCAAGGCGGCGGAGGAGCACGTCCGGGCGTACACCCGGATGATCCCCGAGGGCAGCGCCCCGGTGGACACCCCCGTGCTGGTCGTCGACCGGGCCGGCTGGGTCAAGGCCAATGTCGCCGGCTTCCGCGAGCTGCTGAAGCCCCTCTTCGAGAAGATGAGCGACCGCCGCCCCGGCGGCCCCGGCGGCGCCGTGCTCGGCGCGGTCGGCGGCAAGGTCACCGGCGTCGAGGTCGGCATGCTGCTGTCCTTCATGTCCTCCCGGGTGCTCGGGCAGTACGAGACGTTCGCCCCCGCCACCCGCGACCTCCCCGGCGCCGCCGACGGCAGCGGACGGCTGCTGCTCGTCGCCCCCAACATCGTCCACGTCGAGCGCGAACTCGACGTGGTGCCGCACGACTTCCGGCTCTGGGTCGCGCTCCACGAGGAGACCCACCGCACCCAGTTCACCGGCGTGCCCTGGCTCCGCGACCACCTCCAGGGCGAGATCCAGTCGTTCCTCGACCAGACCGACGTCGACCCCATGACCGTGGTCGAACGGCTCCGCGAGGCGGCCCAGTCGCTGGCGGGCGGCCGGCCCGAGGGTGAGCGGGACGAGGACGGCCACTCCATCGTCGAGCTGGTGCAGACCCCCGGACAGCGGGAGATCCTCGGCCGGCTCACCGCCGTGATGTCCCTGCTCGAAGGCCACGCGGACTACGTGATGGACGGCGTGGGACCACAGGTCGTGCCCTCCGTGGCGGAGATCCGCGAGAAGTTCCAGCAGCGCAGGGCCAGCGGCGCCGGCCGGCTCGACCAGGCACTGCGCAAACTGCTGGGCCTCGACGCGAAGCTCCGCCAGTACCGCGACGGGGAACGGTTCGTCCGGGCCGTGGTCGAGGAGGTCGGCATGGACGGCTTCAACCGGGTGTGGACCTCGCCGAACACGCTCCCCACCAAGGCGGAGATCGCCAAACCGGCGGATTGGGTCGCGCGGGTGCACCGTAAGGCAGATTCCTGAGGCAAAACGCCCTCTTGGCAGAAGGACGCCTCAGGTATCACCCATCCGAGGGACCGTCGGTGAGGGATAGGCGTGCAATGCTCGGGTAATGGCTCGGTTCTGTCACCATCGACGCACTCTGAGTGACGCTCTCCGTCCTTACTCCGACCGAGGCACCCCCCAAAAAAATTCACGAAGGGCACCGGATATGGGTCCCCATCCTGCGGTCGCGGCGATACGCCTGGCGGTCCGCCGCGTACTCCACGACATCCTCACCGAACGGGCGGAGCTCGACTCGCCCACTGCCGTCGGCGGCGCACCCGCTGCCGCGGGCGCGCCGCCGCTCGTGCTCGTCGCCTGCTCCGGCGGCGCCGACTCCATGGCGCTCGCCTCGGCCCTCGCCTTCGAGGCACCGAAACTCTCCGTCCGCGCGGGCGCCGTCACAGTCGACCACGGACTCCAGGACGGCTCCGCGCTCCGCGCCGCGGAAGTCGTCGCCCGGCTCGGCGCGATGCGCCTCGACCCCGTCGAATCCGTCGCGGTCACCGTGGGCGCTGAGACACCCGTGGCGCACAGCGCCGCGGGCGCCGGCGGCGCTGTGCGCCGTACGGGCGGCGGCCCCGAAGCCGCCGCGCGCGACGCGCGCTACGCCGCGCTGGACGCCGTCGCCGACCGCCACAGGGCAGCCGCAGTCCTCCTCGGCCACACCCGCGACGACCAGGCCGAGACAGTCCTCCTCGGCCTCGCCCGCGGCTCCGGCACCCGCTCCCTGTCCGGCATGGCCGCCGTCTCCGGGGCCACCGGCCGCTACCGGCGGCCCTTCCTCCAGCTCGACCGGCAGACCGCCCGCAAGGCCTGCCTGGTCCAGTCGATCCCCGTCTGGGACGACCCCCACAACACCGACCCCGCCTACACCCGCTCCCGGCTGCGCCACGAAGGGCTGCCCGCGCTGGAGAAGGCCCTCGGCAAGGGCGTCGTCGAGGCCCTTGCCCGTACCGCCCAGCTCTCCCGCGACGACGCCGACGCCCTGGACACCTGGGCCGTCGACGCCGAGACGACCGTACGGGACGAGGCGGGGCTGCTGGAGTGCGCCAAGCTCTACGCGCTCCCGCCGGCCGTACGCCGCCGGGTGCTGCGCCGGGCCGCCATCACCGCGGGCTCTCCCGCCGGCTCGCTGTTCGCCCGTCACATCGAAGAGGTCGACCGCCTGATCACCGGCTGGCGCGGCCAGGGGGCCATCAACCTGCCCGGCCGCGTGGAGGCCAGGAGGCAGGGTGGCAGACTGGTCATCCGGCAGGGCTGAAGCGCCAACGCACTACGGCTGTGTCTCCGGAGCCGCTGGTTCCGGACCTCTGGCCGACGACGAAAGCGATGCGGGTGGACCACAAGGACATGGGCGAAGACCTCCAGTCGGTGCTCATCACCAAAGAAGAGATCGACACGAAGCTGGCCGAGCTGGCGGCGAAGATCGACGCGGAGTACGCGGGCAAGGATCTGCTGCTGGTGGGGGTCCTCAAGGGTGCCGTGATGGTCATGGCGGACCTGGCGCGTGCCCTTTCCACCCCCGTGACGATGGACTGGATGGCCGTCTCCTCGTACGGGGCGGGCACCCAGTCCTCCGGCGTGGTCCGGATCCTCAAGGACCTGGACACCGACATCAAGGGCAAGCACGTCCTGATCGTCGAGGACATCATCGACTCCGGGCTGACGCTGTCGTGGCTGCTGTCCAACCTCGGTTCCCGGGAGCCGGCCTCGCTGGAGGTCTGCACTCTGCTCCGTAAGCCGGATGCCGCAAAGGTCGCGATCGACGTGAAATGGATCGGCTTCGACATTCCCAATGAGTTTGTCGTCGGATACGGACTGGATTACGCGGAGAAGTACCGCAACATGCCTTTCGTCGGCACCCTCGCGCCGCACGTCTACGGCGGTTAGTCCGGGGCCCGGTGGCGGCCCCGGACCCCACCGGGACGGCGAAGTGTTACGGAAAGGCCTCGGTACGAGGGGGAACCCCAGCACACTTCGCGCCGTTGAAGCATGGGAAGGCGGGTTTGTCAGCCGTCCCGTGCGGTCGCGGGCCATGATGCTGGGGTACCGTCCGAAGAACACTCTTTTCTCACAGCAGCATTTACCTACGGGCAGGAGGGACGGGGCGACTTCGCCTCGTATGGATGGACGTGAAGCGATACTTCCGTGGGCCGGTCATGTGGATCGTGCTGGCCGTCCTCGCCGTGGTCGTGCTGATGAATGTCGTCGGCTCGGGCAGCGGCTACAAGACGGTCGACACCGGCGAGGTCGTCCAGGCGATCGACAAGAACCAGGCAGAGCAGGTCAAGCTGACCACCGGTGATGACAACGTCATCAAGGTCGACCTCAAGAACGGGGTCAAGGTCAAGGGCAGCGACAAGATCCAGGCGAGCTATATCGGCAGCCAGGGATCCCAGCTGGCCTCGACCCTCCAGGCCAAGTTCCAGAGCGGCGACATCTCCAAGGGCTACACCGTCTCGCCGACGAAGCAGAGCCCGTTCCTCTCGGTGCTGTTCTCGCTGCTGCCCTTCGTGCTGATCGTGGTGGTCTTCCTCTTCCTGATGAACCAGATGCAGGGCGGCGGCTCCCGCGTCATGCAGTTCGGGAAGTCCAAGGCCAAGCTCATCACCAAGGACACCCCGAAGACGACCTTCGCCGATGTCGCGGGCTCCGACGAAGCGGTCGAGGAGCTCCACGAGATCAAGGAGTTCCTCCAGGAGCCGGCGAAGTTCCAGGCCGTCGGCGCCAAGATCCCGAAGGGTGTGCTGCTCTACGGCCCGCCCGGTACGGGCAAGACCCTGCTGGCCCGCGCCGTCGCGGGTGAGGCCGGGGTCCCGTTCTACTCGATCTCCGGCTCCGACTTCGTCGAGATGTTCGTCGGCGTCGGCGCCTCCCGGGTGCGCGACCTCTTCGAGCAGGCCAAGGCGAACGCCCCGGCGATCGTCTTCGTCGACGAGATCGACGCCGTCGGCCGGCACCGCGGCGCGGGCCTCGGCGGCGGTCACGACGAGCGCGAGCAGACGCTGAACCAGCTGCTCGTCGAGATGGACGGCTTCGACGTGAAGGGCGGCGTCATCCTGATCGCCGCGACGAACCGGCCCGACATCCTCGACCCGGCGCTCCTGCGCCCGGGACGCTTCGACCGGCAGATCGCCGTCGACCGCCCCGACATGCAGGGCCGGCTGGAGATCCTCAAGGTCCACCAGAAGGGCAAGCCGGTCGCCCCGGACGTCGACCTGGGCGCGGTCGCCCGTCGTACGCCCGGCTTCACCGGCGCGGATCTGGCGAACGTGCTGAACGAAGCGGCGCTCCTGACGGCGCGCAGCGACAAGAAGCTCGTCGACAACCACTCCCTGGACGAGGCGATCGACCGCGTCGTGGCGGGCCCGCAGAAGCGGACCCGGATCATGTCCGAGAAGGAAAAGAAGATCACCGCGTACCACGAGGGCGGCCACGCCCTGGTCGCCGCGGCGTCTCCGAACTCCGACCCGGTCCACAAGATCACGATCCTGTCCCGCGGCCGGGCCCTGGGCTACACCATGGTCCTGCCCGACGAGGACAAGTACTCGACCACGCGCAACGAGATGCTCGACCAGCTCGCCTACATGCTGGGCGGGCGGGCGGCCGAGGAGCTGGTCTTCCACGACCCGACCACCGGCGCGGCCAACGACATCGAGAAGGCCACGGCCACGGCCCGCGCCATGGTCACGCAGTACGGCATGACCGAGCGGCTCGGCGCGATCAAGTTCGGCGGCGACAACACCGAACCGTTCGTCGGCCGTGAGATGGGTCATGCGCGCGACTACTCGGAAGAGGTCGCGGCGCTGGTCGACGAAGAGGTCAAGAAGCTCATCGAGACCGCGCACAACGAGGCGTGGGAGATTCTCGTCGAGAACCGCGACGTCCTCGACAATCTGGTCCTGGCGCTCCTGGAGAAGGAGACGCTCAACAAGGAGCAGATCGCGGAGATCTTCTCGACCATCGTGAAGCGTCCGGCCCGCCCGGCGTGGACCGGCTCCTCCCGACGCACCCCGTCGACGCGGCCGCCGGTACTCTCGCCCAAGGAGCTGGCGCTGACCAATGGCGCGGCGTCCGGTCCGAACGGCGGGCTCCCCGCGGTGACGACCGGCGAGGCACCGGCGGAAGCGGTTCCCGAGGACCGCCCGGAGAGCTGATCCCGGGCGCTCACCAGGCCCGGAATGGATGCCGCGCTCCCCAGGTTCTAGCCTGTGGGGGCGCGGCATTCGTATGCCCGAGCGAACATGGACGGCACAGGAACGAGGCACAGATGACCGACCCGGTGACACTGGACGGCGCGAGCCCGGTCCGCGAGTTCGACGAGAAGCGGGCCGAGGACGCCGTACGCGAACTCCTGATCGCGGTCGGCGAGGACCCGGACCGCGAGGGGCTGCGGGCCACCCCGGGCCGGGTGGCCCGGGCGTACAAGGAAATATTCGCGGGGCTCTGGCAGAACCCGGAGGACGTGCTGACCACGACGTTCGACCTGGGCCACGACGAGATGGTCCTCGTGAAGGACATCGAAGTGATGTCGTCATGTGAGCATCATCTGGTCCCCTTCACCGGGGTCGCCCATGTCGGCTACATCCCGTCCGCCGACGGGAAGATCACCGGGCTGTCGAAGCTGGCCAGGCTGGTGGACGTGTACGCGCGCAGGCCGCAGGTGCAGGAGCGGCTGACCACGCAGATCGCCGACTCGCTGATGGAGATCCTCGATCCGCGCGGGGTGATCGTCGTCGTCGAGTGCGAGCACATGTGCATGACGATGCGCGGAGTGCGGAAGCCGGGCGCCAAGACGATCACCTCGGCCGTCCGGGGTCAGATGCGGGTGCCCGCGACGCGTGCCGAGGCCATGAGCCTGATCATGGCCCGCTGAGGTCCACCGCGGCTGTCAGGCGGGCCCGGCCGGGGCTGTTCCGTTGCCGGGGTGGTGGGGGTCGTCGGAGTCGTCCGGCAGCTTGCAGACGTGCTCCAGGAAGAACGCGGCGGCGATCACCGCGAAGCCCGCCAGCACCGCGGAGCCCGCGTAGATGGCCTGGTCGCGGCGGGCGGGGATGTCGAGGGAGCCCAGCAGGAAGACGCCCGCGCCGCCGTACAGCCCGCAGACCAGGGCCGTGACCAGGGCGCTGGCCTGGCCGAAGACGACCGCGCGGGCGGCCATCAGCGGGTCCACGCCCTTCGCGTCGGGGCGCCGCTCCCGCTGGGCGCGCAGGCGGGAGCGGAGCGACAGCGCGGTCGCGAGGAGTACGGCCGCGATCGCCGCCAGCACGATCGGCGCGGCCAGCGGCACGCTCGGCAGGGTGCCGAACGCGTCCCAGAGCCGGGCCGCGGCCCACGAGAGCACGCCCGCCACCACGAACAGGCCGGCGAGGACGCCGATCCGCAACTGCTTCACCGAGAAAGCCGCCCTTCAACCTCTGCTGTACCGACCCGCTGAGCCTAACGACTACTCGGGCAGGCGGAGTTCCAGATCGGCCCGGGGCCGCACGCCCTCCCGGCCGATCCCCGCCAGCAGCTCCGCGACCGGGCCGCGGCCCGGCACCCGCGCCTCGGGGTCCACGTCGTGCCAGGGGGCGAGGACGAAGGCGCGCTCGTGCGCCCTCGGGTGCGGGAGGGTGAGCCCCGGGTCGTCGGAGACCACGTCCGCGTACGCCAGGATGTCCACGTCGATCGTGCGCGGCCCCCAGCGCTCCTCGCGGACCCGGTCGTACGCCTCCTCGATGGCGTGGCCGCGCTCCAGCAGCGAGTCCGGCGGCAGCGTCGTCCTGATCACCACCACCGCGTTGAAGTACGACGGCTGGGAGCCCGGGTCGACGCCCCACGGCTCCGTCTCGTACACCGGGGAGACCGCCTTGACCCGCAGGCCCGGGGTGTCCTCCAGGGCGTCGATGGCGCCCTGGAGCGTCTCCAGCCGGTTGCCGAGGTTGGAGCCGAGGGAGACCACGGCCCACTGCGGATTGGACAGCGTGCTGTCCGCCGCGTCCACCTGCGCGACCACCGCGGCGGGCACCGGCTGGGCGGTCGGGTCGCTCGCCGGGCCGCTCGTCAGGTCGCTCGCCGGGTCGCTCTGGGGCCCGCTTGCGGAAAACAGACTCATACTCGGCTCCGGGTGATCGTGACGGTCACGTCGTCGAAGGGCACCGTGATCGGCGCGTCCGGTTTGTGCACGACCACTTCGACCTCCTCGACCCCGTCATGCTTCAGGCACCGCTGCGCGATGCGTTCCGCCAGGGTCTCGATCAGATCGACCGGCTCCCCCTGGACGACCTCCACGACCTCCTCGGCCACCACCCCGTAGTGCACGGTCTTCGACAGGTCGTCGGCGGCGGCGGCGGGCCGGGTGTCGAGGCCGAGCACCAGGTCCACGATGAAGGTCTGGCCCTCCTCGCGCTCCCGGGGGAAGACGCCATGGTTCCCACGGGCCCTGAGGCCGCGCAGCGCGACACGGTCCACGCGAATCACTCCTGCTGTCGTTGATCGTCACGGACCCACCCATTCACGGGCGGTTCCGTACCCACTTCCGAATCTACCCGCGGGCACTGACAGCGCTCCCCCGAGGGGGTGACGACCCGGCCCGCACCCGGGCACCTACCCACTCGGGCGGGGGTCAGGCGGGAGTCTCGTCGTCCGGTTCGGCTTCGGTCTCGGCCAGTACGGGCGAGCCGTGGTGCGCCCAGATCTTCCACCCGCGCGGGGTGCGCCGGAACACGTTCGTCGCCACGACCAGCTGCCCCACGAGCGGTCCCAGCTCCGCGCCGTCCTCGGCCGGGCCGCCGCTCAGGATGTTCTCCGTGCAGGTCACCAGGGCCGTGTCGGACAGGACGGAGACCTCGACATCGGTCAGGAAGAACTGGATGTACTCGGTGTTCGCCATGATCACCGCGTACGAGCGCAGCACCTCGCCCCGGCCGCTGAGCACCGGCCAGCCCGGGTGGACGCAGGAGACCAGCTCGTCCTCCTCGTCCAGCCAGAGCCCGGACATCGCGTCGTAGTCGCCGCGCTCCATCACCTCGTAGAACGCGGTGTTGGCCAGCTCCACCTGCTCGCTGTCCGTACGCGCCGTCATCGTCTCCCTCTGTTCGCTTCTCCGCCCGTGAGGCGCAGAGGTGCCGGCATCGTGGGTGACCGCGCACCGGCGGCCTCGCGTGCGTCGCTCACGGAACGAGCCCCGCGGCGCCCTCGACCGCGCGCGCCACCCGTACCGCGTCCGCCGTCGCCCGCACCTCATGGACCCGGACCGCCCAGGCCCCCTCGTGGGCGGCGATCGCGGAGACCGCGGCGGTGGCCGCGTCGCGCTCGCGCGCGGGCGGCGGGGCGCCCTCGGCGTCCGCCAGAACCTGGCCGAGGAAGCGTTTACGGGAGGCCGCGACCAGAAGCGGCCGGCCCAGGGCGCGCAGCTCGGGCAGGTGCGCGAGGAGCGCCAGATCGTGTTCCGCGGTCTTGGCGAAACCGAGCCCGGGATCGATCACCAGCCGCTCGGGGGCGATACCGCCGGCGATCACCGCGTCCATCCGGGCGCGCAGCTCGGCGGCGACCTCGGCGACGACATCCGTGTAGACGGCGCGGCTGTTCATCTGCTCGCTGAACCCGCGCCAGTGCATCACCACGAAGGGCACCCCCGCCGCCGCCACGGTCCCCACCATCGCGGGGTCCGCGAGACCGCCGCTCACATCGTTGACCAGGAGCGCGCCGGCCTCGACCGCCTGCCCGGCGACCGCCGCGCGCATCGTGTCGACGGAGACGGCGACGCCCTCGGACGCCAGCCCCCGGACGACCGGGACGACCCGCCGCAGCTCCTCGTCCTCGTCGACACGGGACGCGCCGGGACGGGTCGACTCACCGCCGACGTCGACGAGATCGGCGCCCTCGGCGACCAGCGCGAGGCCGCGTTTGACGGCCGCGGTGGTGTCGAACCAGCGACCGCCGTCGGAGAAGGAGTCGGGCGTCACATTCACGACCCCCATGACCGCACAGCGGTCCCACCGCGGCAGCCCCTCGACCGTGCCGCGCCCGCGCAACATACTCATATGCCCCACCCTAGTGCTGCGACCGGAAGGGTTCACCGGCACGCGTTCCGGCCACAGCACCGGGCCGGCCCCGTCGGAGGCCGGGAGGCGGATCAGGCCGGGCTGACCTCGTGGTCCGACGGGGTACGGGCCGAGCGGTCACCCGGCCGGTCCCGGTCCCGGTCCCGGTGGCCGCGGCCGAGCCGGCGCAGCGGCCGGGGCAGCGCCAGTGTCACGAACCCCTCCGCCTGCATCGCCGCGAAGCCGATCCTGGGCAGGTCGCCACCGGCTCGGAAGACCACGTAACGCGGCTCCCAGCGCGGCTGGAACTTGGCGTTGAACTTGTACAGCGACTCGATCTGGAACCAGCGGGAGAGGAAGACGAGCAGCCCCCGCCAGCAGCGCAGCACCGGCCCCGCGCCCAGCCGTTCGCCCCGGGCCAGCGCCGAGCGGAACATCGCGAAGTTGAGCGAGACCCGCACCACCTTCAGCTGGGGCGCGGCCTGCAGCGCGGCGACGATCAGCAGCTCGTTCATGCCGGGATCGGCGGACCGGTCGCGGCGCATCAGGTCCAGGGACATCCCGTCCGTACCCCACGGAACGAAGTGGAGTACGGCCTTCAGGTCGCCGTACGGGCCCGGTGTCTCCTCGCCCGGCTTGTGCGCGGTGGCGACGACCGAGTCCCCGTCGGCGGGGTCGCCGATCCGGCCGAGCGCCATGGAGAAGCCGCGCTCGGTGTCGGTGCCGCGCCAGTCGTCGGCGGCCCGGCGGATCCGCTCCAACTCTCCTTCGGAGAGGTCACGGACGCGCCGTACCCGCGTTTCGTAGCCGGCGCGCTCGATGCGCTTCACCATCTGGCGTACGTTCCGCATGGCGCGTCCGTGCAGGGAGAAATCCGGCACGTCCACCACCGCTTCGTCCCCCAGCTCCAGCGCGTTGAGCCCGGTCTCCCGGGTCCAGACCTCGCCGCCGGTCTCGCTGCACCCCATGACGGCCGGGGTCCAGGAGTGCGCCTTGGCCTCGTCCATAAAGCGTTCGATGGCGCCGGGCCACGCCTCGACGTCCCCGATGGGGTCGCCGCTGGCGAGCATCACCCCGGAGACCACCCGGTAGCAGACGGCCGCCTTGCCGCTGGGGGAGAAGACGACGCCCTTGTCGCGGCGGAGCGCGAAGTGGCCGAGGGAGTCCCTGGCGCCGTGGCGCGCGAGCAGCTCGCGCAGCCGCCGCTCGTCCTCCTCGGTCAGCCGCGCGGCCGGATGCTCCGGGCGGAAGGCGAGATAGATGGTGGTGAGGGCGGTGAGCAGGCCGAGCGCGCCGAGCGAGTAGCCCACGGTCCAGTCGACGGTGCCGCTGTACTCGACCGGGCCCTCGAAGCCGAACAGGCCGTACAGCACGTGTTCGAGACGGTCGGTCAGGCTGGGATTGCCGACGGTACGGTGCGGATGGACGCTGACGATGATCAGCCCGAGCCCGATCGAGCCCGCGCCCATCAGCACGAAGTTGGCGAGCGCCCGCCAGCGGCTGCGCGGGTCGGGCAGCGCCGCGAACTCGCCCCGGTGCCGTACCAGCACACCGAGCAGGAACAGCGAGAACACCGCCCCGGCGATCGAGTGCCGGTACCCGAACTGCGCCACGGTCCCCAGCGGCAGCAGGATCACGGCGGCGCGCCACGCCCGGCGCTTGCGCCGTTTGAGCCCGTGCGCGAGCAGCAGCAGGAGTACGCCGGCGCTCATCGCCAGCGCGGCGGCGAACGGTCCGAGCGCCCCCGGGAGCACCTCGGCGAGGGTGTGCATCCGGCTGTGGCGGAAGCGGGGGAAGACCCCGGCGGCGATGTCGATCAGGCCGATGAGGGTGCACGCGGTGCCGACCAGGCCGGGGACGGCCTCGGGCCGTGGCCCTCTGACGATCCGTCCCACCCGGTCGGGCAGCTGCCGCGTCCTCGCCTTCGGAGGTATCCCCGACGACCGGTCAGCCTGATTCGGAACCGATCCTGATTTATCCCCATCTAGCGTCACAGACATCGCTTCCCGTGGCTCCGCGAGAGATTGTGGTGGCCGAGTCCGCGTCTGATGGTGCGGGCCGGACATTTTGCGACCTCTAGGACGTTGCTTTCGGGGGGCGGGTTCCTCTGCGTACAGGAAAATCTCACGGAAGAGCATCGGTCGACATGGGTCTTACCAGCCATAAAGTCCTGGCCGTGGCGGTCCTGGTGGCCGTGCTGCTGTTCGCCGCGACCATCTGGATGTGGCCGCGGCTGTCCCGCCGTACGCCACGTGCCGTCCTCGGCCGCATCGGGATGCTGTTCGCCACCCAGGTGACGATCTTCGCGGCGGTCGCCCTGGTGGCCAACCAGTACTTCCTGTTCTACGGGACCTGGGGCGACCTCTTCGGCCAGGAGCAGGAGCTCGGGGCGGTCGTCGGGCAGGCGGCGGCCGACGGCAAGCACGTCACGGTCATGGACACGCAGCACTCGCCCGTTCCCGGCAGCCGGCAGCCCTCGGTGGCCGGCCAGATCCAGAAGATCGCCATAAGCGGCGAGAAGTCGGGGATCAACAGCACCGCGTATGTGTATCTGCCGCCGCAGTACTTCCAGCCGCAGTTCCGGAAGCAGAAGTTCCCGGCGGCCGAGGTGCTCACCGGCTACCCGGGCGTGGCGGAGAACCTCATCAAGGGGCTCAACTACCCCACGACCGCCTGGCAGCTCGCCAAGGCGAACAAGATGCAGCCGATGATCCTGGTGATGCTGCGGCCCACCGTGGCGCCGCCGCGCGACACCGAGTGCGTGGACATCCCCGGCGGTCCGCAGACCGAGACCTTCCTCGCCAAGGACGTGCCGACGGCGGTGTCCCGGGCGTACCGGGTGAAGGACGTGCCGCGCAGCTGGGGCATCATCGGCAACTCCACCGGCGGCTACTGCGCGCTGAAGATCGCCATGCACCACCCCGAGCAGTTCTCGGTGGGCGCCGGGCTCTCCGCGTACTACAAGGCGGCCGAGGACCCGACGACCGGCGACCTCTTCCAGGGCAAGGACGAGCTCAGGAAGCGCGCGAACCTGCTGTGGAGCCTCGACCATCTGCCGCAGGGCGACACGTCGCTGCTCGTCACCAGCTCCCGCAAGGGCGAGCGGAACCTCAAGGACACCGAGACGTTCATCAGCAAGGTCAAGGCGCCCGCGCAGGTCTCGTCGATCATCCTGCCGAGCGGCGCGCACAACTTCAACACCTGGCGCCGCGAGATCCCGCCGGCGCTGGTGTGGATGAGCGGCCGGCTCAGCGGCGCCTGATCACGTGCTGATGGTGCTGACGGTCTCCAGCTCGACGTCGGTACGCGGGACGGCCCGGCCGTCCGCGTCGATGGACCGGCGCAGCGCCTCGTGCAGCCGGGCCGGGGTGAGGACGCCGAGGAAGCGGCCGGTCTCCTCGCGGTCGATGACGGCGATCCAGCCGGCGTCGTGCTGGAGCATCGTGGCGAACGCCTGTTTGAGGGAGGCGCCGACGGGCAGCCACGCCTCCATCCGGCGGGCGTGCTCCCGTACCGTCCCCGACGCGTGCGCGGTCTCCGGGATCCAGCCGTGGAGCCGGTCCTCGGAGTCCAGGACGACGGCCCAGCGCGCGCCCGCCCGCGCGAGCTTCGCCGAGGCGCCGGCGAGCGGGTCGTCGAGGTGGACGACGGGCGGCTGTTCGAGGTCGCCCTCCTCGATGGGGGTGACGGAGAGCCGCTTGAGGCCCCGGTCGGCCCCGACGAAGTCCGCGACGTACGGGGTCGCCGGGGTGCCGAGCACGGCGGCCGGGGCGTCGAACTGCTCGATCCTGCCGCGGCCGTAGACGGCGATACGGTCGCCGAGCCGGACGGCCTCCTCGATGTCGTGCGTGACGAACAGCACCGTCTTGCCGACCGCCGCCTGGAGCCGGAGGAACTCGTTCTGGAGGCGCTCGCGCACCACCGGGTCGACCGCGCCGAAGGGCTCGTCCATCAGCAGGACGGGCGGGTCGGCGGCGAGCGCGCGGGCCACCCCGACGCGCTGGCGCTGGCCGCCGGAGAGCTGCTCGGGATAGCGGTCGCCGTAGACCGACGGGTCGAGGCCGACCAGATCGAGGAGTTCGGCGGCGCGGGCGCGGCCCTTCGCGCGTTTCCAGCCGAGGAGATGGGGAACGGTCGCGGTGTTCTCCAGAACCGTACGGTGCGGGAACAGCCCGACCTGCTGGATGACATAGCCGATACGGCGCCGGAGCCGGACCGGGTCGATCGCGGATATGTCGTCGCCGTCGAGGAATATCCGTCCCTCGCTCGGTTCGATGAGCCGGTTGACCATTTTCATGGTCGTCGTCTTGCCGCAGCCCGAAGGCCCGACGAGCGTGACCAGTTCACCCCGGGCGACCTCGAAGGAGAGATCGTCGACCGCGGTCGTGCCGTCCGGGTACCGCTTGGTGACGTGCTCGAATCGGATCATGGCTCCCCATTGTGCGGGCAGTGTGCGGCGGGTCGTGTGAAGGCCATGTTGCTGGAATGTGGCGGCCTTCCGCGAATGTCAGTGGTCGGGGATAGGGTCGTACGCGGGAAGAAACGGGGGAGGTGGGGTGGGATGAGTACGCGTGGATGCCTGGCGGCGAACGACTGGATCTGCGGGGAATATCTCCGCTCGCGCGGCCAGGAGCTGACGGACGCGACGGTCCAGCATGTGTGGATCACGGCGGTCTCGGTCGCCATCGGTCTCGCGGTGGCCTTTCCGCTGGCGTTGCTGGCGCGGAGCAGACCGGCATTCGCGGGGCCGGTGCTCGGACTGACGACCCTGCTCTACACCATTCCTTCACTTGCGATGTTCTCGCTGCTGCTGCCGGTGTTCGGACTCTCCGCCGGGCTGGTGATCACGGGGCTGGTCCTGTATTCGCTCACCATTCTCGTGCGGAACATCATGGCGGGGCTGGATTCCGTCCCGGAAGAGGCCAGGGAAGCGGCCCGCGGGATGGGGTACGGGCCCGGCCGGCTGCTCTGGGAGGTCGAGTTGCCGCTCGCGCTGCCCGCGCTGATGGCCGGCCTTCGGATAGCGACGGTGTCGACGATCGCCCTGACGACGGTCGGCTCGATCGTCGGCCGCGGCGGGCTCGGCAATCTCATCGACGACGCGCTCCAGAACTTCTTCAAGGCGCAGGTGCTGGCCGCCTCGGTGCTCTGTGTGCTGCTCGCGGTGGCCGCCGATCTGCTGCTGCTCGGCGTGCAGCGGCTGCTGACGCCATGGACCCGGATACGTACGCAAGGGACCCGGATACATGCGCCGGAGAAGACGCGTACGGCTGAGCAGGCGCACGCGTCGGCGAAGGCGGTGGTCTGACCGTGGGTGTGCTCGGCGAGGCGTGGTCCTGGCTGGCGACGGGCGCCAACTGGGCCGGGGACGGCGGGGTGTGGCACCGGCTCCAGGAGCATGTGACCGTGAGCGGCACGGCCCTCCTCATCGCCTGTGCGATCGCCCTGCCCGTGGCGTTCTTCCTCGGGCACCTCGGCAGGGGAGGCGCCGTCGCGATCAACATCTCGAACGTGGGCCGGGCCGTGCCCGTCTTCGCCGTGCTCGCGCTCTTCATGGTCTCGCCGCTGCGCAACTCGGGCTCGGTGCCCACGGTCGTCGCCCTGGTGCTCTTCGCCGTACCGCCGCTGCTGACCAACGCCTATGTGGGGATGGCGGAGGTGGACCGCGCGGTGGTGGAGGCGGCCCGGGGGATGGGGATGTCCGGGTGGCAGCTCTTCGTACGGGTGGAGCTGCCCCTCGCCCGTCCGATGGTCATGACCGGTCTGCGGTCCGCCTCCGTCCAGGTGGTGGCGACGGCGACGATCGCGGCGATGGTCGGACAGGGCGGGCTCGGCCGGATCATCACCGCCGGCTTCAACACGTACGACACCGCGCAGGTTGTCGCGGGCGCGCTGCTCGTCGCGCTGCTCGCGCTGCTGGTCGAGGGCGCGCTGCTCCTGCTGGACCGGCTGATCGCCCCGGCCACGGTGCGCCGTGGCCCCGCGGCCGGCGCCCCGGTGGCCCCCGCCCGTAAGGACCCCGCCCGTACGACCGCGTGACGACCGACCTTTCGGCTTCTTGGAGATGGTGAACATCATGAGCAAGACCTCGCGCACCGCGGGTGCGGTACTCGCGGCGGTGACGCTGGCGGCGTCGCTCGCCGCGTGC
Organism: Streptomyces sp. NPDC093109; assembly: GCF_040701725.1. Classification (NCBI taxonomy): domain Bacteria; kingdom Bacillati; phylum Actinomycetota; class Actinomycetes; order Kitasatosporales; family Streptomycetaceae; genus Streptomyces; species Streptomyces sp. NPDC093109. The sequence continues at coordinate 107,916 of NZ_JBFBEZ010000019.1, forward strand.
GGCGGCGACAGCCTGAAGAAGGACAAGGGCGGTTCGGGTTCCGGATCGGACTCCGGATCCGGATCCGGGTCGGACAAGAAGGGGTCGCTCGTCATCGGCGCGGCGGCCTTCACGGAGTCCAAGGTGCTGGCCGAGCTGTACGCCCAGATCCTCGCGGACGCCGGCTACGCGACCTCCGTCACGACGGTCAAGAACCGGGAGCTGTACGAACCGTCCCTGGAGAAGGGCGAGATCGACGTCGTACCGGAATACGCCGCGACGATCACGGAATTCCTCAATGCGAAGGTGAACGGCGCCAAGGCGGCCGAGTCGAAGCCGCTCGCCTCCAGCGACGCCGACGCGACCGTCGCCGAGCTGAAGAAGCTCGCCGAGCCGCGCGGGCTGAAGGTGCTCCCCGCCGGACAGGCCGTCGACCAGAATGCGTTCGCGGTCAGCAAGGAATTCGCGGCGAAGAACAACCTCAAGACCCTTTCCGACCTCGGCAAGTCCAAGATCGAAGTGAAGATCGCCGCCGGTGACGAGTGCGAGGTACGGCCGTTCTGCGCGCCCGGTCTGAAGAAGACGTACGGCATCGACGTGGCGGGCATCGACCCCAAGGGCGTCGGCACCCCGCAGTCGAAACAGGCGGTCAAGGACGGCGTCGACCAACTGGTCCTCTCCTCCACCACCGACGGCACCCTCGACAGCTTCGGACTGGTGGTGCTTGAGGACGACAAGAACCTCCAGAACGCGGACAACGTCCTGCCGGTGGTCAATGCCAAGGACGCCGGTTCGCAGGAGATAGCCGACGTTCTGGGCAAGCTGACCGATGCTCTGACGACCGACGATCTCGGCGCGTTGAACCTCAAGGTCGACGCCGAGCGGGCCAAGCCCCAGGATGTCGCCAAGGAGTATCTGGAGAGCAAAGGTCTGGTCGGGAAGTAGCCCCCGCCGGGCGAACGCACGGTAACCCGCGGGGTAACCCGCACCAGGCATAAAGGAGTTCTCCAGCGGAAACGGAAGACGGACCGAGGGGGCCCGGCAACGGACAGAGAAAGATTGTCCGACCGGTGCCCCATTCGGCCCGCACGCACGGTAAATTTCGGGCCATGCCACGTGGACGCCACCGCCATTCGCCACCTCTCCACAAGCTTCTGCCGCCCTCGGCGGTCGCCGGAGCCGCGGTTCTCTTCGCCGCGGGCTCCTGGCTGTTCGCGGATCCCCTGGTGCTGCGTGGCCTCGTCGCCGCGACGACGGTCGTCGCGGTCTGCGGCGCCATCGTCATGCGCGGCTGGGACCGCAGCGCCGGCCGCCGCGTCGCCGAGCTGGCGCGCGGCCGGGAGAGCGACCTGTGGAAGACCGAGGAGCGCGTGGCCGAACTGGAGGCCGACGTCGAGGAGTCGCGCGAACTGCGCCTCAAGCTCGACGTCAAACTCCGGGCCAAGCGCGTCGAGCTGGCCAAGCTCCGTGGCGAACACGCCGCGCTGCTGCGGCGCTACGCCACCGCCGAGACCGAGCGCGCCACGGCGCTGGAGGGCCGGCGCCGGCTCGCCCTGGAAGCGGCGGCCGAGCCCCGGGCGCTGACCACCGGCAAGGCCCCCACCACGGCGGCGTACCTCGGGGCCGCCCGCGCCCTGGACGAGCTGCTGCGCAACGCCGCCGCCCAGGAGGCGCGGCGCACCGTGGAGGCGGCCCGCGCGCGCGACCTGGCCGAGCGTGCCGTCGAGGCGGAGGACCAGCAGGGGAAGCACGCGGCGGCCGGGCCCGCGGCGTCCGGAACGTCGGCGTCCGGAGGGACGGCGTCCGGAGCGTCGGCGGCCGAGCAGCACAGCCGCCCGGCGCCCGCCCTGCCCGCGTCCCGGGTGGCGACGGCGTCCGCGATCGTGCCGTACTCCCCGCTGCGCCGTCCGGTACGGCCCGAGGGAGGCTTCGACTTCTTCGGCGCGGAGGGCCGGCCCAAGGAGGAGGCGGGCGAGGAGTCCGGTGAGGGGACCGACGGCGAATCCGCCCCGGAGAGCCCGGCCGCCCCTGAGACCCCGGCCGTTCCGGCCGCCGCCCTGGAGCGCGAGGACCTCGCCGACGTGGTGGGCGAGGAGGCGCTCGCCGAGCGGCGCAGGACCGAGGAGCGCGCCGTCGGCCAGGTCATCGACCTGACCGCGCACGACGACACCGAGCGGTTCGAACTCGGCGAGCTGCGCGGCGTGGCCAGCTCCTGACGGGAGCCCGCCGTACCCGCCGCGCTACTTGTCGATGTCGCCCACGACGAAGAACAGCGACCCCAGAATCGCCACCATGTCCGAGACCTGCGTCCCCGGCAGCAGTTCGGCCAGCGCCTGGATGTTGTTGAACGACGCGGACCGCAGCTTCAGCCGGTACGGCGTCTTCTCGCCCTTCGACACCAGGTAGTAGCCGTTCACCCCGAGCGGGTTCTCCGTCCACGCGTACGTGTGTCCCTCGGGTGCCTTCAGCACCTTCGGCAGCCGCTGGTTGATCGGCCCCGGGGGCAGCTCCGCGATCCGGTCCAGGCAGGCGTCCGCCAGAGCCAGCGCGTTGTGCGTCTGCCCCAGCAGGCACTCGAAGCGCGCCAGGCAGTCGCCCTCCTCGCGCGTCACCACGTCGAGGGTGCCGAGCAGCTCCCCGTACGCGAGATACGGCTCGTCGCGGCGCAGGTCGAAGTCGACGCCCGAGGCGCGGGCGATCGGCCCGGACACCCCGTACGCGTGGACCGCCTCCCGCGCCAGCACCCCGACCCCGCGCGTACGGCCCCGGAAGATCTCGTTGCCGAGCACCAGCCGGTCGTACACGTCCATCCGCGAGCGCACCTCGGCGACCGCGTGCCTGGCCCGGGAGGTCCAGCCCGCCGGCAGATCCTCCTTGAGGCCGCCGACCCGGTTGAACATGTAGTGCATCCGGCCGCCGGAGATCTCCTCCATCACGGACTGGAGCTCCTCGCGCTCCCGGAAGGCGTGGAACACCGGGGTGATACCGCCCAGTTCGAGGGGGTACGAGCCGAGGAACATCAGATGGTTGAGCACCCGGTTCAGCTCGGCGAGCAGCGTCCGCGTCCAGACGGCGCGCTCGGGCACCTCCATGCCGAGCATCCGCTCGACGGCCATCACCACACCCAGCTCGTTGGAGAACGCCGACAGCCAGTCGTGGCGGTTGGCGAGCATCACGATCTGCCGGTAGTCACGCGCCTCGAAGAGCTTCTCCGCGCCCCGGTGCATATAGCCGATGACCGGCTCGGCCTCCCGGATCACCTCGCCGTCCAGCACGAGGCGCAGCCGGAGCACCCCGTGCGTGGAAGGGTGCTGCGGCCCGATGTTGAGCACCATGTCGGTGCTCTCCGCCGCGCCGCCGATGCCGACCGTCGTCCGGGTGGGGGTCGTCTCCGTCATGCGCCACAGTCTCGCAGAGCGCCGCCAGGACCACCCGGAGCGGTCCCGACCGGCTGCACCAGCCAGCCGAAGTCCCCCAGGCCGCCGCGCGCCGTCAGCTCGGCCGCCTCGCCGGCCGCCGCCAGCGCCCGTACGTACCCGGCGGGATCGGTGCCGGCGAGCGAGAGCGGCGGGCGCGCGCCGCTGACGCCGAGGCGGCGCAGCGCCTCGCGCTGGGTGAGGAGTTCGGCGGGCGGCAGCGGCGGACCGGGCGGACCGGGCGGACCGGGCGGACCGGGCGGACCGGGCTGAGGGACCTGAGCGACCTGAGTGACCTGAGCGACCGCGCAGGAGTCCAGCGCCACATGGGCGGTCAGATCGCACGAACCGTCCGGTACGGGACGCACCTCCCGCCCCGCCCGGAACCCGGTCAGGGTGCCGAAGAGCGGCCGGGCGTCCCGCGCGTGCGCGTAGTCGACGGCGACCGCGAGCCCGCGCTCCAGCGTCGCGACGGCCGCCGCCCACGCCGCGTCGCGCGGCCGGCCGATCTCCGCGCGGCTGCCGGGTCCTGCCGGCGGCCACCAGCGGTCCAGCCAGGCGGCGTCGGCGCCCCGGACCGGCCCGCCCGGCTCCTCGGAACCGTCCGGCCGGACCAGGACGTACCGTACGACGCCGTCCTGACCCGTCTCCGCGATGTCCAGCGGGACGTTGTCCAGCCACTCGTTCGCGAACAGCAGCCCGCGGACCCCGGCCGGCGGCTCGGCCAGCCACTCGATACGCGGATCGAGGCCCGGGGGGCGCGCGGCGCGTTCGACGGCGTACGGGCGCACGGTGAGGCCCGGGGGGAGCGCGGCCAGGATTCCGGTCAGGAGTTCGCCGCGTCCCGCGCCGAGGTCGACGACCGCGACCTCGTCGGTGTCCAGCTCCCGTGCGGTCCAGGCCAGCAGCCGGGCGACGGCGGCGGCGAAGAGCGGGGAGACGTGCACCGAGGTACGGAAGTGACCCGCGGGGCCCTCGGGGCGCAGATAGAAGCCGCCCGGGCCGTACAGCGCGGCCTCGGCCGCCGTACGCCAGGGAAGCGCGCGCCCCGAATCGGCGGACACGCCCCCGTACCCAGTCCCGTCCCCGTTCCTGTCCCCGTTCCCGCCCGCGTTCCGGTTCACGTTCCGGTCCGTCCTGTCCGTCGCCTCATCCGCCAACGGCACCAAGTCTCCACCTTGGGGAGTACGCTTCCGCCGACCGGATCGACCCTCCGGTTGACCCGTCCCCCGTTCCCGCCTCCCTACGCTGGGTTACGTGCAGCGCTTCTACGACTTTCTCCGCAGACACCCGACGGGCGTCGACAGCTTCTGGGCTGTCCTGCTCTTCGGGTTCTCCTTGTTGTGGGTGGTCAGGGAGAACGACGGCGCGACGGCGCGGCTGGCCGCCATGGCGACGGTGCTGCTGCTCAGCCTGACCATGGCACTGCGCCGCCGCGCGCCCGAGAAGATGTTGATGGGCGTCGTGGCGATCGGCGCCGGTCAATTGGTGCTCGACATCGAGGCCAATCCGGCCGACTTCGCGATGCTGGTGATCATCTACACCGTCGCAGGACAGGGCGGACCGCGCTGGGCCTCCCGGCTCGCGCTGGCCGGCGGGGTGGCCGCCACCCCGGTCGCCCAATTGCGCTGGCCCCTGCCGGAGTCCGGCACGGCGGGCCGGGTCTTCTTCACCGTCGTGATGACCGTGCCGTTCGTCCTCGCCTGGGTGCTCGGCGACTCGCTGCGCACCCGCCGCGCCTACTTCGACCAGCTGGAGGAGCGCGCCACCCGGCTTGAGAAGGAGCGCGAGGCCCAGGCCAAGGTCGCGGTCGCCGCGGAACGCGCCAGGATCGCCCGCGAGTTGCACGATGTCGTCGCCCACAACGTCTCGGTGATGGTCGTCCAGGCCGACGGCGCCGCGTATGTCCTGGACGCCGCCCCCGACCAGGCCAAGCAGGCCCTGGAGACCATCTCGACCACCGGCCGGCAGGCCCTCGCGGAGATGCGCCGGCTGCTGGGCGTGCTGCGCACCGGCGACTCCGAGGACAGCGACGGGTACGTACCGCAGCCGGACGTCGGCCAGATCGAGGACTTGGTCGAGAAGGTGCGCGAGGCCGGCCTCACCGTGGACTTCCGGATCGAGGGCACCCCGCGTCCGCTGCCCAGCGGAGTGGAGCTGACCGCGTACCGCATCGTGCAGGAGGCCCTCACCAACAGCCGCAAGCACGGCGGACCCGACGTCGGCGCCAGTGTGCGGCTCGTCTACTTCGACGACGGGCTCGGGCTGCTCGTCGAGGACGACGGCCGGGGCGCGGCGCACGAACTGTACGAGGACGGCGGCGCCGACGGCAGGGGGCACGGGCTCATCGGCATGCGGGAGCGGATCGGTATGGTCGGCGGCACGCTGGACGCCGGACCGCGGCCGGGCGGCGGCTTCCGGATCAGCGCGCTGCTGCCCCTGAAATCCGCGTCCTAGCCGGCCGTTTCCCGCTTCTCCCGCCTCCCCGCCTCCCCGCCGCCCCACTGCCCCCGCCTCCCAGCCTCCCCCGCCTCCCCGCCGTTCTACTGGACAAGGACTCCCCATATGTCGATCCGCGTGATGCTCGTCGACGATCAGATGCTCCTGCGCACCGGTTTCCGCATGGTGCTGGCCGCACAGCCGGACATGGAGGTCGTCGCGGAGGCCGGGGACGGCGCGGAGGCGATCGAGAACCTCCGCTCCACGACGGTGGACGTCGTCCTGATGGACGTCCGGATGCCGCGCCTCGACGGGGTCGAGGCCACACGGCGGATCTGCGCCGAGCCGGGCGCCCCGAAGGTGCTCATCCTGACCACCTTCGATCTGGACGAGTACGCGTTCTCCGGGCTCAAGGCCGGTGCCAGCGGCTTCATGCTGAAGGACGTGCCGCCGGCCGAACTGCTGGCCGCGATCCGCTCCGTGCACAGCGGCGACGCCGTCGTCGCCCCGTCCACCACCCGCCGTCTCCTCGACCGCTTCGCGCCCCTGCTGCCGGGCGGCGCGCAGCCGCAGCACCAGGAGCTGGGCCGGCTGACCGCCCGTGAGCGCGAGGTGCTGCTGCTGGTCGCGCAGGGGCTGTCGAACGGCGAGATCGCGGGCCGGCTCGTCCTCTCCGAGGCGACCGTGAAGACCCACGTCGGCCGGATCCTCACCAAGCTCGGCCTGCGCGACCGGGTCCAGGTCGTCGTCCTCGCGTACGAGACCGGACTGGTGCGGGCGGGCGGCGGTACGTCCCGCTGAGCGAGCGGTACGCCCCTGAGCCGCGGTACGCCACGCCGACCGGCCCCGTACCGCTGCCCGGCCGCCGTCAGCGCAGCATCCCCTCCAGGAAGTCGCTGCCGAGGCGCGCCACCACCGACACGTCCAGCTGGTGCAGCACATAGCGGCCCCGGCGCCGCGTTGTCAGCAGCCCCGCCTTCCGCAGCACGGCGAGATGGCGCGACACCTCGGGCGCGGTGATCCCGTTCGCGTCGGCCAGCTCGCCCGTCGTGTACGTACCGCGCGCGAGGTGGCGGCAGAGCCGCATCCGCATCGGGTGGGCGACCGCCTCCAGACGCAGCTTGACCGTGTCGACCGAGGCGGCGCCGGCCGGTTCACCGGCGGGCACCGGGTACTGGACGACCGGCTGCCAGCCCGGCGCGTACAGGGCTATCAGGTGCGGCCAGCCGAAGGCGGTCGGCAGGAACGTCAGCGCCGCGCCCGCGGCCGTGGTGCGGCCCGCGCCGAGCTTGTCCACCACGATCCGGGTGCGGAGGCCGTCCTCCTCCACCGTCAGGGCGGGAGAGGCGGCCTTGAGGGCCTCCGCCAGTCCCTTGTGGCGCAGCAGCTCCGTCTTGTGGCGGGCGTCGGCGGCGAGCTGGACGCGGACGCGCCGCCAGGTGTCCGAGAAGAACACCTCGTCGCACTCCTCCAGCAGCCGCCGTATCCAGGCCCGGACGGCCGGCGGGTCGTCAAGCATGCGCTGGACGAACGCGGCCTGGCGCGGCCCGCGCGCCGCCGCCAGCTCCAGGGCACGCCCGCGCGCGCCCGCGTCGACGAGCGGGGAGGGCGCGCCCTCCCCGTACCGGCTGGCGCAGGAGATCTCCAGCGCGGCGGCGACATACCGCTCGTCGGCCATCCGGTCGAGGTCGTCCAGCTCCTCCGTGAGCGTGCCGCGCGGTACGGCCGGCAGCAGGATGTCCGCGCGGGCCGCGCGCCAGAGGAAGTCGGCCTCATGGAGCCGCTCGGCCAGCTCCGCCTTGAACGTGGCGGATATGGAGGTGGTCCAGCCGTGCAGCCGGGGGTGATGGGCGGGCTCGGACAGCGCGTGCAGGGCCGCGGCCAGCTCGGCCAGCGGCGAGAGGCCGAAGGTGATCCGCTCCTGGGGCAGTCCGGTGATGTCGATGAACACGCTCATGACCCCATGGTGCCCGCCGCCACCGACAACGGGCGCTCGTTTGACGGGGGCGGTCAAACGACGCGCCCGCCGCCCACGTACCGGCACAGGGTGGGCGGCATGGACTCGATTCAGCAGCACATGCTCGACAGCTACCGCGCCACGCTCCGGGGCGAGCCCGTCCCGCCGTCGCCGGGCCGCTACGACCGGGAGACGCTCCGTACGATCCGCGAGTACCGCGAGAGGTCCGGCGGGTCCGGCGGGTCCGGCGGCGGTCGCGGTGGCGCCGGCGCCACCCTCGCCGCGCGGCTGGCGCGGCTGCTCGGCCGCCCGGGTGCGTCCCGTCCGTAAGGACGGGGGACGGCGCGGTCAACGGGGAGACCCCGGGCGGTCCGTGAGCGGTGCCCCACAGCCTGTGGACAACCCGGTGACTCCGCGAAACGCTGGCGTAGCATGGCGAGAAATCGTCCGGTACCCCCTGCGGACTGGAACGGGAAGGCCCCGCCGCGTGAATCCACCACCTCAGGACCCCTTCGATCCCCGGGACCGCCCCGCCCGGCTCACGGTCGGCGTCGTCGGAGCGGGCCGGGTCGGCCCGGCCCTCGCGGCATCGCTGAGGCTCGCGGGACACCGGCCCGTCGCCGTCTCGGGGGTCTCCGACGCCTCCGTACGGCGGGCGGCGGCGCTGCTGCCGGACATCCCCCTGGTCACCCCCGCCGAGGTGCTCGCCCGCGCCGAGCTGGTGCTGCTGACCGTCCCCGACGACGCCCTCCCCGGGCTGGTCGAGGGGCTCGCCGAGACCGGCGCCGTACGGCCGGGACAGCTCCTCGTGCACACCTCGGGGCGGTACGGCGTCAAGGTCCTCGACCCCGCCCGGCGCGCCGGCGCCCTGCCGCTCGCGCTGCACCCCGCGATGACCTTCACCGGCAGCCCGGTGGACGTCCAGCGGCTGGCGGGCTGCTCGTTCGGGGTCACCGCGCCCGACGAGCTGCGGCTGGCCGCGGAAGCCCTCGTCATCGAGATGGGCGGCGAGCCGGAGTGGATCGCCGAGGAGGCCAGGCCGCTCTACCACGCGGCCCTGGCCATCGGCGCGAACCACCTGGTCACCCTGGTCGCCCAGGCCATGGAGCTGCTCCGCACGGCGGGCGTCGCCGCCCCCGACCGGATGCTCGGTCCGCTGCTCGGCGCCGCCCTCGACAACGCGCTGCGCTCCGGCGACGCCGCCCTCACCGGACCCGTCGCGCGCGGGGACGCCGGTACGGTCGCCGCGCACGTCGCGGAGTTGCGCGCGCACGCGCCCGCCGCCGTCGCCGGATACCTCGCGATGGCCCGTACGACCGCGGACCGGGCGCTCGCGCACGGACTGCTCAAGCCCGAGCTGGCCGAGGATCTCCTCGGTGTCCTCGCCGGCGGGGACAGCCTCGGCGACGCCCGCGGAGGCGGCACGGGGGGCACCCGATGACCTTCGGACTCGCCACCGCGCGCGTGGACCTCGACCGGCTCCTCGACGCGCGCGCCACCGCCGGCCCCGGCCAGGTCGCCGCCGTACTGACCATGGGCGCGCTCCACGAGGGCCACGCCGCGCTGGTACGGGCCGCGCGCGAGCGTGTCGGACCGGCCGGCTTCGTCGTGGTCACCGTCTTCGTCAACCCGCTCCAGTTCGGCGCGGGCGAGGACCTGGACCGCTATCCGCGCACCCTGGACGCCGATCTGGAGCTGGCGCGCGCGGCGGGGGCGGACGCCGTCTTCGCGCCGTCCGCCGCCGAGGTCTACCCCGACGGCGCGCCCCAGGTCACGATCGTCGCCGGGCCCATGGGGGAGCGGCTCGAAGGCGCCGCGCGCCCCGGCCACTTCGACGGCATGCTCACCGTCGTCGCCAAGCTGCTGCACCTCACGCGCGCGGACGTCACGTTCTTCGGCGACAAGGACGCCCAGCAGCAGGCGCTGGTCCGCCGGATGGCCCGCGATCTGAACTTCCCGGCCGAGATCGTCGGCGTACCGACGGTCCGGGAGGACGACGGCCTCGCGCGCTCCAGCCGCAACCGGTACCTCTCCCCGGCCGAGCGGCGCACCGCCCTCACCCTCTCCCGCGCCCTGTTCGCCGCCCGTGACCCGCTCACGGCCGCCGGCGCGCGCGCCGCGGCCCGCGCGGTGCTCGACGGGGCGGCCGGCGCCGTACCGCCGCTGACCCTCGACTACCTGGCGCTCGTCGACCCCGGCGACTTCACCGAGGTCCCCGACGACCACACCGGCGAGGCGATCCTCGCCGTCGCCGCGCGGATCGGCACCACCCGGCTGATCGACAACATCACCCTGACCTTCGGAGCCACCCCATGACCGGAACAGCGACCGGCACCCCGACCGGAGCGGGCACCGCGATACGGCTGGCCGCCCCCGCCCCCGGCTGGGCGATCGACGCCGACGTGGTCGTGGTCGGCTCGGGCGTCGCCGGTCTCACCACGGCCCTGCGCTGCACCGCCGCCGGACTCCGTACGGTCGTCGTCACCAAGGCCAGGCTCGACGACGGCTCCACGCGCTGGGCGCAGGGCGGTATCGCCGCCGCGCTCGGCGACGGCGACACCCCCGAGCAGCATCTGGCCGACACGCTCGTCGCGGGCGCGGGACTCTGCGACGAGGAGGCCGTACGCGCTCTGGTCACCCATGGCCCCGCCGCAGTGCACCGGCTGATCGACACCGGCGCGCACTTCGACCTCGCCGCGGGCGGCGAGCTCCAGCTGGGCCGCGAGGGCGGCCACCACCGCCGCCGGATAGCCCACGCGGGCGGCGACGCGACCGGCGCCGAGATCTCCCGGGCCCTGGTCGAGGCGGTCCGCGCGGCGGGCCTCCGTACGGTCGAGAACGCCCTCGTACTGGACCTTCTGACGGACGGGCACGGCCGTACCCGGGGCGTCACCCTCCATGTGATGGGCGAGGGGCAGCACGACGGCGTCGGCGCCGTCCACGCGCCCGCCGTGGTCCTCGCGACGGGCGGCATGGGCCAGGTCTTCGCCGCCACGACCAACCCCGCCGTCTCCACCGGGGACGGGGTGGCGCTCGCGCTGCGGGCCGGCGCGGAGGTCTCCGACCTGGAGTTCGTCCAGTTCCACCCGACGGTGCTCTTCCTCGGCGCCGGCTCCGAGGGCCAGCAGCCGCTGGTCTCCGAGGCGGTACGGGGCGAGGGCGCGCATCTCGTGGACGCCGACGGGATCCGGTTCATGCTCGACCAGCACGAGCTGGCGGAGCTGGCGCCGCGCGACATCGTCGCCAAGGCGATCATGCGCAGGATGCGCGAGCGGGACGCCGACCACATGTATCTGGACGCCAGGCACTTCGGCGCCGACATGTGGGAGCACCGCTTCCCGACGATCCTGGCGGCCTGCCGCTCCCACGGCATCGACCCCGTCACGGAGCTCGTACCGGTGGCGCCCGCCGCCCACCACGCCTCCGGCGGCATCCGTACGGACCTGAGCGGCCGGACCACCGTCCCGGGCCTCTACGCGTGCGGCGAGGTCGCCTGCACGGGCGTGCACGGCGCCAACCGGCTGGCCTCCAACTCGCTGCTGGAGGGCCTGGTCTTCGCCGAGCGCATCGCGGCGGACATCGTCGCGGCGGACACCGCGGCGGCGGACACCGCGGCGGCGGACACCGCGGCGGCGGACACCGCGGCGACGGAGCGCCCCGAGCCGGTGGAACACAGCCTCCTTACAGAGGACGCGGCGAACGTCCTTGCGGAGGACGCCGCGAACGCGGAGGAACTGCCGCTCATCGCCCCCGAGGCGCGCATCGTGATCCAGCGGGCCATGTCCCGGGGCGCGAGCGTCCTGCGCTCCGCCCGCAGCCTGGAGGAGGCCGCGCGCGCCCTGGACGCCGTCCAGTCCGCCGTGTACGAACCCCTGGCCCCCGACGCCAAGGCCGCCGAGCCGGGCGTCGACTCCTGGGAGACCTCCAATCTCCTCTGCGTCGCGCGCGTGCTCGTCGCCGCCGCGCTGGCGCGCGAGGAGACCCGCGGCTGCCACTGGCGCGAGGACCGGCCCGAGCGCGACGACACCGACTGGCGCCGCCATCTCGTCGTCCGGCTGACGCCCGGGCGCGGGCTCGTGGCGCGCCGTACGGACACCGCCGCCTTCCCGCCCGTCAGCCCCGTACTCATCCCCACCGACGCCCCCAGGGAGCCGTAAACCGTGAGCACGTACGAAGACAATCCGCGTCCCGAGCCCGTGGACGTACCGCTCATCCAGATCGGCGCCCCCGCCTCCGCCCCCGCGGCGGCCGGGGCGGGCGGCTGCGGCGACGGCTGCGGCTGCGGCGGGGACGGCGGCTCCGACGGCCTCGCCGAGCTGGAGTGCGGGCTCGACCCCGCGCTCGCCCAGCTCCTCCTGGACGGCGGGCTGGACCCCGTCCTGGTCGAGGACATCGCCCATGTCGCCATCGAGGAGGACCTCGACGGCGGCGAGGACATCACCTCCGTCGCGACCGTCCCCGAGGACGCCGTCGCCACCGGCGACTTCACCGCGCGCGAGGGCGGTACGGTCGCCGGCCTGCACATCGCCGAGGCCGTTCTGTCCCTCGTCTGTACAGAGGCGTTCGAGGTCGAGCGGCACGTCCTGGACGGCGACCGCGTCGAGGCCGGCCAGAAGTTGCTGAGCGTCACCACCCGCACCCGCGACCTGCTCACCGCCGAGCGCGGCGCGCTCAACCTCCTGTGCCGGCTCTCCGGCATCGCGACCGCCACGCGCGCGTGGGCCGACGTTCTCGAAGGCACCGGCGCCAAGGTCCGCGACACCCGCAAGACCACCCCGGGGCTGCGCGCGCTGGAGAAGTACGCGGTGCGCTGCGGCGGCGGCGTCAACCACCGCATGTCGCTCTCCGACGCGGCCCTGGTCAAGGACAACCACGTCGTCGCGGCGGGCGGTGTCGCGGAGGCGTTCAAGGCCGTACGGGACCGCTTCCCCGACGTCCCGGTCGAGGTGGAGGTCGACACGCTCCACCAGGTCCGCGAGGTGCTCGACGCGGGCGCCGATCTGATCCTGCTGGACAACTTCACCCCGGAGGAGACCGCCGAGGCCGTGGCGATCGTCGCGGGCCGCGCGGTCCTGGAGTCCTCCGGCCGGCTCGCGCTCGGCAACGCGCGCGCGTACGCGGAGACCGGCGTGGACTATCTCGCGGTCGGCGCGCTGACGCACTCCTCACCGATCCTGGACATCGGCCTCGACCTGCGCGAGGCCGACCCGGCCGACGCCGTGGAGAGTACCGGGGCGGGCGTCTGATGCTGCTCACCATCGACGTAGGCAACACCCATACGGTCCTCGGCCTGTTCGACGGCGAGGAGATCGTCGAGCACTGGCGCATCTCCACCGACGCCCGCCGCACCGCCGACGAACTCGCCGTCCTCCTCCAGGGCCTGATGGGCATGCACCCGCTGCTCGGCGACGAACTGGGCGACGGCATCGAGGGCATCGCCATCTGCTCGACGGTCCCCTCCGTCCTGCACGAGCTGCGCGAGGTCACCCGCCGCTACTACGGCGACGTCCCCGCCGTCCTCGTCGAGCCCGGCATCAAGACCGGCGTACCGATCCTCATGGACAACCCCAAGGAGGTCGGCGCGGACCGCATCATCAACGCCGTCGCCGCCGTCGAGCTGTACGGCGGCCCTGCGATCGTCGTCGACTTCGGTACGGCGACGACGTTCGACGCGGTCAGCGCGCGCGGCGAGTACGCGGGCGGGGTCATCGCCCCCGGCATCGAGATCTCCGTCGAGGCGCTCGGCGTCAAGGGCGCCCAGCTCCGCAAGATCGAACTGGCCCGGCCGCGCAGCGTCATCGGCAAGAACACCGTCGAGGCGATGCAGTCCGGCATCCTCTACGGCTTCGCCGGCCAGGTCGACGGCGTGGTGACCCGGATGGCCAGGGAGCTGGCCGACGACCCCGAGGAAGTCACGGTCATCGCGACCGGCGGCCTCGCGCCCATGGTCCTCGGCGAGGCGTCGGTGATCGACGAGCACGAGCCCTGGCTGACCCTGATCGGGCTGCGCCTGGTGTACGAGCGCAACGTCTCCCGGATGTGAGCACCCTCCGGCCGCCGTCCCCCGTTCGGCGGCCGGGGCCGCGCCAGAAGAGGGCGTTAAGAGGATTTTGTCCCTTTGGCGCGTACTGTCGCCGCATGCCCACGCCATACGGATCCCGCGGCGGCATGGCGTTCGGCACCGACGAGCTGCGTGTGCTCCGACGTGCCCTCGCCGTTGCCCTCCATCCCGCCCCGCTCCCGAACGACGACGTCCGCGCGTGCCTGCGGCTCGCCGAGTCCGTGGACGAGGCGATGCGCGAGGCCGGGCGGCTGCGCGACTTTCTCCTGGCCGACCTCGCGAGGTACCGCCTGGCCCTCCCCGGGTCCCTCACGGGCTATCTGGAGCTGCTCCAGGACGCCCTGAGCGCCGGTTACGTCCCCGTCGCCGACGATCTGACCGCGCTGCGCGCCCTGCGCGGCCACCCGACCGCCGCGGCCCTCCTCGGCCGCTGCCTGCGGCTCGCCGAGGAGTCGGTACGGGCCCGCCTCGCCGGCCGCGCCACCGCCGACGCCCGCGCCACGCCCGTCACGCCCGCTCCCCGCACCCGGCTCCTCGCCCTGCCCGGCGGCCGGGCCGCCGACGAGCCGCGCCGCCCCAAGGAGCCCCAGCGCCCCGCCGCGCCGCGCGATCCGCGCGACCCGCGCGATCCCGCCGCGCCCAGGCCCCCCGCGCCCAAGCCGTCCGAGGTCTTCCCGCCGCGCCGCCGCCCGAAGCCCCCGCCGGAGCGCCTCGCCGCCGGATAGCTACTCTGGACGGCATGGACTATGTATCCGCGCTTTTGCCGCCCGTGGTGATGGCGGCCTTCTTCATCGGCCTGGTCGTGACGATCGTCAAGAGCCAGGGCGGTCCCAACAAGGCCAAGGAGGACGCCGCCGTCGACGCGGCGTTCGCCCGCGCGGAAGCCGCCCGGGCGCAGGGCCCGGCCCCGGGCGCCCCCGGCGTCTGAGGAGCTCGGGTCGGGCTCGGGCCCGGGCTCGGGTCAGGCCCCGGGCGTATGACCTGGACGTACGACGGACTCTCCGTCGTACGTCCTTTTTGTTACGTCAATAACCGGCCATTCGGACATCTCGCACTATGGTTGCGCTGTGCCCCGTCAATTGGGAGACCTGGAAGACGCCGTCATGACGCGTGTCTGGCAATGGAACCGTCCGGTCACTGTCCGGGAAGTCCTGGAAGACCTTCAACAGGAACGGTCCATCGCCTACACCACCGTCATGACCGTAATGGACAATCTCCATCAGAAGGGCTGGGTGCGCCGGGAAGTGGACGGCCGCGCCTATAGATATACGGCGGTCTCCACCCGCGCCGCCTACGCGGCGGCGCTGATGAACGAAGCGTGGTCGAAGAGCGACAATCCGGCCGCGGCTCTGGTCGCCTTCTTCGGCATGATGTCGCCGGAGCAGCGCACCTCACTGGTGGACGCGGTCCGTATGGTGCGCGCCGACCGGCCGGAAGACGCCGACGACGCGGACGGCGCGCACGTCGAAGAAGAGACACCCTCGGAAGCCCCCGCCGAAGCGGCATCCGAACAGCCGGTCGAGGGCGCCGACGATCCGTCCGGGACGGGGCGATAGCGTCCAGCCATGTCCTCTGCCCTTCCGCCTCCCAATCCCGCGGCAAATGCCCTCACCGTCCGGCGGGCCAGGACCAGGGATGTGCCGGCGGTCCGCCGCCTTGTCGACCCTTACGTGAGCGAAGGCATCCTGCTCGACAAAGCGCCCGTGACCCTTTACGAGGACATCCAGGAGTTCTGGGTAGCGGAACGCGACGACGACGCTACTGTCATCGGCTGCGGCGCCTTGCACGTGATGTGGGAAGACCTCGCCGAAGTGCGCACACTCGCCGTGGATCCCGCGGCCAGGGGGGCGGGCGCCGGACATCTTCTTCTGGACAAGCTGCTGGAGACCGCCCGCTGGCTGGGAGTGCGCCGCGTATTCTGCCTCACCTTCGAAGTCGAGTTCTTCACGAAGCACGGCTTCACCGAGATCGGTGAGACACCGGTCGACGGAGATGTCTACAGAGAGCTGCTCCGTTCCTATGACGAGGGTGTTGCCGAGTTCCTCGGTCTCGAACGGGTGAAGCCGAACACCTTGGGCAACAGCCGGATGCTTCTGCACCTGTGATCGCCGGACGCCGCCGAGAGCGCCGAGAGCCCTATGTCCGAATCGCGCACGTTTCCCGCGTGTCCGAAGGACCGAACCTCTACCGGGGGTTTGTGTTTTCCTGAGAAAAGCGGTTTCCTTTCCGCGTACTGCATTTTTCGATGAAAGGAAATCCGGTGGCACAGAAGGTTCAGGTCCTTCTTGTCGATGACCTCGACGGCGGCGAGGCGGACGAGACAGTCACGTTCGCGCTGGACGGCAAGACCTACGAGATCGACCTCACTACCGCGAATGCGGACAAGCTCCGGGGTCTCCTCGATCCGTACACCAAGGGCGGCCGGCGTACCGGCGGCCGTGGTGCGGGCACCCGCGGCAAGGGCCGTGTCGCGGCCGGTGGCAACAAGGACACCGCGGAAATCCGCAAGTGGGCGAAGGAGAACGGCTACAACGTCAACGACCGCGGCCGTGTTCCCGCCGAGATCCGCGAAGCCTACGAGAAGGCCAACGGCTGAGTATTCGTACGAAACGTATTTCTGCGCAGCAACCGGGCCCGGTGGCACTCAAGCGCCGCCGCGCCCACGAGGCGTACGAGATCGGGGGCACCCCCACCGCTGCCCCCGCTGCTGCCGCCGCGTCCGAACGGGACGAACGCCGGCAGCGTCGATTCCCTCTCGCGCCCGAGCACGGGGGGTCGCAGCCACACGGCGGCCCCCTGCGCGATGGTGGACGGCCACCGCGGGGGTGCGGGAGCGGTCATGCGCCCGCCCGCGCCGAGCGCGGTCAGCCCCAGGGTGATGCCACCCCACTCCAGCCAGTCGAGCAGGCCAGGCAGCTCGTCCGCGCCGCCCGCGGCCACCAGCAGCCGCATCCGGTCCCCGTGGAGCGCCACGGGACCCGTCGGGCCGATCCGCCGCAGCAGCGCGGCGCCCGCGTCGGCGGGCAGCTCCAGCGCGTCGAACCGCACCCCGGTGAGCAGCGCCACCGGCGGCCCCGCCACCGTCGGCCAGCCGAGCCTCTCCTCGTACCACCGTGCGAGATCCCGCTGAGCGGAATCGCAGCGCGCGGAATCACCGCGTGCGGGATCGCCTTCGGGCGCCGTGCGCGGGGGCGGGACGGGGAGGGCCATGCCCGGAGCAACTCCCGAACAGGGCGCGGAGTTACGCTGTGTCGCGCGAGTGGCGCGCAGAGTGCCCGTTCCGGGGGCGTGCGGGAGCGTTTCGCAGCGCAAGGGTGTTCGCCCGTAGCTGAGGGAACAGGGGTGCGCCGCATGGACTGTCAGTGACTGCGGGTAAGACATTACCTAGTGGGAGAGGGGCGACACGCGGTTTCGGGCGGCTCGCGTTCGCCATCGGCGTACTGATGGCGAGGGTATCTGCCTGGCCTGCGGGAACATCGTCTCGGACCATCGGGTTGGAGCTGGTGTCCGGCGTTCGGGGCTGAGAGCCTGGGACAGGTGTCAGCAGTTGGAATGAGCGGTCCCCGCTTGCGGGACTAAGCTGCGGAAGGACAGGGAGGGGACCGACCCCTTTACTGCCTGACCGCTCTGAGGAGCGATTAACGATGTTCGAGAGGTTCACCGACCGCGCGCGGCGGGTTGTCGTCCTGGCTCAGGAAGAAGCCCGGATGCTCAACCACAACTACATCGGCACCGAGCACATCCTCCTGGGCCTTATCCACGAGGGTGAGGGTGTCGCCGCTAAGGCCCTGGAGAGCCTCGGGATTTCGCTCGAGGCGGTCCGCCAGCAGGTGGAGGAGATCATCGGGCAGGGCCAGCAGGCCCCGTCGGGTCACATCCCCTTCACCCCCCGTGCCAAGAAGGTCCTGGAGCTGTCGCTCCGCGAGGCCCTTCAGCTGGGCCACAACTACATCGGCACGGAGCACATCCTGCTCGGCCTGATCCGCGAGGGCGAGGGCGTCGCCGCCCAGGTCCTCGTGAAGCTGGGCGCCGATCTCAACCGGGTGCGGCAGCAGGTCATCCAGCTGCTCTCCGGCTACCAGGGCAAGGAGGCCGCCACAGCGGGCGGTCCTGCCGAGGGCACGCCCTCCACGTCCCTGGTCCTCGACCAGTTCGGCCGGAACCTCACCCAGGCCGCCCGTGAATCCAAGCTCGACCCGGTCATCGGGCGCGAGAAGGAGATCGAGCGGGTCATGCAGGTGCTGTCCCGCCGTACGAAGAACAACCCGGTCCTCATCGGCGAGCCCGGCGTCGGCAAGACGGCGGTCGTCGAGGGACTGGCGCAGGCCATCGTCAAGGGCGAGGTGCCCGAGACCCTCAAGGACAAGCACCTCTACACCCTCGACCTCGGCGCGCTGGTCGCCGGCTCCCGCTACCGCGGTGACTTCGAGGAGCGCCTGAAGAAGGTCCTCAAGGAGATCCGCACCCGCGGCGACATCATCCTGTTCATCGACGAGCTGCACACCCTGGTGGGTGCCGGTGCCGCCGAGGGCGCGATCGACGCCGCGAGCATCCTCAAGCCGATGCTGGCCCGCGGAGAGCTCCAGACCATCGGTGCGACGACGCTCGACGAGTACCGCAAGCACCTGGAGAAGGACGCGGCCCTTGAGCGCCGCTTCCAGCCCATCCAGGTCGCGGAGCCGTCGCTGCCGCACACGATCGAGATCCTGAAGGGTCTGCGCGACCGTTACGAGGCGCACCACCGCGTGTCCATCACGGACTCCGCCCTGGTCGCCGCCGCGACGCTCGCCGACCGCTACATCTCGGACCGCTTCCTGCCGGACAAGGCGATCGACCTGATCGACGAGGCCGGCTCCCGGATGCGCATCCGCCGGATGACCGCGCCGCCGGACCTCCGCGAGTTCGACGAGAAGATCGCGGGCGTCCGTCGCGACAAGGAGTCGGCCATCGACTCCCAGGACTTCGAGAAGGCAGCCTCTCTCCGCGACAAGGAGAAGCAGCTGCTGGCCGCGAAGACCAAGCGCGAGAAGGAGTGGAAGGCCGGCGACATGGATGTCGTCGCCGAGGTCGACGAGGACCTGATCGCCGAGGTCCTGGCGACGGCCACGGGTATTCCGGTCTTCAAGCTCACGGAAGAGGAATCCTCCCGGCTGCTCCGTATGGAGGACGAGCTGCACAAGCGCGTCATCGGCCAGAAGGACGCCATCAAGGCCCTCTCGCAGGCGATCCGCCGTACGCGAGCCGGCCTGAAGGACCCGAAGCGCCCCGGTGGCTCGTTCATCTTCGCCGGCCCGTCCGGTGTAGGTAAGACCGAGCTTTCCAAGACGCTCGCCGAATTCCTCTTCGGTGACGAGGACGCGCTGATCGCTCTCGACATGTCGGAGTTCAGCGAGAAGCACACGGTTTCGCGTCTCTTCGGTTCTCCCCCCGGATACGTGGGCTACGAAGAGGGCGGCCAGCTGACGGAGAAGGTCCGCCGCAAGCCGTTCTCCGTCGTCCTCTTCGACGAGGTCGAGAAGGCCCACCCCGATATCTTCAATTCCCTTCTCCAGATCCTGGAGGACGGTCGCCTGACCGACTCCCAGGGCCGGGTCGTGGACTTCAAGAACACGGTCATCATCATGACGACCAACCTCGGGACCCGGGACATCTCCAAGGGGTTCAACCTGGGCTTCGCCGCCCAGGGCGACACCAAGACCAACTACGACCGTATGAAGAACAAGGTCAACGAAGAGCTCAAGCAGCACTTCCGCCCCGAGTTCCTCAACCGCGTCGACGACACGGTCGTCTTCCACCAGCTCACCGAGGAAGACATCATCCAGATCGTCGACCTCATGGTCGACAAGGTCGACGAGCGACTGCGCGACCGCGACATGGGCCTTGAGCTGAGCCCGTCCGCGAAGTCGCTCCTCGCCAAGAAGGGCTACGACCCGGTCCTGGGCGCCCGTCCGCTCCGTCGGACGATCCAGCGGTCGATCGAGGACATTCTCTCCGAGAAGATCCTCTTCGGCGAGCTGCGCCCCGGCCACATCGTCGTCGTGGACACGACGGGCGAGGGCGACGCCAAGGAGTTCACCTTCCGCGGCGAGGAGAAGTCCCCCCTCCCGGACGTCCCCCCGATCGAGCAGGCAGCGGGCGGCGGCCCGAACCTGACGAAGGAGGCGTGAGCGTTCTCGCTCCACGCTGAGCAGTGCGAAGGGGCTGCCCCGGAACCGGTTATACGGTCCGGGGCAGCCCCTTTGGCAGGTCCAGCGGCTGATCCCGTACTCGGGTGAAGACTTCGAGAGCGGTGAGGGACGGAAACACCTTGGCCAGGTGGGCCACTCCGGCATGGTCCGCCGTGAGGTCGAGCCTGAGTGAGGTGACTTGGGGAACGGGGACGGCTTCGGAGGAGCCGTGGGTGAGCCATGTGCACGAGCCGATGGTCAGGTGGAGTCTCCGAAGTGAGGACCACTCGCGCAGGGACGAGAGGTCGAGCGGTCTTGCGCTGTCCAGGTGGAGATGGCTCACCTCGGGGTGGGCGGCGGGCAGACGGCCGAGGGACGACTGGCCGTAGTCGAGCTTGAGACGCCGGAGACGCGGGATCCGGTGGACAGCGTCGAGCGCTGCATCGCCGAGGAGGCGGCTCACCTCCAGGTGCAGAACGGTGAGCGACGTGTTCGCCAGCCCGGACAGGTCATCCAGCGCGGGGCATCCGGCGACATCGAGACTCCGCACGCCGGTGAGTCCCTGGAGGAAGGACACATCCCGAAGCATCGAGTTGTCGAAGACGTTCAGCGTTTCGCATCCCACGGTGGGGAGATGCTCACCCAGCTGTGAGGAGGTGGCGTTGACGAAGACACCGACAGTCGATGGGGACGGCAGGACGGGGAGCAGCCGCAGTTGGTCCAGAGTGGATACGTCGATGACCAAGTCCGTCAGAGACATGCCGACGAGTACCTCACGCGCGTACCGTTCCGTCGGGAACTCGCACCAGCCCCCCGCGATGGTGGAACGTACATGCACGCTCTCGTGCAGGGAGAACCGTTTGGCATAGGGAATGGCGCTGGATCCGCCGACCATGCAGATGAGTTCGGCTACCTCCTCCGCGTCCTCGGGGGCAAGGCCGGATGGTTCGGGGAGGAGCGGCAGCACAGCGGTTCCGAGCGATACCAGTGCGTCTGTGTGCCCCCTGTCCCGGGGCGGCAGCAGCGTACGGATGCGGTCGGTGACCAGTTCGCTCACCGTCTCGTCCACCACGACCGTGTCGAACAGACAGCGCGCCGCGAGGACATACAGGTCCGCGCGTCTGCCGCCGTAGGACGAGGCCGCCCCGTCCGCGAGCAGGCCCTCGATCAGTTTCCGTACCTCGTGCGGACGGCAGTGGCCCACCGCCAGCAGGACCGTGTCCCGCCACTGCTCGTTGTGGGCGTTCTGGAGCAGTTCGGGCAGCGAGCCGCCCTCGATGAGCGCGCGGGCCGCCAGATAGTCCTGGAAGGTGCGGTGGATGAACTGGATCTCGTCGTCCGCGCGTTCCTGGATCAGGCCACTGCGGTTGAGCAGGTGCCGGAGGACCGTCGCCGCCGATCCTTGTTCTCTGACCTTGGGCAGTCGCCGCAGCGCCATTTCGATCTGCTGCTCCGCGTCCTCGCGGGAGAGCTGGGCCTGCCCGCCTCGTACCAGCCAGACCGCCAGGCACTGCAACAGCTCCTGGTGCTCCTCGAAGCCCATGGCGATGCCTTCGGGGCTGCCTATCCTGCGCTGGGCGTCCCGGTTTCCGAGGAGCATCGCGAGGGTGGCGCGGTACAACTCCCAGCGGGTGTCCGGTAGGAGGCCGCCCCTGCGGCGATGGAGGGCGCAGATGACCGCGCAGAGCAGTGGGGTCTGAGCGAGGGTGCGGAGTGCGGTGTTCTGCCGTAACCGCTCCTTCAGCTCCGCTTCCAGGCTGTCCAGTTCGGCGTGTTCGGCGTTGGCGCGGTGTTGGTCCGCGTATCTGTCGCATTCGAGGCGGGCCGCTCGGTGCCAGGCGGTGACGAACGCCTGGATGTCCTTGTCCCGCATGGGCAGGAGCTGGAGTTCGTCGAACTCCTCAGCGTGGAGCCAGTCGTCCTCGACGGCGAGCGGCCGGACGGTGGTGAGGCAGCGGATGTGCGGGTAGAGGTCGAGCAGCTCGCTCAGCCAGACCCGAGCCTCCTCGCGCTCGCCCGCCGGTACCTCGTCCACGCCGTCGACCAGCAGGAGCGCCCGGCCCGACGACAGGACACGGCGTGCCCAGCCGGGTGGCGGGGCGTCCGTCAGGATCCGGGCGACGGAGTGGAGCGCGGTGGGGCTCGGCGGGCCGAGTCCACGGGCGTGCAGGGTCCGTAAGGGGACGACGAACGGGATCAGGCCGTTGAGGTCGGCCAGTTCGGGGCCCAGCGTGCCGCAGGCGGCGTGGGCCGCGAGCCACCACACCAGGGTCGTCTTGCCGGCGCCCGCCTCGCCGCGCAGGAGCGCTCTGGGCCGTTGCGCCAACAGTTCCTCGATCCGGTGAGGCTGGCCGGGGGAGCGGCCCCGGCGGCCGGCCTCCAGACTCAGATACGCCGTATCCAGGTCCCAAGTGGATTCGCCGGCACCCAGTTCGTCGATACCGAAGATCCGCGTTTTGCGGTACCGGGCCTTGATGGCCCGGGCGTACTCCTCCTCGAAACGCTGGTCGTGGGGGTGGTGGCTGGTGAACGATTCGTGCTTCGCCGGGAACAGCTCTACCGGGAGCCTGTTGACGATCCGGTCCATCGGTACGCCCTCGACACGCAGATGACCCCGCCCCTTCGGGACCTGAGTGACCACGCCCAGCAGCACCCTCCCCGCGAAGACCGGTGCGCCCGAGAGCCCGGCAAGCGGTGTTGTGCCGTCGTCGCGGTCCTCGGCCGCCGGGCTGTCCAGCTCGCAGACCAGCGCGGAGCGCAGTGCGCCCGCCGCCGGGAGGATCGTGGCGCGGTACTGGTCGAGTTCGAGCGCGTCGTCGTCCCCGTACCGATGGATGTCGGGGAAGCCGGTGATCTCGCAGTGCGGGAGGGGCGACTCGGTGGCGAGGGTGCCGACGCGGAGTATGCCGAGCGGGGCGGCCGGCTCCGGGCCGATGATGTCCTCGTCGGTGATCAGGGTCGCGACGTCGAGGTCGTCGTCCCGCCACTGGACGGCGGCGGCGATGCTTCCCGTCCGCCGGGGATGGGCGATCGCGGGGCTGTTCCCGTCGCCCAGTACGTGCGCGCATGTCAGGACCAGGCGTGGTGTGAGCAGCACTCCCGTGCCCTGGCCCGCGCCCAGTACGGCGACGACCCGGGCCAGGGTCACCGTCCCGCGCCGCCGAAGCCGGCCGTGCTGCCCCGGTCCGCGTTGCCGACCTTCCACGGCGCTCCGGTACGGGCGTCCTGCGGCTTCAGCGTGAACGCGACCTTGTGGGTGTGGGCCGAGGTACGGGCGCCGTCCGCGCCCGCTTCCACCACCCATGCCTTCACCTTGAGGCCGCCCTTGATCTCCTTGCGGAGCTCCAGCGTGAATTCCATCTGGATGTCGCCGACCTCGAAGGCCATGGGCTGACCGGTGGCGCGGGTGGCGGCGTCCAGGAGCTGGTCGCGTACGGACTGGATGGCGTCGGCGAGTTCGATGCCGTCGAACTCGTGGTCCTGGTCGTCGGCGCCGGTGGTCATGGCTGGTTGCCCCCTGAGCGTGCGCTGCCCGCGCTGTTCGGCGGGTCCGGATCCCGTCGAGCCTAGGGTTCCGGGCCCTTCCCTACCCGCCGTTTCCGGCAAGGACCTACGTCCCGAAACGGACGGCCTTCCGGCCCGGTGGCCGTGACAAGGCGCACAGGCGTTTTCGGGCCCCCTAGGGGTGGTAGTAGCCGCGCCCGGGCCCCGGCCGGGGTGAGCGGCGGGAGGGGTGGGGGACCTTCGGCGGTGGGCGGGGTTTCGCTGTCTCCGCTGGGCCGCGCCATCGGTCCGTACCCCTTCCTGAGGCCGTGGAGTGGATCGGATTGGCATATGCCGGGAGGTTCCGGGGGCGGGTGATTGAAGCGTCAAGGGCCGGAGGGCCGTGGAGATTGCTACGACCTGGTGTCGTAGATGGGGTGTTTTGGGATAGGGCGGGGTCCGGGTTACCAAGGTGAGGCAAGCCCGGCGCATCGACGCTTTCGATTGCCGGGTCCCTTTACGCCCGGAGGTTTCCGCGTATGTCGCAGCGCAAGCTGTCCCGTCTCGCCCGCCCGTCCGCCCTTCGTACCCGTGCCGGTGTCCTGGCTGCCGGACTCGGGGTGTCCGCGGTGGTCGGGGCCGGGGCCGCGTTCGCCGCGACCAGCGGTGGTGACGTGGCCGCCGGCTCGTCCGTCGCGTCCACCGTCGGCTCCGTACAGCACCGGGCCGCCGCTCAGGCCCCCGCCAAGGAGACGGCCGCCAAGGCCGCCACCTGGACCGGCCCGGTCAAGAAGTACACGCTGAGCGCCAGCTTCGGCCTCGGTGGCAGCCGGTGGTCGCACAAGCACTCCGGCCAGGACTTCGCGGTGCCGATCGGTACGGCCGTCCACGCCGCCCACGCCGGCACCGTCGTCAAGGCCGGCCCCAACGGTGCCGGTGACGGTCCCGCGTACGGCAACGCCATCGTCGTCAAGCACGCGAACGGCACCTACTCGCAGTACGCGCACCTCTCGAAGGTCCAGGTGAAGATCGGCCAGGCCGTCAAGACGGGCCAGCAGATAGCCCTGTCCGGCAACACCGGCAACTCCAGCGGCCCGCACCTGCACTTCGAGATCCGTACGACCCCGAACTACGGCTCGGCGGTCAACCCGGTGAACTTCCTGCGCTCCGTTGGTGTGAAGATCTGACCCGCCTCGGGTCCGACCGGTAGCGTGCGTGCCGTCTCAGCTCGTTACGCCGTGAGCCCGGTTCATCAGCTCGAAGGAGACCTCAAGGACAGCCTCGCGCTTCTCCTCGGGGTCTCCTTCGGCGTCCTTGAGCGCGAGCATCCCGGTGTGGATCGTGAAGAGCGCGCTCACGCAGCGGACCTGGTCGCTCATGGAGGCGTTCGGCTCCTGGATCAGGTCGCGCAGCTCCATCATGCGGTCCTTGAACGGGGTGCCGATGCGCAGATCGCGCAGGCTCGCCTGGTTCTCGTGGAAGAAGCGGAAGAGCGGCGCCGCGTGCGCCAGCATCTCGCTGAAGCGGCGCAGGATCTCGTGCTTGGTCTCCAGCGTGTGCGGCCGGCTCCGGCCCCAGGCGATGAGTTCGTCCATCGGCCGCGTCAGATCGTCGAAGATGCTGACGATGATGTCTTCCTTGGACTTGAAGTGGTAGTAGAGCGCTGCCTTTGTGACATCCAGCTGCTCCGCGATCTCCCGTAGTGAGGTCTTCTCGTACCCCTGCTCGGCGAAGAGTTCCAGCGCGATGTCCTGGATGCGCTGGCGGGTGTCGCCCCGTCGCGGGTGCTGGGTGCTGCCCATGCTGGTCTCCCGAGAATTAACTTACTTGACGCCCGGCAAGTAAGGGTCTACCTTCCCCCAGTGTAGTCAACTTGCCGGGCGGCAAGTAAGTGTCTGGGTGGTGTGCAGGGGAGTGGGGAAGATGAGTACGACCAATCCACGTTCGGTCGACATCGACAAACGGGCGGACAAGGCAGGCGCGGCGGACGCGGCAGGCAAGGCGGACAAGGGGGCGCAGGAGCCGCCGCAGCCGCGCAGCGTGCGCGTGGTGCTGCTCGCGCTGATGATCGCGATGCTGCTCGCCATGCTGGACAACATGATCATCGGTACGGCGATGCCGACCATAGTCGGCGAGCTGGGCGGGCTCGCACACCTGTCCTGGGTGGTCACCGCCTACACCCTGGCCACCGCCGCCTCCACGCCGATCTGGGGCAAGCTCGGCGACCTCTACGGGCGCAAGAGCGTCTTCCTCACCTCGATCGTGGTCTTCCTGGTCGGTTCCGCGCTCAGCGGCATGGCCCAGGACATGGGCCAGCTGATCGGCTTCCGGGCCATCCAGGGCCTCGGCGCCGGCGGTCTGATGGTCGGCGTCATGGCGATCATCGGTGACCTCATCCCGCCCCGCGAGCGCGGCAAGTACCAGGGCATGATGGCCGGCGTCATGGCGCTCGCCATGATCGGCGGCCCGCTGGTCGGCGGCACCATCACCGACCACCTCGGCTGGCGCTGGAGCTTCTACATCAACCTGCCGCTGGGCGCGGTGGCGCTGGTGATGATCACTGCCGTACTGCATCTGCCCGCCAAGGACCCGTCGAAGGCCAAGGTCGACTATCTCGGCGCCGGGCTGCTGGCGGTCGGCATCACCGCGATCGTGCTGGTCACCACGTGGGGCGGGTCCGAGTACGACTGGACCTCGCCGGTGATCCTCGTGCTGATCTTCGGCGGCATCGCCTCGCTCATCGGCTTCGTCGCCGTACAGCGGCAGACCGCCGAACCGATCATGCCGCTGCACATCTTCGGCAGCCGCAACTTCACGCTGATGTCGGTGATCGGCTTCCTGGTCGGCTTCGTGATGTTCGGCGCGGTCCTCTTCCTGCCGCTCTACCAGCAGGCCGTCCAGGGCGCCTCGGCCACCAACTCCGGGCTGCTGCTCCTGCCGATGCTGCTGTCGATGATGCTCGTCTCGCTCGTCGCGGGCCGGATCACCACCAGCACGGGCCGGTACAAGATCTTCCCGATCATGGGCAGCGGGCTGATGGTCGTCGGGCTCTTCCTGCTCGCGCAGATGGACACCGGCACCTCGCGGCTGACCTCCGGCATCTACATGGCGGTGCTCGGCGCCGGCATGGGCTTCCTGATGCAGATCACGATGCTCGTCGCGCAGAACAGCGTCGAGATGAAGGACATGGGCGTCGGCTCGTCGACGACCACCCTCTTCCGTACGCTCGGCGGCTCCTTCGGCGCCGCGATCATGGGCGCGCTCTTCACCAACCGGGTGCAGGACGAGATGTCCAAGCTCGGTGGCTCCGCCGCCGGCGCTGCCTCGCAGTCCGCGCAGCTGGACGCGGCGAGCCTGGCGAAGCTGCCCGACGTGGCGCGGGAGGCGTACCAGCACGCGGTGTCGTCCGGTACGCACGCGGCCTTCACCCTGGGCGCGTCGATCGCGGTGATCGGCTTCGTGGCGGCGTTCTTCGTCAAGGAGGTCCCGCTCAGGGGCGCGGGACCGCAGAGTCCCGGCGAGAGCGGCGAGACGCAGGCGCCGCCCGCGGCGGACGGCAAGGTCGCGCAGCCCGCGTGACCCCGCTGCCGCCCGTACGGCACTGACCTCGTGTGACATCGACAACGAGAACGACAACGGCTCCCCGGCGCTTGCATCGCGCCGGGGAGCCGTTGCCGTTGTCAGCGGTGCGGGGGCGCGGTTAGGCCTTCAGGTGCGGCAGCATCGGGAAGCTGCCCGTCGCCGTCGGCGCGTGTTCCGGGAGCCAGAGCACCGCGATCGCGCCGCCCTCGCCCTTCCGGCCCGCCCAGCCCTCCGGCGTCGCGTTGCGGAACGTGAGCCGGGCGCCGAGGACGCGGGCCTGGCCGGCCGCGATCGTCAGGCCCAGGCCGTGCCCGTGGCCCGCGCGGTCGGTGGCGCCCGTACGGAAGCGGCTCGGGCCCTCGCGCAGCAGCGCCTCGGGGAAGCCGGGGCCGTGGTCGCGTACGCGCACGACCCGGCCCTCGACCGTGACCTCGACCGGGGTCGCGCCGTGTTTGGCCGCGTTGGCCAGCAGATTGCCCAGGATGCGCTCCAGCCTGCGCGGGTCGGTGTTCACCCAGGACTCGTGCACCACCTGGATCCTGATGTCCGGGTTCAGCAGCGACACCCGCCGCTCGACGAACTCGCCCAGCGCGATCTCCTGCAGCTCCGCCCGCTCCGACGCGCTGTCCAGACGGGCCACCTCAAGGACGTCCTCGACCAGCGTCCGCATCGCCTGCGCCCGGTCCCGTACCAGCTCCGTGGGGCGGCCGGGGGGCAGCAGTTCGGCGGCCGTGAGGAGCCCCGTGACGGGGGTGCGCAGCTCGTGGGCGATATCGGCGGTGACCCGGCGCTCCGCCTCGATGCGCTCGTTCAGCGCGTCCGTCAGGGCGTCCACGGCGCGGGCCAGCTCGTCGGTCTCGTCGCGGACGAGCCCGCCGATGGCGTCCCCGACCCGTACGTCCGTGTTCCCCTGCGCCACCCGGCCCGCCGCCGCGGCGGCCTTGCGCAGCCGGCGCGAGAGCTGCCCGCCGATCAGCACGCCCAGCGCGCAGCCGCCGAAGACCACCGCGACCGAACCGATGATCAGGGAGCGGTCCAGATCCGTCATGATCGAGGCGCTGCGGTCGGCGAACTTGCTGTGCAGCGAGAGCACCGAGCCGTTGGACATGGGCACGGCGGCCCAGACGTCCGGCGTCCCGTCCGCCGTCTCGTGGACGAAGGTGGCGCGCCGCCCCTCCTTCATCTTCCGGCGCAGGTCGTGCGGGAGCGCGGGGTCGTTGACCTTCGTGCCGAACTTCGGATCCTTGGTCGTGTCGTACATCCGCTGCGCGAACAGCAGCCGCTCCAGCTGCACTTCGCGCGCGTTGTCGAGCATGGAGACCCGGGCGGAGTTGTGCACCACCAGGCTCAGCGCCACCGCGACCAGCGCACCGACGGCGGCGATCGCGATGCTGATCTTCCACCTGACCCCGGTGCGCAGGACGAGCCGCTTCATCGTGCTCCCCGTTCCCTCTCGCATGGATCCCGTAGAACCCGTAGAACCCGCTGATCCCGAACCAATCCTGGGAAGTCCCGGGTGGATGTCAGGCCTTGAGCTTGTAGCCGAAGCCGCGCACGGTATCGATCCGGTCCTGGCCGATCTTGGTGCGCAGCCGCTGCACATGGACGTCCACCACCCGGGTGTCACCGCCCCAGCCGTAGTCCCAGACCCGCTCCAGCAGCCTGTCCCGCGACAGTACGGTCCCGGGCGCCGCCGAGAACTCCAGCAGGAGCCGCATCTCCGTCGGGGTCAGCGCCACCGGCTCACCCGCTCTGCGTACCTCCATGCCCTCCGTGTCGATCTCCAGATCGCCGAAGGTCAGCACGCCGTGCTCGGCGTGCCCGTCGGATCCGTCGGGCTCCCCGGCGGGCCGCCCCGCGTGCCCGAAGCGGCGCAGTACGGCCCTGATCCTCGCGACCAGCACCGCGCCGTCGAAGGGCTTCGTCACGTAGTCGTCGGCGCCGGCCTCCAGACCGAGCACCACATCGATCGAGTCGGCACGCGCCGACAGCATGATCACGGGCACGGTCGACTCGTCGCGGATGCGCCGGCAGAGGCTGACGCCGTCCAGCCCCGGCACCATCACGTCGAGCAGCGCGATGTCCGGCCGGTTCGCGCGGAACGCCTCCAGGCCCGACAGCCCGTCGGGCATGGCGGTGACCGCGAAGCCGTCACGCTCCAGCGCCAGCTGGGTGGCTTCGCGGATGACATCGTCGTCCTCGACGAACAGGACGTGGGTCTCGGCCATCCCGCGGCTCTCAGTTCTCACTCGGCGCGGCGGACTCGTCGGCGTTCCCGTCGCCGTTGCCCACCGCTCTGCTGTAGTCGTTGCGCACCCGGTAGCGCTCGCTGAACTTGGTGTCGGCCCAGCCGTATGTCACCACGTCCTCGCCCGAGGGGAACGTCACCGAATCCCCGCGCGCGTATATCTGCTGGGTGACGACCAGTTCGCCGCGGTCGATCGTGGCGTAGACCGCGGGCTCCTCGGCCGTGAAGACATTCTCGTACGCGTCGTTCTTCTCGCGGTAGACGAACGTCCCGATTCCCACCGAGTCACCGCATGTCAGTACGTTGATCACCACATCCGGCACGGTGCCGCCGGTGAGATTTCCGTACGAGGTGTCCACCGGGTAGCCGGCTCCCGAGCACGGCTTCAGCTCGGCCTTGATCCGCTTGCTGATGGTGGGATCCTCCCGGAGCACCGCCACCGGATCGACGGTCTTCGCGCTCGCCGCGCCGGCGCCGGACGACCTCGGCGTGGGCGCGCCGTGCTGGGCGGGCGTGGTCAGGGCCGAGCCCTCGTCCCTGGTTCCCGTACCGCCGGTCGAGCAGGCGGCGGCGAACAGGCCGAGGGCGGCGAGCCCGGCCATCACCGTGCCCCCTGTCGCCAGTGATCCGCCCCCCGGCCGACCGGGGCCTGTCAGGCCGCGCACCTTTCCCGCCCCATTTCCCCGGACTTCTCCGCGGACTCCCGGTTCTCGAGAGCCCGGCTCTCCTGCGCCCTGCTCTCCAGCTCCTGACGGAGCCGGGCCAGCGCGCGGTGCAGTGTGCTCTTCACCGTACCCGGCGACATACCGAGCGCCGCGGCGGTCTCCTCGGTGCTCATCTGCTCCCAGTGTCGCAGCACGACGACACTGCGCTGCTTGGGCGCCAGCACCCCGAGGATGTCCATCAGCAGCGCGCGGTCGGCGCGCTGCTCGCTGCCGTCCTCGACGCTCGCGTCGGGCAGCTGCTCGGTGGGGACCTCTTCGAGCTTGCGGGCGCGCCACCACTCCGTACGGGTGTTGATCATGACCCGGCGCAGATAGGCGTCGGCGAGGGACTTGTCGGCGATGCTGTTCCAGCGGCCGTACGTGCGGGCCAGCGCGGTCTGGAGCAGATCCTGCGCGTCCACCGGATCCGGTACGAGACGGCGGGCGCTGCGCAGCAGCGCCTCCTGCCGGGTACGCACGTACTCCTCGAAACCGAGCACCTCACCCTGCGCCATGCCAACCGCCTCCGACCCCGTGACCATCCGCGCCGTTCCCTGACGGCGCTTTTCCTTACGCCACTGAAATTACGGAGCGTCTGTCACGAGGCTGTGCGGGACAGCCGTCGGGGGGCGCACGGCTGTCCATCGGTTGTGTAACGGCTATGAGGCGGGAGGTTTCAAGGAGGCGTTCCGGATTGTCCCGGATCCGCTTCGCTTGTCCCGGATCAGCTGCGCGGCAGCCGGTAGAGGCCGCCGTCCAGTGGCTCGACCAGCCCGTCCGCGACCAGGCCGTCCAGCGCCCTGGCCCGCTGCACCGGCTCGTCCCACACCGCGTCCAGCGCCCGCTGCGGTACGGCACCGGGCGCGTCGCGCAGGACGGCGAGGAGCTTGCCGCGCACCTGGCGGTCCGTACCGGCGTACGTCTGGCCGCGCCGGGCCGGGCCGTCGTGCGGCGGCTTCCCGGCCAGCAGCCAGGCGCAGCGCGCGGCGATCGGGCAGCGTGCGCAGCTCTCGTTCTTCGCGGTGCAGACCAGCGCGCCAAGCTCCATGGAGGACGCGGCCCAGCGCGCCGCCGTGTCCTCTTCCGCGGGCAGCAGCGCGCGGGCGAGCTTGCGCTCGGCGGCGGTGGTCGCGTTCGGCGGGTACTGGACGCCGGTGACGGCGCGGGCGAAGACCCGGCGCACGTTCGTGTCGAGCACGGCGTGCCGCTGCCCGTACGCGAAGGAGGCCACGGCCGCGGCGGTGTACTCGCCGATGCCCGGCAGGGCGAGGAGCTGCGCGTGCCGGCGGGGTACGTCACCGCCGTGGCGTTCCGTTATCGCCTGCGCGGCCCCGTGCAGGCGCAGCGCGCGGCGCGGGTAGCCGAGGCGTCCCCAGGCGCGTACGGCCTCACCGGGGGCGTCGGCGGCCAGGTCGGCGGGGCGGGGCCAGCGGGCGAGCCACTGCTCGTACACCGGGAGCACCCGGCTGACGGGGGTCTGCTGGAGCATGAACTCGCTGACCATCACGCCCCAGGCGCCGGCCTCGGGGCGGCGCCAGGGCAGGTCCCGCGCGTGCGTCTCGAACCAGGCGAGGACGGGGGTGTGGAGGGCGGTCGCTTCGGCGGTCACGGAGGTGATGGTCACGGAGGCGGTGGTCACGGAGGCGGCGGTCGCTTCGACGGTCACGGAGGCGGCGGTCGCTTCGACGGTCACGGAGGCGGCGGCGGAGTCGGGTGCCGGTGCCTGGGCCTGGGCCGGGCAGGAGGCTGAGGTGGTGTCCGCGGCGCGTGCAGTGTCCGGGAGGTGCGCGGCGTCTGGGGTGTGCGCGGGGGTAGCAGTCATGGCACGACCGATCCTGGCACGACCGGGAGCGTGGACGGTGCAGCGGGCGGGCGTACGCCGGAGGTTGTCACGCGCCCGGCTCCGCCGCCGCCCACTCTCCCGAGGTGTGGTTTCTCGTACTCGTTCGTCTCGTTCGTCTCGTTCGTACTTGCTCGTACTTGCTCGTACTCGTTCGTGTGGCGTCCGGTCCGGTGGCGCGGTCAGCGGCGGCCGGCGCTGTGCCGGCCCCGCTCGGCCCCGGCGCGCGCGCCCGTACCGGCCAGCCAGAGGACCGGCCCCGACTGGCTCGTGCGCATCGTATCCACCAGTTTCTGCACGGGACCGGCGGCGAGCAGGACGACCAGCGTGGCCACCACACCGCCCAGCACCAGACCCACGGCGACATCGTGCGGGTAGTGCACGCCGACGAAGACCCGGGAGAACGCCATCAGGAGCGCCATCGGCACCGTGAGATAGGCGAGCAGGGGCCGGGCGAGGGCGATCGCGATCGCGGCGCCGCCGGCGATCGTCGAATGGTTGCTGGGGAACGACCAGTCACCGGCCGGGGGGCAGGTCACGAGCGATGCCCCGGCCCCCGCGACCGCCCGGCAGGGCCGGTCCTCCGTGAAGACGGTCTTGAGCACCTCGCTGCACACGTACGCGACGGCCGTCGCGAGCGGGGCGAGCACCGCCACGGCCACGGCGCGTGAGCCGGTCGGCCGGGCGGACCACCAGAGCACGATGAAGATGACGCCGAACAACAGCAGTCCGGCCTCCGTCCACAGCTCGGCCAGGTGTTGGAACCAGGAGGGGGTCGTGCGGGCGAAGTCGGTTATGTCCCGATAGAGATCGGCGGTTGCGCTGCTGTCCATGGGGAGAACGTACAGAGTTCGCCAAGCGTTCCCCGCATGCGCGGTCCCTCAGAAGGTTTTGACGGAGCGTCGGCGGGGCACCGGTGCCGCTTCGCCGGAATGATGATCCGTAAAACTTGCGAAGACGGACGGCATGGGGGGCGGGAGTTGGCGCCGATCTCTCGTAGAGTTTGAGCCGTGGGATCTTTGCGCAATCCGGTCGGGCCGCTTCCCTCCACCATCTACTGGCGACGGAGGGCTGTAGCGGCGACTCTGATCGCGCTGCTCGCCCTGCTGGTCGTATGGGTCGTCAGCATCGGTGGCGGTGGGAGCAAGAAGACCGGCGACACCACCGACGGCGCGCACCCCACGAAGACGATCGGCCCTGGCCCCTCCGGCTCCGGTCCGGCCATCAGCCAGCAGCCCGGCGGCCGTGACGACGCGGGCGGCTCCGGCGACGACGCCACGAGCGGCTCCGGCGACGGCGGTGCCAGTGCCGGTGCCGGTGAGGACGGCGGCAAGAACGGCTCCGGCGGCGGCTCCGGCGACAGCGGCGCCTCGTCGGAACCCGGCAACGCCGGTTCCGGTGGCGGTAGCGGTGGCGACTCCGGCGACGGCACCTCGGGCGGTACGAGCGGTACGGGCACCGGCTCGGCCGGCGCCGGGTCCACGGGCTCGACCGGGTCGGGCCGCCAGGTGGCGACCGGCTCCGCGCTCCCCGACTGCGCCCCCGACTCCCTCACCCTGCGCCTCGCCGCCACCAAGGTCGCCTACGCGCCCGGTGAGAAGCCCGCGTTCCGGCTGACCGTCATGAACACCTCCGACACCAGCTGCAAGGCCGACTTCGGGCCGAAGGCCGTCGTACTGACGATCACCAACGCGGACGACGACGAGGTCTGGACCTCCAAGGACTGCCCGAAGACCGGCACCGCCCTCTTCGAGGTACCCGCCAAGGGCACCATCACCCGGACCGTCACCTGGGACCGCAGGAAGAGCACGACCAACTGCGACGCCACCAAGGCCCCCGGCACGGTCGGCACCGGCACCTATCTGGTGGAGGCCGAGACGGCGGGCGCGACGGTCAAGCAGGGCCGGGCGTCCATCCGCCTGGAGAAGGACTGACGGCTGGAAGTACTGACGACTACACGTAAGAACGCCCCGGCCGGATCCTTCGATCCGGCCGGGGCGTTCTCATGCACAGGTACGCACCTGACGCCTGACGCACGCACGCGCCCACGCGCCCGCTACACGTACCGCTCCAGGATCGACGACTCCGCCAGCCGCGACAGCCCCTCGCGCACGCTCCGGGCCCGCGCCTCGCCGACACCGTCCACCGTCTGGAGGTCGTCCACACTCGCCGCCAGCAGCTTCTGGAGCCCGCCGAAGTGCTCGACCAGCCGCTCGATGATGGCGCCCGGAAGCCGGGGCACCTTCGCCAGCAGCCGGTAACCGCGCGGCGAGACCGCCGAGTCGAGCGTCTCCGGCGAACCGCTGTAGCCCAGCGCCCGCGCCACATTGGGCAGTTCCAGCAGCTCGGGATGGGTCAGCGCGTGCAGCTCGTCGAGCGCCTCCTCGACCGTACGGGACCGCTTCGCCGTCGGCTCCGGAACGTAGTCGCGCGCGACCAGATCCCGCTCCGGCTCCACGCCCGCGATCAACTCCTCCAGCTGGAGCGAGAGAAGCCGGCCGTCGGTGCCCAGCTCGACCACGTACTCGGCGATCTCCGTGGCGATCCGGCGCACCAGCTCCAGCCGCTGCGCCACCGCCGTCACATCACGGACCGTCACCAGGTCCTCGATCTCCAGGGCGGAGAGCGTGCCCGCGACCTCGTCCAGCCGGAGCTTGTAGCGCTCCAGCGTCGCCAGGGCCTGGTTCGCCCGCGACAGGATCGCCGCCGACTCCTCCAGCACCCGGCGCTCACCGTTCACATACAGCGCGATCAGCCGCATCGACTGCGACACCGAGACGACCGGGAAGCCGCACTGCTTCGACACCCGGTCCGCCGTGCGGTGCCTGGTGCCCGTCTCCTCCGTGGGAATCGAGGACTCCGGGACCAGCTGGACGCCGGCCCGCAGGATCTTGGTGATGTCCTTGTCGAGAATGAGCGCACCGTCGAGCTTCGCCAGCTCACGCAGGCGCGTCGCGGTGAACTCCACGTCCAGCACGAAGCCGCCCGTGCACATCGATTCGACGGTCTTGTCCATACCCAGGACGATCAGACCGCCGGTGTTGCCGCGCAGAATCCGCTCCAGCCCGTCGCGCAGCCCCATACCGGGCGCGACAGCGCTCAGCGTGGCGCGCATCAGCGCTTCGTTGCCGGAGCCCGCGCCGGATTTTCCGGGAGCTGATGCCCGGTCGTTGGCTGCCACTGCACTCCTCCGGCTCGTACGGATGGGCGAGACCAGGGCAAAGTCTACCGGCGAGCGTTGTCGTCCCGTGGGGCGTCCGCCCTACCCCGGCGCGGCAACGCTCTCAGAGCGTCGCCCATGTCGGCGACTTCTGTGACCTTCATACCGGCAGGGATCTTCCCCGGGTCGGTCGGAACAAGGGCGTGGGTGAAGCCCAGACGGTGTGCCTCGGCGAGTCTGCGCTGCACGCCGGTGACCCGTCTGACCTCGCCCGCGAGCCCTACCTCACCGATCGCGACCAGGTTCTTCGGCAGCGGGGTGTCGCTCGCCGCGGAGGCCAGCGCGAGCGCCACCGCGAGGTCCGCCGCCGGCTCGGTGAGCTTCACCCCGCCGACCGTCGCGCTGTAGATGTCCCGCTTGCCGAGCGCGCTGATCCGGCCGCGCTGCTCCAGTACGGCCAGCATCATCGAGACCCGTGAGGTCTCCAGCCCCGAGGTGGTGCGCCGGGGCGAGGGGATCTGGGTGTCGACCGTCAGCGCCTGCACCTCGACGACGAGCGGACGCTTGCCCTCCAGGGTGACGGTCAGACACGTACCGGGCACGGGTTCGTCGCGGCGGGTCAGGAAGAGCCCCGAGGGATCGGTGAGTCCGGTGATCCCTTCGTCGTGCAGCTCGAAGCAGCCGACCTCGTCCGTCGCCCCGTACCGGTTCTTGACGCCGCGGACCAGCCGCAGCCTGGCGTGCCGGTCGCCCTCGAAGGAGAGCACCACGTCCACCAGATGCTCCAGCAGCCGGGGGCCCGCGATCGCGCCGTCCTTGGTGACGTGCCCGACCAGCAGCGTCGCCATCCCGCGCTCCTTGGACGCCCGGATGAGCGCGCCCGCGACCTCGCGGACCTGCGCCATCCCGCCGGGCGCGCCGTCGATCTCCGGCGAGGCCACGGTCTGTACGGAGTCGAGGATCAGCAGCGACGGCTTGACCGCGTCGAGATGGCCGAGGACGGCGGAGAGATCTGTCTCGGCCGCGAGATAGAGATCGTCGTGCAGCGCCTTGATCCGGTCGGCGCGCAGCCGCACCTGGCTGGCCGACTCCTCGCCGGTCACATAGAGCGTGCGGTGATCAGGGCCCGCCGCCTTCGCGGCGACGTCCAGCAGCAGCGTGGACTTGCCGACGCCCGGCTCGCCCGCGAGCAGCACCACCGCGCCGGGCACCAGACCGCCGCCCAGCACCCGGTCCAGCTCGGGCACGCCCGTGGAGCGCGCGGTGGCCGTACGGACGTCGACCTCGCCGATCGGGAGCGCGGGGGTGGAGACCCGGCCGGCCGCCGTCGTCCGCACCGCGGGCGCGCCGTACTCCTCCACCGTGCCCCACGCCTGGCATTCGGGGCAGCGGCCGAGCCACTTGGCGGTCGTCCAGCCGCACTCGGTGCAGCGGTAGGACGGCCGGTCCTTCGCGGATTTCGTACGGACAGCCATGACGTCACCGTATAGGGGCCCACTGACAACGCTTGACCAGTCGGTCCAGCGCCCCGCCCGGGTGGGGGCGCGTGTCCTCCTTTGCCGGGCTCCGTGTCCCCTTTTGGGGCATAACTTCACCCGTAAGGATGAAATTGACTCAAGGTCTGTGAAGGGTGCGGGCACTCCTGTCTACCGTCGCCGGGTGATGAGCAGCAGCCCCGACACCTCCCCGCACACCACCGGCGCACCTCGCGCGCCCCGCCGTGCGCCCCATACGGTGGCGCCGGTCCCGCCCTCCCGCTACGAGCCGTATCTGGACGGGCTGTTCACCTACTGCCTCTCGGTGCTCTGCGACCACGACGCGGCGACCGAGGTGCTGGGCGATGTCCTGGCCATCTCCGAGCGGCAGTACGGGCGTTGCCCCTCCGAAGCGGTGGAGCGCAGGGCGTGGCTCTACGCGATCGCGCGCTGGGCGTGCCTGCGCAAGGTGACCGAGCGGCGGCGCGGCCGTCAGGGGGCGCATTCGGGCAGCCGCGAGCCGGAGCGGGGGCGTGGAGAGCGGCGCGCGGGGCAGCGCGACAGGGTGCGGGAGACCGCAGGGGCCGGAGCCGAGGACCGGTCCGCGTCCGGGGCCGTATCCGCGTCATCCGCGTCATCCGCGTCAGCGGCCACGTCCGCCGCCGGACCCGAGGCCGCCGAGCGCCGCCACCGCGAACTCGCGCTGCTGGCCTGGCCCGAGGCCGCCGGGACGACACCCGAACAGCGCGAGGCCCTGGAGCTGGCCGTACGGCACCGCCTCGGCCCCGGCGAGGTCGCCGCCGTCCTGTCCCTGGAGCCGCCGGCCGCCCGCGAACTCCTCGCTTCCGCCGCCTGTGAGGTGGAACGCACCCGCGCTGCGCTCGCCGTCGTCGACACCGGCGGCTGCCCGTCGGTCGCCCGGCTCACCGGTGACGACCAGGTGCTGCTCTCGGCCGCGCTCCGGCGCGAACTCGTCCGGCACGTGGACGACTGCCCGCGCTGCCGCCGCGCCGCCGAGCGGGCCGGGGCGGCGGACCCGTGGCCGGGCTCGCGACCGGTGGTCCCGGCGCCCAGGGCGGTCCCGGTCGCCCCATCGGCCCCATCGGCTTCTCGGACCCCGGCGGACGCCGCCGTCGCGACCGCCTCCACCGCGGGGCCCACCGCGGGGCCCACCGCCACGCTGCCCCTCGTCACCGCGCCCAGGAGCGCCGCGTACACCGCCATGACCCGGACCGGCCGCGCCCGTTCCGCGGGGCCGCGCTTCGGCCGTAACGGTTTTCCCATGGACCCCAAGGACCGCGCGGCCCGCCGCGACCGGCTGCGGGCGCGCGCCGTGACCACCACCGTCGTCGCGACCGTCGTCGCCGCGCCCGTGCTCGCGCTCTGGGCCGCGTACCGAGGCGCACCGCAGACCGGGGAGGGCCGCGGCGGCTCCTCGATCGCCGCGGGCGAGACCGGCGGACCGGCGGGCTCGGACCCGGACGGCCTCTACGGTCCTGACGGTCCCGTGGAAGAGCCGTACGAGCACTACGAGAACGCCGGCAGCACCCGGGACGGGACGGGCTCCCGCTTCATCGAGGGCAGCCGCGCGCCCGGCGTCTCCGTCGAGATCATCAGCGACGGCGTCGGGGTGCCGCCCGTCGGCCCCGACCGGCCGAACCCCGGCCGGATCACCGTCGAGGCGCGGCCGGCCGGCGACGCGGTCGACTCGACGCTGATCATCCTCCGCGCGTCCGGCGGCGAACCGGTCTCCTGGACCGCCGGCACCGAGGCCCCCTGGCTGCGCCTGAGCCGCCACTACGGGACCCTCGCGCCCGGCGAGTCCGCCACCGTCCGCGTCACCGTCGACCACCGGCGCGAACCGTCAGGGCCCTGGAGCGCGCGGATCGCCCTCTACCCGGCCGGAGTGGTCGTCAAGCTCCACGGGTACGGGGTCAGGCCCCCGGCGACGGGCCGGCCAGGACCTGGCCGCCCCGGCCACACCGCGGGGCCCGGCGGCTCCGGCGGTACGGGCGGGGGCGCCGGCGGCGGGCCGACCCCGCCGCCCGCCACCTCGGGCCCCGGCACCGCCCGCCCCACCGACCCGGCCCCGCCGACGCCCGCGGACCCCACCGCGACCGCGCCGGACCCCGGTGGTTCGTCCCCGCCGGGCCAGGACCCGTCAGGCCCCGCGCCCTCGCCGCCCGATTCCGGCGCGCCGGGCCCGGCCGACCCGCCGCCGTCGGACTGACAGCGCCTCGGTGCGTCGGGCCCGGGCGCTGTTGGTCCGCCGCGCGTCAGGCCCCGGCAGCCGCCGGCGGCACCGGCGGCACGGGAAGCAGCGGAAGCACCGGGTCCGCCGGGTGCGGAGCCAGCTGCGGAGGCCCGTTCGCGATCCGGCGCTCGCACAGCTGCACCAGGCGGTCGTAGCCCTCCTTGCCCATAAGCTCCGTCAGTTCGGGCCGGTACGTCCGGAACACCGGCTCACCCGCGCCGTGCGCCGAGGTCGCCGAGGTGCACCACCAGTGGAGGTCATGACCGCCCGAGCCCCAGCCGCGCCGGTCGTACTCGCCGATCGACACCTGGAGTACCCGGGTGTCGTCGGGGCGGTCGATCCAGTCGTACGTCCGGCGCACCGGCAGTTGCCAGCAGACGTCGGGCTTCGTCTCCAGTGGCTCGCGCCCCTCGCGCAGCGCCAGGATGTGCAGCGAGCACCCCGCGCCCGCCGCGAAGCCCGGCCGGTTCTGGAAGATGCACGAGCCCTTCCAGCGCCGCGTCTGGCGCTCACCGTCGTCGTCGGTCTGCGTCCAGCCGGTCTTCGTCCCCTCGCCGTGGAACTGCCACAGGTCGGGCGTGAGACGCGCCACATGTTCCGCGACCCGCTGCTCGTCCTCCTCGTCCGAGAAATGCGCGCCCAGCGTGCAGCACCCGTCGTCGGCCCTGCCCGCCTGGATGCCCTGGCAGCCGCTGCCGAAGACGCAGGTCCAGCGCGAGGTGAGCCATGTCAGATCGCAGCGGAAGACCTGTTCCTCGTCCGCCGGGTCGGGGAACTCCACCCAGGCGCGGGCGAAGTCCAGACCCTTCTCGTCGGGCACGTCCGGAGCCGCGACCCGGACCTCCCGACGCCGCTCGTCCTGCTTCTTCGGGCCCTGAGCTTTGCCCGGCTTCGCCTTTTTCGTCTTTGGCACGGGTCCAGCGTATGCGCGCGACCGCAGTAGCGTTCCGCCCATGAGACTCGGAGTCCTCGACGTCGGTTCGAACACGGTGCACCTGCTGGCAGTCGACGCGCATCGCGGTGCCCGCCCGCTGCCCGCGCACTCGCACAAGGCGGAGCTGCGGCTCGCCGAACTCCTCGACGAGGACGGTGCGATCGGCCCCGAGGGCGTCGACCGGCTGGTGTCGACCATCGCCGACGCGCTCCAGGCCGCCGAGGACAAGGGCTGCGAGGCCGTCCTGCCGTTCGCCACCTCGGCCGTGCGGGAGGCCACCAACGCCGACCAGGTCCTCGGCCGCGTCAAGAGCGAGACCGGCGTGGATCTCGAAGTGCTCACCGGCGAGCAGGAGGCCCGGCTCACCTTCCTCGCCGCCCGGCGCTGGTTCGGCTGGTCCTCGGGGAAGCTGCTGGTCCTGGACATCGGCGGCGGCTCGCTGGAGATCGCGTACGGCATGGACGAGGAGCCGGACGCCGCGGTCTCGCTGCCCCTGGGCGCCGGCCGGCTGACGGCGGGCAGGCTGCCGGGTGACCCGCCCGACCCCATCGACGTGAAGACGCTGCGCCGGCACGTACGGGCGGAGATCGCCCGTACCGTCGGCGAATTCGCCCGCCTCGGCACCCCCGACCATGTGGTGGCGACCTCCAAGACCTTCAAGCAGCTCGCCAGGCTCGCCGGGGCCGCGCGCTCCGCCGAGGGGCTCTACGTACAGCGCGAACTGAGCCGCGCGTCGCTGGAGGAGTGGGTCCCCAAGCTCGCCACGATGAACGCCCTCCAGCGCGCCGAGCTGCCGGGCGTCTCCGAGGGCCGCTCCTCGCAGCTGCTGGCGGGGGCGCTGGTCGCGGAGGCGGCGATGGACCTGTTCGGGGTCGAGACGCTGGAGATCTGCCCCTGGGCGCTGCGCGAGGGCGTGATCCTGCGCCGCCTCGACCAGCTCCCGGTGTAGGAACCGGTTCAGGCCCGGCCGCCCGGTCCGGCAGCCAGACCGGCGGCGGGGCCGCCAGGACCGGCGGCCGGAAGGTGCCCGTACGCTGTCTTCCGTGGCAGAACCAGTGGTGCACAACCCGGCGGTGAGCGCGGTGAAGGTCGCGCTGTCGACGGCCTCGGTCTACCCGGAGTCCACGGCGACGGCCTTCGAGATCGCCGCGCGCCTCGGGTACGACGGCGTGGAGGTCATGGTCTGGACCGATCCGGTCAGCCAGGACATCGAGGCGCTGCGCAGACTCTCCGACTACCACGGGGTACCCGTCCTGGCCGTCCACGCGCCCTGTCTGCTGATCACCCAGCGGGTCTGGTCCACCGATCCCTGGGTGAAGCTCCAGCGCGCGCGGCAGGCGGCGGAGCGGCTCGGGGCGGACACCGTGGTCGTGCATCCGCCGTTCCGCTGGCAGCGGCAGTACGCGCGTGACTTCGTCACCGGCATCTGGCGGATGGCGGACGAGACAGACGTGCGGTTCGCCGTCGAGAACATGTACCCGTGGCGCTACCGGGACCGCGAGATGCTCGCCTACGCCCCCGACTGGGACGTCACCAAGGACGACTACCGGCACTTCACCGTCGACCTCTCGCACACCGCGACCGCCCGTACCGACGCCATGTCCATGATCGACCGGATGGGCGGCAGGCTCGGCCATGTCCATCTCGCGGACGGCTCGGGATCAGGGAAGGACGAGCACCTGGTGCCTGGACGGGGCACCCAGCCGTGCGCCGAGCTGCTGGAGGGCCTGGCGGGCAGCGGCTTCGACGGCCATGTGGTGATCGAGGTCAACACCCGGCGCGCGATGTCGGCGGCGGAGCGCGAGGCGGATCTCGCGGAGGCGCTGGCCTTCGCCCGGCTGCATCTGGGCGCCGCTCCGGCGCGTACGTCGTCACCCCGTACGTCACCCCGTACCGCACCGCGTACGTCACCCCGTCCGTCACCCCGTCCGTCGCGGGCGTCCGAACCCTCATGACCCCGGGCGACACCCCCGACGGCCCCCCGGGCGACGTCCCCCGCCGCCGCGGCCGTCCCGCCCGCAAGGACGCCGGCTCCGGCCCCGGTGCCCGGCAGCAGATCCTCGACGCGGCGCGCGCGCAGTTCGCCGAGCGCGGGTACGACAAGACGTCCGTCCGCGGCATCGCCAAGGCGGCGGGCGTCGATCCGGCGCTGGTCCACCACTACTTCGGTACCAAGGACGAGATGTTCGCGGCGGCCATCGAGGTCTCCTTCGAGCCCGCCCTGATGCTCACCACGATCCTGGCTGCCGAGCGCGACGACATCGGCGAGCGGCTCGCACGCCACTTCCTCGCCGTCTGGGAGAACCCGGCGACCCGCGCCCCGCTGCTGGCGGTGATCCGCTCCGCGCTGACCCACGAGGCGGCGGCGACGGTCCTGCGGACGTTCGTCCTGCGCCGGCTCCTCGGCCGGATCGCGGCGGAGCTGGACGTACCGAACCCGGAGTTCCGCGCGGAGATGGCTGCCTCCCACATGATCGGGACGGCGTTCCTGCGGTACGTGATCAAGGCGGAGCCGCTCGCGTCGGCGGACCCCGAGGAGATCATCGCGCTGGTGGCGCCGACCCTCCAGCGCTATCTGACCGAGCACTGACCGTACCGGGACCTGATACGCGCATCCCGCATTCCGGACGCCTTGTCCAGATCTTGGATCCGGGGCGTACGCTCGGAAAGAGTCTTTTCTGCCGAAGGATCTGTCGAAGGAGCGAACGGCGATGCCCGAGCTGAGGTCCCGCACTGTCACCCACGGCCGCAATATGGCGGGCGCACGTGCCCTTATGCGGGCCTCGGGCGTAGCGAGCGCGGACATCGGCAAGCCGATCGTCGCGGTGGCCAACTCCTTCACCGAGTTCGTGCCCGGCCACACCCACCTCGCGCCGGTCGGCCGGATCGTCTCCGAGGCGATCAAGGCGGCGGGCGCCGTGCCGCGCGAGTTCAACACGATCGCCGTGGACGACGGCATCGCGATGGGCCACGGCGGCATGCTCTACTCCCTGCCGTCGCGCGACCTGATCGCCGACTCCGTCGAGTACATGGTCGAGGCGCACTGCGCGGACGCGTTGATCTGCATCTCCAACTGCGACAAGATCACCCCGGGCATGCTGATGGCCGCGCTGCGCCTCAACATCCCCACGGTCTTCGTCTCCGGCGGCCCGATGGAGGCCGGCAAGGCCACCCTGGTGGACGGTACGGTCCGAAAACTCGACCTCGTCAACGCCATCTCGGACGCGGTCAACGAGAACATCTCGGACGAGGACATCCTCCGTATCGAGGAGAACGCCTGCCCCACCTGCGGCTCCTGTTCCGGGATGTTCACGGCCAACTCCATGAACTGCCTGACCGAGGCCATGGGCCTCTCCCTCCCCGGCAACGGCTCGGTCCTCGCCACGCACACCGCCCGCAGGGCGCTGTACGAGAACGCCGGCCGCACGGTCGTCGAGATCACCAAGCGCCACTACGAGCAGGACGACGCGTCGGTCCTGCCGCGCAACATCGCCACCCGCGCCGCCTTCGAGAACGCCATGGCGCTCGACATCGCGATGGGCGGCTCGACGAACACCATCCTCCACCTGCTCGCCGCCGCCCAGGAGGCCGAGCTGGACTACGACCTGGACGACATCGACGCCGTCTCGCGCCGCGTGCCCTGCCTGGCCAAGGTCGCGCCGAACGTCGCCCCCGGCGGCACGTACTACATGGAGGACATCCACCGGGCCGGCGGCATCCCCGCCATCCTCGGTGAGCTGTACCGCGGCGGGCTGCTCAACGAGGACGTGCACACCGTCCACTCGCCGAGCATCAAGGACTGGCTGGAGGCCTGGGACGTGCGCGGCGGCTCGCCGTCCCCCGAGGCCGTCGAGCTGTGGCACGCGGCCCCCGGCTGCGTCCGCTCCGCCGAGGCGTTCTCGCAGTCCGAGCGGTGGGACACGCTCGACACCGACGCCGCGGGCGGCTGCATCCGCGACGTCGGCCACGCGTACTCGAAGGACGGCGGCCTGGCGGTCCTCAAGGGCAACCTCGCCGTGGACGGCTGTGTCGTGAAGACCGCCGGTGTCGACGAGTCGATCTGGACGTTCGAGGGCCCGGCCGTCGTCTGCGAGTCGCAGGACGAGGCCGTCGAGAAGATCCTCCGTAAGGAGATCGCCGAGGGCGATGTGATCGTCATCCGGTACGAAGGACCGCGCGGCGGCCCCGGGATGCAGGAGATGCTCTACCCGACCTCGTATCTGAAGGGCCGCGGCCTCGGCAAGTCCTGCGCGCTGGTCACGGACGGCCGCTTCTCCGGCGGCACCTCGGGCCTCTCCATCGGCCACGCCTCGCCGGAGGCCGCCTCGGGCGGCACGATCGCCCTCGTCCACGACGGCGACCGGATCCGGATCGACATCCCGAACCGTACGATCGAACTTCTCGTCCCCGATGAGGAACTCGCCACCCGCCGCGACGCGTTGAACGGCGTGTACGCCCCGGTACAGCGCGAGCGCAAGGTCTCGGCGGCGCTGCGCGCGTACGCGGCGATGGCGACGAGCGCCGACAAGGGCGCGGTCCGGGACGTCTCCCGGCTCGGCTGAGTCACACACGTACGACACCGACCGCGCGCCCCCGATACGGAGGCGCGCGGTCGGCGTTTCTGTCCGGCCGGGGCCGCTACCAGCGCGCGGGATCGCGGCCGGCGACGGCGAAGACGGACCCGTCGGGCGCCGTGGCGAAGACCCGCCGGCCGAGGGCGACGGGTGCGGCCAGGGACCCGGGGACCGTGCCGGTGTCCGAGCCCATCCGGGGCTTCGTCTGCCCCAGCAGCTTCCCGCGCGTGGCGTCAACGGCGAGCAGCCGCCCGTCGCCCGCGCTCACATAGACGCGGTCCTTCGTCGCGGTGGGGCGCGAGGCCCGGGTGACCGAGGACTCCAGCCGCCAGCGGATGCCGCCGTCGCCGCCGGTACCGGCGCTGCCGCCGCTGCCGCCGCCGCAGTCCACGGCGAGCAGCGATCCCGTGTACCCCATGACATAGACCGTGTCGCCGAACACCGTGGCCTGCGCCTGCTCGACCGGAGTGGCCAACGGGATCCGCCGTACGGCACGGGTCGCCGTGTCGATCCGTACCACCGCGCGGGTCAGGTCGTCGGTGCCGCTCGACAGCAGGAAGAGCGCGTCGGCCGAGGCGCCCGCCGGGGTAAGCGTGCCGGTCACCCGC
Organism: Streptomyces sp. NPDC093109; assembly: GCF_040701725.1. Classification (NCBI taxonomy): domain Bacteria; kingdom Bacillati; phylum Actinomycetota; class Actinomycetes; order Kitasatosporales; family Streptomycetaceae; genus Streptomyces; species Streptomyces sp. NPDC093109. The sequence continues at coordinate 152,797 of NZ_JBFBEZ010000019.1, forward strand.
TCCGTCCAGCGCTCCGCGCCGGAGGCCGGATCGACGGCGCTGACCTCGGTGGTCGCGCCGTCGGGCGACGGAGTCGCCGCGTACAGCGGCCCGTCCCCGTCCGTCCCGCCCGCCGTACTCCAGACCGTGCCGATCCCGCCGTGCCTGGCCTTCCACCGCTCGGTACCCGTCGCGCTCTCCAGCGCCCGCACCTCACCGTCGTACGTCACGAGCAGCACCGCGTCGGCCGTGTACCGCTGCATCGCGTACGAGGAGAGGGCGACCGACCAGCGCTCGGCGCCCGTGGCGGGGTCGAGGGCCGCCAGCCGGGCCCGGCCCGGCGTGGTGACCAGCAGGAGCCCGCCGGAGAGGACCGGCGGCGCGCCGTCGTCGGACTCCGCGCCCGCGCCCGTGCCCGTTCCCGCCTTGGTGTTCTTGACGCTCCAGAGCACCTTTCCGTCGGTGGGGTCGAGCCGCGCCGCCATGATGCCGGAGCCGGTGCAGTAGACACCCGTGTCCGCGTCCGTGCTCGCATCCGTGCCCGTGCTTGTGCCTCCGGCCGAACAGACCGGCATCTTGTCCGCGCCGTCACCGGTGCGCAGCTTCCGGTGCCAGGGCTGAACGCCCTGGCTCGGCCGCGCCGGCCGGACCGGATCGACGACCGCCGTCGGCGTGTCGTCGCCCGCCGCCCGTACGGCGACCACACCGCCCGTGGCCAGCGCCGCCGCCGCGATCCCGGCCGCGACCATCCGGCGGACCCGGCGGCGGGCGCGGGCCGGCGAGGACCGGACGGTCCGGGGCGGTGGGGCGGCCGGGGAGTGGGTGGTGGCGAGCGAGGGGCGCGCGGACTCGGCGGTATCGGGAGAGCGCTGCGCCGGTACGAGGGGACTCACGCCGTGCGCCGGGCGCGCGCCGGAGCCGTGGGTGTTGGTGTCGGTGTCGGCGCTGCGCGCGGAACCGTCCCCGTCCGTGCCGTTCGTACGGTCAGAACCGCCCGTGCCGCCCGTATCGCCTGTACCGCCTGTACCGCCCGTACCGCCCGTGCCGTTCAGGCGCAGCGCCGTCATCAGCTCGTCCGGCGTCGGCCGGTCGGCCGGCTCCTTCGCCAGACACCGCGTGATCAGCGGTATGAGCTCCTGGGGAACGCCCGTCAGATCCGGCTCGTCGTGCACGACCTGGTACGCGACGATGTACGGGCTGTCCGAGTCGAAGGGCCCGCGCCCGGTGGCCGCGTGGACCAGCACCGCGCCCAGCGCGAACACATCGGCGGCCGGGCCGACTTCGCGCGGGCGCTGGAACTGCTCGGGCGCCATGAACGGCGGCGTGCCGATCAGCTTGCCCGTCTCCGTCCGCAGATCGCTGTCCACGCGGCGCGAGATTCCGAAGTCGATGACCTTGGGCCCGTCGGCCGCCAGCAGGACGTTGCTCGGTTTGAGATCGCGGTGCACCACGCCGACGCGGTGGATGTCCCGCAGCCCCTCGGCCAGGCCCGCGCCGAACCTGACCAACTCCCCGTAATCCAGCGGCCCGTTCCGCTTCACCCGCTCCGACAGGGTCGGACCGTCGATGAAGAGCGTGGCCATCCACGGCCGTACGGCCTCCGGATCGGCGTCCACGACCGGCGCGGTGAAGGCCCCGCTCACCCGCCGCGCGGCGGCGACCTCATGCCGGAACCGCGCCCTGAACTCGGGATCCGAGGCGTGATGGCCATGGATGACCTTGACGGCCAGCCGCAACCCGGAGGCGGAGGTGGCCAGATGGACCACTCCCATACCGCCGGAGCCCAGGGCCGCTTCGAGCAGATAGCCGCCGGCGTACTTTGGATGCTCCGCTTCCGGGGCCGGCCCGGTATTGCGCAGTGGTGGCACCGCCCACCCCCGTTGATATTCGTGCGCGAGCGCGACGCACGGAGCCTAGTCGATGGTGCGTGCGATCCGGCCATGGCTTGCTAGCGTGCCGACGCGAGGACATACACCTTCTATGGGGGAGGAACGAATATGTCGGTCGAAGAGGTCAGCGACGCGACGGTGACAGCGGCAGCGGCAGCGGCAGCGGCAGCGGCAGTGGGAGCGACAGCGGCATCGGAGGCGGCAGTGGAGACGGTCACGCTGGCGGCCACGACGTACGCCGTCCACCCGAACTACCGGGTCAACGTCCGCAGCGGTCCGGGTACGGGCTACTCGATCGTCCGGGTGCTGGCGTACGGCGCGACCGTGTCGATCAACTGCCAGAAGCCGGGCGAGACGATCGCGGGTCCGTACGGCACGACGAATATCTGGGACAACATCGCCAACGGCCAGTACATCTCGGACTCGTACGTCTACACGGGATCGAGCGGTTACGTGGCGGCGCGCTGCTCCTGACGGCGCTCCACGCGCGCGTGGAGCGAGATGTGCTCCACGCGCGCGTGCGGCCCGGGCCGTTCACGGCGACGGCGTCCGCCCGGATGATGGGCGCATGACCCGTCGCGCACTCTCCTTCGACGCCGTGGCCGACCAGTACGACACGGCCCGCCCCGGCTATCCGCCCGCGCTCTTCGACACCCTTGAGGAGCTGACCGGCCGTCCGCTCCGCGGTGCCCACGTCTTCGACGTGGGCGCGGGTACCGGCATCGCCACCCGTCCGCTGTACGAGCGCGGGGCCAGGACCGTCGCCGTCGAGCCGGGCCCCGGTATGGCGGCCCGGCTGCGCCGCGTCCTGCCCGGCGTCCCGCTCGTCCGCGGCTACGGCGACGCGCTGCCCTTCGCCGCCGGCAGCGCCGACCTCATCACGTACGCCCAGTCCTGGCACTGGACCGACCCGGCACGCTCCGTCCCCGAAGCCCTGCGCGTCCTGCGGCCCGGCGGCGCGCTCGCGCTCTGGTGGAACATCTCGGACGCCGAGGTCCCCTGGATCGCCGCCCAGGGCGAACGCATCCACCGCTGGACCCGGGACGGCGCCCATGGCGCGCACAGCGCCTCCGGGCGCGGACTCGATCTCCCCGGGACGCTGGAGCGCACCGAGGCCCTGGTGCCGTGGGGCCGCCGCGTCACTCTCGACACCCACCTCGCCAACCTCGGCAGCCACTCCGTGTTCCAGCTGCTCGGAGAGCGGTCCACGGCGGCCTTCCTCGCCGCCGAACGGGCCGCGCTGCTCACCGAGTTCCCCGACGGCACTGTCCCGGAGGCGTACGTGACGGAACTGACCGTCGCCCGGCCACGCCCTTGACGGACCCGGCCGGCGGTCGCATTATTCATCACATGATGAATTTGGCGGCGCCGACGCCGACGGCGGCCATCCGCGCCCACGGCCTCACCGTGCGGCGCGGTGGCCGCACCGTCCTGCGGGACCTCGGCTTCTCCCTGCCGCCCGGCCGGATCACCGGACTCCTCGGCCCCTCCGGCTGCGGCAAAACAACCCTCATGCGCGCGATCACCGGCACCCAGGCCGGCGTCACCGGCCGCCTCGACGTCCTCGGCCGACCGGCCGGCGACGCCACGCTGCGCGCCCGCATCGGCTACGTCACCCAGGCACCCTCCGTCTACGACGACCTGACGGTCCGGCAGAACCTCGACTACTTCGCCGCCGTCCTCGACCCCGGCCGCACCCGCCGCGCCGCCCGCCGCGACTCGGTCACGAACGCCATCGCCGAAGTCGGCCTCACCACCCACGCCGACGCGCTCGCCGGCCGGCTCTCCGGCGGCCAGCGAGGCCGCGTCTCCCTCGCCGTCGCCCTCCTCGGCACGCCCGAACTGCTCGTACTGGACGAGCCGACCGTCGGCCTCGACCCCGTACTCCGCCGCGACCTCTGGCACCTCCTCCACCGCATCGCCGCCGAGCGCGCCGCGACGATCCTCGTCTCCTCCCACGTCATGGACGAGGCCGAACGCTGCCACCGGCTGCTGCTCATGCGCGACGGCGAACTCCTCGCCGACGACACCCCGGACGCCCTCCGCGCCCGTACCGGCACGGACACCGTCGAAGAGGCCTTCCTCCACCTGGTCGACGCACCCGGCCCCACGCCCCACGAACCCCGGAAGAGCCCCCGATGACCACGCTGTCGACGCACAGGACCCTCGCCACCGCCGCCCGCGTCCTGCGCCAGCTGCGCCACGACCCGCGCTCCGTCGCGCTGATGATCGCCGTCCCGTGCGTGATGCTCTTCCTGCTCCGGTACGTCTTCGACGGCAGCCCGGGCACCTTCGACGCCACCGGCGCCTCGCTCCTCGGCATCTTCCCGCTCATCACGATGTTCCTGGTCACTTCCATCGCGACCCTGCGCGAACGCACCTCGGGCACCCTGGAACGCCTGCTCGCCATGCCGCTCGGCAAGGCGGACCTCATCGCCGGCTACGCCCTCGCCTTCGGCGCGCTCGCCGTCGTCCAGTCCGCCCTCGCCACCGGCCTCGCCGTCCGGTTCCTCGGCCTGGACGTCGCGGGCTCCGCCTGGCCACTGCTCCTGGTCGCGCTCCTCGACGCCCTGCTCGGCACGGCCCTCGGCCTGTTCGTCTCCGCCTTCGCCGCGTCCGAGTTCCAGGCCGTCCAGTTCCTGCCCGCGGTGATCTTCCCGCAGCTCCTGCTCTGCGGACTGTTCACCCCACGCGCGAACATGCAGCCCGTACTGGAGGCCATCTCCAACGCCCTGCCCATGTCGTACGCGGTCGACGGCATGAACCAGGTCCTGCGCCACCCCACCGTCACGGGCGACTTCGTCCGCGACTGCGCCGTCGTCGCGGGGAGCGCCCTCCTCGTCCTGGTCCTCGGCGCGGCGACCCTCCGCCGCCGTACGGCATGACGCGCGGCCCCACGCCGCGTACCGCTCCTCGGACACCTCACGCCCGATGTCCGACCCCGGTGCGAGGATGGGCCGTGGACGAACAGCAGCACCCGTACCCACCGGCGAGGTGACCCCGCAATGCCCCAGACAGTCGCAGTCCTCGGCACCGGAAAGATCGGCGAGGCCCTGCTCAGCGGCATGATCCGCGCGGGCTGGCGAGCCGCCGATCTGCTCGCCACCACCCGCCGCGCCGAGCGCGCGGAGGAGCTGCGCGACCGCTACGGCGTCGAGACCGTCACCAACGCCGACGCGGCGAAGCGCGCCGACATCCTCATCCTCGCCGCCAAGCCCCAGGACATGGGCCGGCTCCTCGACGAGCTCACCCCGCACCTCACCGCCGACCGCCTGGTCATCAGCGCCGCCGCCGGCATCACCACGGCCTTCATCGAGGAGCGCCTGCCCCTCGGCACCCCCGTCGTCCGCGTCATGCCGAACACCCCCGTCCTGGTGGACGAGGGCATGTCCGTCATCTCGGGCGGCAGCCACGCGCTGGCCGCACACCTGGCCCACGCCGAGGAGATCTTCGGCGGCGTCGGCAAGACCCTCCGCGTCCCCGAGTCCCAGCAGGACGCGTGCACCGCCCTCTCCGGCTCCGGCCCGGCGTACTTCTACTTCCTGGTCGAGGCCATGACCGACGCGGGCATCCTGCTGGGCCTGCCCCGCGCCCAGGCGCACGAGCTGATCGTCCAGGCCGCCATCGGCGCCGCCGTGATGCTGCGCGACAGCGGCGAGCACCCCGTGAAGCTCCGCGAGGCGGTGACCTCCCCGGCCGGCACCACCATCAGCGCCATTCGGGAGCTGGAGAACCACGGCGTACGGGCGGCCCTCATCGCCGCCATCGAGGCGGCCCGCGACCGCAGCCGCGCCCTGGCCACGGGCAACGGCTGAGACGGCCCCGCCCGGGCGGGGCCGCCCCGCCTCAGCACCTCATCCGACGGGGGCGGCCGGCAGCAGCCCGACGGCCCGGTAGGCCGCGTCGACCACGGGCCGGGCCACCTCCCTGGCCCGGCCGGCGCCGTCCCGCAGCACCTGATCCACGGCACCGATGTCCGAGGCCAGGGCCGCGTGCCGCTCCCGCAGGGGCCGCAGGAGTTCGATGACGGCCTCGGCGGTGTCCTTCTTCAGGGCGCCGTACGAGTCGTAGGCCCCGGCCAGCTCCACAGGATCCAGCCCGGACCCCGTATCGCAGGCGGCGAGGATCTCCAGCAGATTGGCCACCCCCGGCTTGGCCTCGCGGTCGTACTCGACCTCGCGCCCGCTGTCCGTGACGGCCCGCATGATCTTCTTCCGTACGACGTCCGCGTCGTCCAGCAGATAGACGATTCCGGCGCCCGGCTCGTGCGACTTACCCATCTTGGACGTCGGATCCTGCAGGTCCATGACGCGCGCGGCCACCGCCGGCCGGGTCGCCCTCGGCACGGCGAAGGTGTGCCCGTACCGCTGGTTGAACCGCACGGCGAGATCCCGCGTCAGCTCCACATGCTGGGTCTGGTCCTCGCCCACCGGGACCTCGTCGGTGCGGTAGGCCAGGATGTCGGCCGCCATCAGGACCGGATACGACAGCAGGGAGAAACGCACACTCTCCCCGGAAGCGCGCGCCCGCGCGCTCTTCTCCTTGTACTGGATCATGCGCCGCAGCTCGCCGTCCGTGGCCGTGCACTCCAGCAGATACGAGAGCCGGGTGTGCTCGTCCACATGGCTCTGCACGAAGACGGTGCACAGCGCGGGGTCGAGCCCTGCGGCCAGCATCAGCGTGGCGGCCTGCCGGCTGAGCCTGCGCACCCGGGCCGGATCGTGTTCGACCGTCAGCGCGTGCAGATCCACCACGCAGAACAGGGCGTCCGCCCGGTGCTGATCGACTTCTACCCACCGCCGCAGAGCGCCGAGGTAGTTGCCCAGCGTCAGATGTCCGGTCGGTTTGATCCCGCTGAAGATCCGCGTCATCTCTTCCTCTTCCTCCAGTGATCGGAGCCGGGGCCGGCACCACCGACGGCCGGACTCCCGGGGAGGGAGAAACACGAACGGCCGCCGAGGCGGCGGCCGTTGCGCGCGTACATGCGTCAAGGGGCCGCCGTCAGGCGGCCCGCCACTCAAGGCGACACATACGCGCGTTCATGGCCCCCAGAGTAGCGCCGAACCCCCGAGTTGACACGGCAAACACGGATCCGTAATGTTCTCCGAGCTGTCCGACGTGAGAACCGGCCCAGGTCGGCCCCGGACAGCCACTCCGCAGGACCACACAACAAGCAGCGACCATGGTCGCTCTGCTTTCGCGTGTGGGTTTGCGAAATGAGGAATCCGCGTTCGAAGGGACGCGGCCCCGATTAGCGTCGGAGCCCGAGATTCCGCTAAAGTCTCACTCGTCGGAAGGGCCGAACAGCCCGGATGACAGCCCACTCTGACTGGGAATCAGGCCCGAAAGGATCTGATAGAGTCGGAACCGCCGGAAAGGGAAA
>NZ_JBFBEZ010000020.1:0-157153 GCF_040701725.1 Streptomyces sp. NPDC093109
TGGAGGGTTGGGTGTCAGGGGTGGAGCGCAGCGGAATCGGCGCAGCCGACGCGACGGAGGAGCGCCCTTGATACCCGGCCCGGAAGCGCGAAACTCACAGCAGGAGGGGCGGCCCCACGCCCACAACCTCCGCCACCGACCCACCCCTGTTTACCTCTTGGTACTGACCCGCACCCGAAAACCCCACGGTGACCAGCGGGCGTGCTTACGCGACGAAGTGGTCGAATTCTCCGGCTTTGACGCCGAGGATGAAGGCGTGGAGTTTGGCGGGGGTGGTGGTGACGATGATGTCGGGGTCGTCGCTCTCGACGAGTTTGATGCTGCCGTCGTCGGCTGCGGCGACGTGGACGCAGCCGTTCCCGCCGCCGCTGTATGAGGACTTCTGCCAGCCGTAGTCGGGCATGTTCAGTTCCTCCTTGCTGGCCTCATGTGACGAAGTGGTCGAATTCTCCGGCTTTGACGCCGAGGATGAAGGCGTGGAGTTTGGCGGGGGTGGTGGTGACGATGATGTCGGGGTCGTCGCTCTCGACGAGTTTGATGCTGCCGTCGTCGGCTGCGGCGATGTGAACGCAGCCGTTCCCCTCGCCGCTATGTGAGGACTTCTGCCAGCCGTAGTCAGGCATGTTCAGTTCCTCCTTGCTGGCCTCATGTGACGAAGTGGTCGAATTCTCCGGCTTTGACGCCGAGGATGAAGGCGTGGAGTTTGGCGGGGGTGGTGGTGACGATGACGTGGGGGTCGTCGCTCTCGACGAGTTTGATGCTGCCGTCGTCGGCTGCGGCGACGTGGACACAGCCGTTTCCGTCGCCGCTGTATGAGGACTTCTGCCAGTGGAGGTCGGACATGTGCCTTTCCTTTCTTACAAAGCTGCTGCCACGCGGCGGATCAGATCTCGGGACTCCGTTGGTTTGAGGCTACAACGCTCAATGTGGTCCAGGATGATTCGGTATCTCGCCAACTGCGGTTGGGCATCGAGGAACGTAAGGCCGTGGTCAGTGTCCAGCTGAACCGTGTCCAGGGCTGGGACCGTTCCCGCCATGTAGTAGATGCCGGTGCCGGCGCTGGGATAGGTACCCGCGCCGAAGGGGACGACCAAGAGTGTGATGTGCTCCAGCTCGCTCACTTCGAGCAGGTGATTGAGCTGCGAGCGGGTCACCTCGGGGCCGCCGAACCCCATGTGCAGGGCGACTTCGTGGAGGACCGTCGTCATCGGCTTCGGATTCTGTCCGTACACCGCCACCTGTCGCTTGAGCCGGAACGAGACCCGGTGTTCCACCTCGTGCGGTGCGAAAGATGGCACGACATCACTGATGACGGCACGTGCGTAGTCCCTGGTCTGAAGCAATCCCGGCAGGTGGCCCATGGCTGAGGTCCGCATCGCCGTTGTGTGGTGTTCGAGTTCAGCGAGGTCGAGGGCGCCCGGCGGCATCAGGGAGTGGTACTCGTCCCACCAACCCCGTGTCCGACCTCCGGTCATTTCCGTGAGTGCCTCGATGTACGCCTCATCCGTGCAGCTGTAGCTCCGGGCCAAGGACCGGACTCGGTCCGCACCCACCGCGTAGCGGCCCGACTCGATGCTGCTGATGCGCGGCTGCGAGGAGCCGTCGAGTGCGCCCGCCTGGGCTGTGGTCAGCTCGGCCTGCTGGCGGAGTCTGCGCAGTTCAGCGCCGAGTCGCCGCTGTCGTACGGTCGCGGGAAGGTGCTTCGGGCGCATATTTCTCCCTCACTCATTTGGATGCTCTCTCCTCGGGTAGGTAGATGAATCATAGTGACGTCGTTACGGTGTGAACCAAGCCACACCAAGTGGCCCCGCCGTAAGGCGTCTTCGCTCCGCCGTGCCCTGCCGCCTCTCTGTCGTGCGGACGGGCGTGTCTACCGAAGGGGATCGTGATGACCGTATCGCCGCAGGACTCTGCCCTGAACTCGTTCGATTTCGAGCGGGAGTTGTACGAACTCGTGCACGAAACCGCTCCCCGGCTCTTCGCCGTCGTCGTCGAGTACCACGACGGCCCGGGCGAGTTCGGCAAGGACGCCGCCGTCGTTGCCTGGGGGCTGGCGCACGACGACGGTGTTGCTGACGTGACGCGGGTGGACGGCGGGAGCCGGTTGCGGCTCGCGGCGGCGGAGAACGTGGCCCGGTACTTCGGGCGGGCGGACGGGGAGTCGCCCCGGGTGGTGTGGCTCGCGCCGGAGGCGGGCGCCCCGGTGGCCCCGGCGGCGTGAGTTCGTAGGTACGGGCATACGTAGGCGCTTGGGGGCCGGGTCGGGGGGTCGAGCCGGGCCGAGCCGGACCTGTCCGGGCCGGCCCCCACGTCCGGCCTGGCCGGACCCCCGTTTCTGGTAGGTGCCTGCCAGCTAGGCTGCCGCCTGAACGGCTGGGCCGGGTCGCGGAGGGGATGGGGCGCGCATGATAGGGACGGTGTTCCGAAGCTCGGATGTGTCGGCGGAGGACCGTTTCGACTACTGGCGGGAGCTGACCAACCGGACAACCGCCCCCAGCGATCTGAGCAGTTACCACGCCGCCGATTTCTGGGCGGAGCAGCGGCTGATGCGGCTCGGGCCGGTGACGGTGTGGCCCACGTCGTTCCTGCCGGCGCGGTTCCGGCGGACCGCGAGGATGATTCGGCAGTCCGACCCCGAGGAATATCACCTGTCGCTGGTGCTCGGCGGCAGCGGGCTGGGGTTCGAACACGTTGGGCGCACCGACATCTACCGCCCACGCGACCTGTGGTTCTCCGACACCTCGCAGCCGTACGAAGTGCTCCCGCCGGACAGTCAGGAGCGTCGTGTGCTCACCGGCGTGGGCTTGGAGTTTCCCAAGGTGCTGCTGCCCACGTCACCGGAGAGGCTCCGGCCCCTGCTGGGAAGGCGTCTGTCGGGAGAAGAGGGAGCGGGTGCCCTGCTGACGGAGTTCCTCACCGGACTGAGCCGACAGGCCGACGCCCTTCAGCCGTCCGCCGCGCCGCGCCTGGGTGACATCGTGGTCGACCTGGTGGCGGCCTGGTTCGCCCAAATTCTCGATGCCGAGGCGGACTTGTCGCCGGAGACCCGTCACCGGGTGCTGACCGAAGGCATACGGGCGTTCATCCGGCAGAACCTGCACGATCCAGAGCTGACCCCGCCTCTCGTCGCCGCCGCGCATCACATCTCCGTCAGCTACCTGCACCGTCTCTTCCAGGCCGAAGGCGTCACCGTCGCCGCCACGATCCGGCACCAGCGGCTGGAACGCGCGCGCCACGACCTGGCCGACCCGGTACTGCTGGCCGTATCGGTCCGTGACATCGCCGCCCGCTGGGGCTTCACCCACCCCGCCGCCTTCAGCCGCGCCTTCCGCGCCGCCTACGGGCTGCCGCCCACCGACTACCGCCACCAGGCTCAGGGGCAGGGGCAGGCTCAGGGGCAGGGACAGGGACAGGGACAGGACCAAGCCCAAGTCGCAGCCCAGCGCCAAGCCCCGGCCGCAGCCCAGAACCCAGCCCAAGTCCAAGCCCAGACGCTCGCCGCGTAGAACGCGCGCCCCCGCTCACGCCAGCAGCCCCGACGCCTGCCACATCCGGCGCCCCGGGCCCCGCAGTACCCCGATGTCGTCCAGGAAGTCCGTCAGCCGCTTCGCGCCCGACTGCATCACCTCCCGCCGGTGGCCGCTGGCCCGTACCTGGGCTACGGCCTCCCGGCGGTCCAGGCCGATGGCCTCGTACACCTGCGGGTTGACGAAGCAGACGGAGAAGACCTTGGCGGCCTGGCCGCAGTTGAGCCGGGTGAACTCCCGTTCCCAGCGCGGCGCGGTGACCATCTGACGGCGCAACTCCTCGCGCGCGTAACGGACATGGCGGGCCTCCTCGATGGCGTGGATCCGCGTCACGCCGCGCACCAGCGGCTGGACGCGCTCGTCGGGGAAGGTCAGGCGCTGCATCCAGTCGAGTATCTCCTCGCCGAGGAGCGTCGCGGCGAAGGAGCCCGGGGTGGTGGAGACGGTCTTCAGGACGCGCGCGAGGTTGTGGTACCGCCTCGGTACCGGATACGCGGGCGTGCCGCCCTTCTGGATCAGCCGCGCGAACATCATCGAGTGCCGGCACTCGTCCGCGATCTCTGTGAGCGCGTAGCGGACGTGGTTGCTGGTCACGGGCTTGTCGTAGATGTGCCGTACCAGCAGTTGCATGAGGATGATCTCGAACCAGATGCCGAGCGAGGCCAGTGACGCGGACTCGTGCCGTGCCAGGTCCATGCGCTGTTCCTCGGACATCGTGCGCCACAGGGGGGTGTCGTAGAGCGAGACCAACTCCGGTGGCCAGAACCACTTTCCGGCTACGAGTGGCGCCTCCCAGTCGAGTTCCCGGTCGGGGTCGAACGAGTGCTTGGCGGAGGATTCGAGCAGACGCGCCGCGACCTGCTCGCGGTCGCGGAGCGGGCCGAGCGCGTCGTGGAGGGGGAGGGGCGCCGATATCGGGTTCGTCATGGTGGAGTGCACCTCTTATAAAGGGTTACCTGAGGGGTTACCGGCGGTCACTCCTTATAAGACTCCGCGTCAGTAACCGCGTCAATCCCCCTCCGGGCGACAGGCGTGTGACGTAAAGGCGAGCACCCGCTCGGCGATCTCCTCCGGCTCCTCCAGGAGCATGGCGTGGGTGGCGTCGACGTCCTCGACGACGAGAGGGCCCCGCCCGGCCGCCGCCACGGCCCCTGCCGCCTCCGCGAGGTCCCGGTCCAGCCCCCTCGCGTACGCGGCGGTCAGCTCCTCGAACCACTCCATGCCCGGCATCGGCGGCTGCGGCCGGCGTCCGCGTACGCACAGGACGGGGCACGGCACGCTCCGTACCAGCGCCATCAGGTCGAGCGCGTCCAGCGCCGCGTACATCTCCAGCGCCCTTTCGCGTACGGGCAGGGTCTGGAAGCGGCCGTCGGGAAGCTCCCGGACCGCGCCGCGCGCGGCGGCCTCGGACCGGGCGTACGGGATGCCGAACTGCTCGGCGTACGTGGCCTGTTGGTGTACGTGGTCGGCGCCCGCGAGCTGCCCGGCGGCGGCCCGCATCAGCTCGCCGATCCGGGCGACGCTCTCGGTCACCGTCGCCGGGGTGAGCCCCGGGTAGTCGGCGGGGTTTCCCCGTCCCCACCAGAAGCCGTCGAGATTGACGGCGGCCGGGGTGGTGCGCGGAGTGGGGTTCGGGGTGGTGCGCGGGGTGCTGTGCGGGGTGGTGCCGCCGTGCCGGGCCGCGTACCGCAGCGCGACGATGCCGCCGAGCGAGTGGCCCACGGGGATGGCCTCCGGGATGCCGTACGTGGCGAGCGTCTGCTCGATCGAGGCGACGACGCCGTCGAACGTCCAGGTGTCCGTGGCGTGTTCGGAGCCGCCGTGCCCCGGCAGATCTACGGCGAGCACCCGGTGCCGCCGGGTGAGTAGCGGCGCCGTCGCGGCCCAGTCCGCGAGCGAGCGGCCGGCGCCGTGCAGCAGGACGAGGGGCGGGCCGTCGCCGCCGTGGTCGTGGGCATGGAGAAGCGCGGGAGAGGAGGGGTGGGAAGGCATGATCCGAACCGTAACTGGCCCTGAGGGAAAGGAAATCGTCCGGCAGACGGAGGGAATCAGCCCTTCCGCGCATCCATAATGGATATACGGCGGAATAGCGCGGCGCGGGGACGTCGGTACGCGGCACGATGGCCGGTATGACCGCCGGAAGCCCCAACGCCCGCAACGCCGAAGCCCGTAACCCCGACGCCCGTACCCCCAACGCCCGCAACGCCTCCGGCCACGGCCCCGACCAGGCCGCCGCCCGGCGGAGTCTCGAAGGGCTCGCCCTGGGCGACGCCTTCGGCGAACGCTGGTTACCGCTCTTCCGCGAGCCCCAGCGCGCGTACGCCGAGATCCGCGCCAGACATACCCCGCCGGAGCCCGAGTGGCCCTGGACGGACGACACCGCGATGGCGCTCGCCGTCCACCGCGTCCTCGACGAACGCGGCGCCATCGACCAGGACGGGCTGGCACTCGCTTTCGCCCGCTCGTACGACGCCGACCCGGGCCGTGGCTACGGATACGGCATGCACCTGCTGCTGCCCGCGCTCCTCGCGGAACCGGGGCGCTGGCGCACGCTCGCGGGCGAGCTGTTCGACGGCGGCGGCAGCCTCGGCAACGGCGCGGCCATGCGGGTGGCGCCCCTGGGTGCCCGGTTCGCCGCCGACCTCGGCCTCGTCGCCGAACAGGCCGCGCTCTCGGCGGAGGTGACCCACGCGCACCCGCAGGGCATCGCGGGCGCGGTGGCGGTCGCCGTGGCGGCGGCCCTGTCCGTACGGTCCGAGCTGACCGTCGCGGCGGTCGCCGGGGCCACCCCGCCGGGCCCGGTACGGGACGGGCTGGCCCGCGCCGCCGAACTCCCCTTCGCCACCGAGCCCGTGGCCGCCGCCGAACTCCTCGGCAGCGGCCACGGAATCCGCGCCGACGACACCGTCCCCTTCGCGGTCTGGACGGCGGCCCGCCACCGTGACGACCTGGTGGCCGCGCTCTGGTCGACGGTGGAGGGCTCCGGCGACACGGACACCACCTGCGCCATCACGGGAGGCATCGTCGCGGCGCGCACGGGTATGGGCGCGGTTCCGGCGGTATGGCGCGCCCGCCGTGAGCCGCTGGGCTAGGAGGCGCCGGGGGCTATCGCGGGGTGGGCCCGCTCGCGCCCCCGCCCGCGTCCGCATCCCCGCTCGCGCCCCCGCCCGGCGCCCGGACCATGTACACGTCGATCGGGTCCTCGCGCTCCACCGTGAACCCGTGGCGCTCGTACAGCCGCCGGGCCCGGCTGCCCTGGACGACGTCCAGCCGTACGGGCGCGCCCTCGGCGTCCGTCGCCGCCAGCAGCGACCGCAGGACGGCCGTGCCGAGCCCCCGGCCCTGGACGGCGGGGGAGAGATAGAAGTGCTCCAGCCACCAGCCACCAGCCCCGTCCTGGGGCCGGAGGGTGACGGATCCCGCGAAGGCGCCCTCCGCGAGCACCACCGAGGTGTGACCCGGCGCATACGAGTCCCGCAGCCGTTGCCGCACGCGGTGCTCGTCGTACCGGCCCAGCCGCACCAGATCCGGCCGCATCACCGTCGCCCGCAGTTCGGCGATCGCCTCGATGTCGGCCTCCTCGGCGGGGCGGAGGGTCCAGGCGAGGCCAGGCAGCACCGCAGGCGTATGTATGTTCATGTGCTTCACTGTATATCCATACGGAGGGGGCTCTCGGACCCCGCGTGTATGTCACCTCCCCACCGTCACCCCTCCAGCGCCTTCTCCATCACCGCCCGCGCGATCGGCGCCGCGTCGCCGCCGCCGCTGATGTCAGCCCGGTCCGCCGCCGCGTCCTCCACGACCACCGCCACCGCCACCGCGGGCCGGCCCGAGTTGCCCGCCTGGGCCCAGGCGATGAACCAGGCGTACGGCATACCGGAGTTGCCCACCCCGTGCTGCGCCGTGCCCGTCTTGCCGCCGACCGTCGCTCCGTCGATCGCGGCGTTCGTGCCCGTACCGTCCTCGACCGTGTCGATCATCATCCGCCGCAGCCGGTCCGCGGTCAGCGGGTTCATCGTGCGGCCGTAGGTGCGCTGGCCGGTACGGGAGACGAGGCGGCCGTCCGAGGCGAGCGTGCGGTCCACCAGATAGGGGTATTTCAGCGCGCCGCCGTTCGCTACGGCCGCCGCGACCATCGCCATCTGGAGCGGGGTGGCCCGGGTGTCGAACTGGCCGATCGAGGAGAGTGCCAGCTGGTCGTCGCTCATCTTCGTGTCGAAGTTCGACGCGGCGACCCCCGACGGGATCCTGATCCCGCTGTCGTTGAAGCCGAACTTCCGGGCGGTGTCCAGCATGCCGGAGAGCCCGGTGCGCACCCCGAGCCCGGCCATGACCGAGTTGCAGGACCATTTGATCGCGTACTCCAGCGATGCCCGGTCGCAGCCCTCCGCCTCGTTGGGCAGGATCCTGACCGTCCCCGGCAGGACGTACGGCTCCTCGATGTCCGTCGGGGCCGCCACATCCGTGACGGTCCCGGTGTCCAGCGCCGCCGCCGCAGTGACGATCTTGAAGGCCGAGCCCGGCGGATACGTCTGCCGGATGGCCCGGTCCAGCATCGGCTGCGCGCTGTCGCCGGTCAGCCGGGTCCAGGCGTCGGTGACCGCCGTACCCGTGCCGGAGAGCAGCCCCGGATCGTACGACGGGCTGCTGACCAGCGCCAGGATCCGGCCGCTGAACGGTTCGATCGCCGCGACCGCGCCGCGCCGCCCGGCGAGTCCGTCGTACGCGGCGCGCTGCATGGCGCCGTTGATGGTGGTGGCGACCTTGCCGCCGGGCTGCCGGCTCCGGGTGATCTCGTGCCAGAAGGGGAACGGGGCGAGCATCGGGGCCGTACCGGAGAGGACGGCGTCCTCGGCGTACTCCAGCAGGGTCGTGCCGTACGTCTGGGAGGCGTAGCCGGTGACGGGCGCGTAGAGCGGGCCCTGGGTGTACGTGCGCTCGTAGCGCAGCGGCTGTTCGGTGTCCCGGGAGCCGGTGACGGGCTTGCCGTCCACAAGGATGGCGCCGCGCGGTTCGGCGTAACGGGCGATGGTGGCGCGGCGGTTGGCGGGGTTGTGGTCGAGGGAGTCGGCCTCGATGAGCTGGATCCTGGCGGAGTTGACGAGCAGGGCGGCGAGCAGGACGAGGAAGAAGGCGGCGGTCCGCCGGATGTAACGGGTCACGAGCCGGCCTCCGTACGGTCGCCGGGTCCGTGGACGCCGGGTCCGTCGACGCCGGGTCCGTCGACGCCTGGCCCGGACCCGCCCCCGGGATCCGAATCCGCCTCCGGCCGCGGTCTGCGCGCCGAGTCGCTGAGCCGGATCAGCAGCGCCACGATCGCCCAGTTGGTGACGACCGACGAGCCGCCCTGCGCGAGGAACGGCATCGCCATGCCGGTGAGCGGGATCAGCCCCATCACCCCGCCCGCGATCACGAACGCCTGGAGGCCGAGGATCGCGGAGAGCCCGACGGCGAGGAGTCGGCCGAACGGGTCGCGCAGCGAGAGCCCGGTCCGCAGGCCGCGGGCCACGAGCAGCGCGTACAGCAGGAAGATCGCGGTGAGTCCGACCAGGCCCAGCTCCTCGCCCGCCGTCGCCAGGATGAAGTCCGACTTCGCGGCGAAGCCGATCAGGATCGAGTGGCCGAGCCCCAGCCCGGTGCCGGTCATGCCGCCGGCGGCGAACGCGAAGAGGGACTGTGCGAGCTGTCCGGGGCCCTGGCCCGCGTTGATGGAGGCGTACGGGTCGAGCCAGTCCTGCACGCGGCTGTTGACGTGCGGTTCGAGCGAGCCGACGGCGAACGCGCCGACCGCCGCGAGCACCAGCCCGACGGCGATCCACCCCGTCCGGCCGGTCGCCACGTACAGCATGATGACGAAGAGTCCGAAGAAGAGCAGCGAGGTGCCCAGATCCCGTTCGAGGACGAGCACGACGACGCTGAGCAGCCAGATCGCCACGAGCGGGCCGAGCACCCGCCCGGTGGGCAGCTGGAGCCACGGGAGCCGCCGCCAGAGCCGGCGGCCGGTGTAGGCGAGGGCGTTGCGGTTGGCGGCGAGGTACGCGGCGAAGAAGACCGCCAGCAGGACTTTGGCGAACTCGCCGGGCTGGAAGGAAAATCCGCCGAACCTGATCCAGATCTTCGCCCCGTTCACGGCGGGGAAGAAGATCGGCACGATCAGCAGCACCAGTGCCGTGGCGACCGAGAGATACGCGTACCGCTGGAGCACGCGGTGGTCCGGCAGGAACGCGACGACCGCGATGAAGAGCGCGGCGCCCAGCGTCGACCAGACGAGCTGGGTGGGCGCTGCGCTGTTGCCCGGTGTCTCCAGGTCGAGCCGGTAGATCAGCACCAGCCCCAGGCCGTTGAGCAGCACCGCGATGGGCAGGAAGAGCGGGTCGGCGTACGGCGCGCGCAGCCGGACCGCGAGATGCGCGAGGAGGGCGAGCGCGCCGAGACCGGCCCCGTAACCGGCGGCGTCGGGCGGCAGGGCGTGGTGCTTGCCGAGACCGACGGCGATGTAGCCGAGGACGGGGATGAGGACGGCACCGACGAGGAGCGAGAGTTCGACGCCCCGGCGCTTGGGGACGCGGAGCGCGGGCGGGGGGCCGGCCGTCGTGGCGGTCATCCCGGAAACGTAGCAAGGCGGCATGCCCTATGTCCGCTTATGTGGGGACGCGTATGCGGGGACGCGCACGCGGGGCATGCCGCCACGAGGTCACTCAGCAGGTGTGCGGTACGGGACCGATGTTGCGGATGTAGTGGGCCGACGCCCATGCCCATCGGCCGTCCGCGAGGAGGTACCAGTTGGGGTTCCCGTCCACGTACTCCGTCTGGACGCGGCAGAAGATGTGCACGATCTCGCCGTACGCGACCGAGCCGACGGTCCGCGCGCCGCGGTACGGCTTGTCGTGCAGCAGCAGCCCCGACCTGGCGATGACCTCGCCCCGGAAGTCGCCGGGGGCCGCCTGCACGTCGGCGGCGCCGTCTGCCGACGCGGCGTCTGCCGAAGCGGCGACGGGGGGTGCGGCGACCGCGGGCGCGACAGCGGTGACGGCGAGGGCCGCGGTGGCGAGGGTGGTGACGGCGAGGGTGGTGACGGTACGGCCGAGGGAACGCACGCGCATGGTGACTCCTGTGACTCTGTGGGGGGCGAGGTGCCTGTGGGGCAAGGTGCCTGTGGGGCTCGCGTGGTGTCACGCTAGGTCGGCCGCGTAAGGTCCGCATTTTTTACGGCGGATGGTCCGCTGTGCCGTCCCGCTCGTCGCCCCGATCGCCGAGTGGCGGCAGCGGCGGTGAGGCCGACACCGGCGGCGGCACGGGCGGTACGTACGCGGGCAGCGTGAGGCGGGCCAGCGCGCCGCCGTCCGGGGCGTTACCGAACACCAGCCGGGCGCCGATCACGGCGGCCTGGCCGACGGCGATGGTGAGCCCGAGCCCGTGGCCCCTGCCGCCGCGTGCGGTTCCGGCCTCGGTGCGGAAGCGCTGCGGCCCGTGCTCCAGCAGGTATGGCGGATACCCCGGACCGTGATCGCGTACGGTCACCGTCGGCCCGCTCATGGTCGGCCCGCCTGCGGCCGGTCCGCTCACGGCCGGCGCGTCCACGGCCGGCGCGTCCACGGTCAGGACCACCGGCGGCCGGCCGTGCCGGTGCGCGTTGGCGACGAGGTTGCCGAGTACCCGCTCCAGCCGGCGCCGGTCGGTCTCGACGGCGGCGTCGCGCACGATCCGTACCTCCGTGGCGCCGGGGTCGCCGGCGGCGGCCCGTACCACCCGCTCGACCAGCGGCCCCAGGCTGTGGACGGCCAGATCCACCTGCTCCGTACGGGCGTCGAGGCGCGAGATCTCCAGCAGATCCTCCGTCAGTGTGCGCATCGTCCGCACCCGCTCCCGCACCATCTCGGTCGGCCGGCTCTCGGGCAGCAGCTCGGCGGCGGCGGAGAGGCCGGTCAGCGGGGTGCGCAGCTCGTGGGCGACGTCGGCGGTGAAGCGCTGCTCGCTCAGCAGCTTGGCCTGGAGCGTCGAGGCCATGGTGTCCAGCGCGGCCGAGACGGTGGCCACCTCGTCCTGAGGCCGCGAACGGCCCTTCGTCCGCGGGTCGTCGACGCGCGCGTCGAGATCGCCCGCGCTGATTCGCCGGGCCACCTGGGCCGTCAGGTGCAGCCGCCGGGTGACGCGCGTGACGGCGAACGCGCCGACGAGGAGCGTGGCCCCGATGGCGAGGGCGGAGGAGCCCAGGATCGCCTGGTCGAGGTTGGTGATGGTGTTCTGACTGAGCGAGTAGTCGACGCGCGCCGCGAGCGCCCGGCCGTCCGCGGGACCGGCCGCCCACATGGTGGGGCGCCCCTCGAAGTCCGCGACCATCGTGCCGCGCCGGCCGCTCTCCGCGAGGACGCGCAGCGGCTCGGGCAGCCCGGGCGCGTCGAGCGCGGCGAACCGGGGGAGCGGCTCTCCGGCTTCGTACGTCTGGGTGACGGTCATCAGCCGGGAGAGTGCTTTGCCGCGCGCGGAATTGACGGTCTGGCGGGTGACGGAGACATGGACGAGCGCGCCGAGGAGCGCGGCGAGCGCGCAGCACATCACCGTGATGAAGACGGCGGCCTTCCAGGTGAGGGTGGCGGTCCAGGCGGGCGGACGGAGCCTCATCGGCGCCCCGTGGCGAGGAGGGCGTGGTGACCGAAGTGACGCATGGGCCAGGGGAGTCCGGGGAGTTCGGGGAGTTCGGAGAGCGCGGTGGGACCGGTCGGCCCGGTCGGGCCCGGGGCCGGGGGAGCGGGAGGGGCGTCCCGGGGACGTACGGGCAGCTCCGGAACGGTGTCGTCCGGTTCCGGTTCCGGTGCCGACGCGGCCGGGGTGCGGGTCGCGGCCGGGACGATCTCGTCGCGGGTGGGGAGCATCGTGCCCCGGCGGCTGTCCCACGACCAGGCCGTCCGGTACTCGTACCCCGGGATGCCGGCGGACACCACCCGCAGGATCAGGTCCTGGCCCGCCAGTTCCGCGCCGACGACCTGGTCGGCGGTGGACATGATCCGGGTCAGCGTGCCGCCCTCGGCGGTGTAGCAGCGGACGGCGAGCTGCTGGTACGGCAGCTCGACACCGACGATCAGATCGGCGCGGCCGTCGCCCGTCAGGTCGTGGTGGTACGCGGTGAGCACCGGGCAGCCGGTGGGAGCGGCGGTAGCGGCAGGAGCCCCAGCCCCCGCCCCCGCGCTCGTCGTCGTCCCCGCGCCGCAGGCCGCGAGCCGGGTGGTCGTCTGCTCGGGGAGCCCGTCGACGCCCGTGAGGTCGTTCGGGTGGGCGGCGGCCTCCGCCCGTACGACGGCGACCGGACTCAGCGAGGTGAGGTCGTTGTGGGGGACCTTGACGCCGGGCACGCGGTCACGGGTGCTCTCCCCGAAGTCGAGGGGAGGCGCCGAGATGGGCGGCAGGCCGGGCCACAGCCGCACCGGGCCGATGGCGGTCGGCGTCGGGCCCGCGCTCCTGAGCCCGCTCTGCCCGGCGCACGCGGACAGGGTCCCGGACAGGGCCAGCGTCAGCGCGGCGGCGGTGGTGGCCAGCGCTGGTCCGGCGGCGACGCGGCGAGAGGACAAGACGCTCCTGGACAGTGGAACGGAACCGATCGTTCCGTCACTTTATGGCCAGAAAGGTGCTTTAAGTCGCTTAAGTCGCTTTTTACTGTCGGTGGGGATCGGACTGCGCCGGGTGGCCGGTGCCCCGGCCGCCGCCCTGCTCCGCGCCCCCGGCCAGCAGCTGGTCCGCCTGCTCCTGCGACAGCTGCTGCTCCGCGCCGCAGAACGTGCACTGCGTCGCGTACTTCGTGGAGAAGGCGAAGAGCGGCACGAAGAACAGCGTGAACTTCGTGACGCGCTTGGTGAGCGTGTGGGCCGACGGATTGCCGCACTGCCCGCAGATGAGGGTGAGTATGGCCAGTTGGTGGAGGTAACCCTTGGTGCCGAACAGGAGGATCATGACCGGTTCGCCTTCCGTGTCGGTCGACGGTGTGTCGATGGTGTGTGGTGTGGAGAGTGTGCCGCACGGCCGTCTTGTCGCGGGGGCGGGCGGACTGTTCCTATGGGGATGAGGACGTAAGGGACACGGGGGACGTGGGGATGAGGAAAAATGACCGGATTGCGCGTCACGCCGGGCGGCCGGCCGGATCCCGGGCGGCTGTACGTCAGCCGGCGGGACGGCGGCGCGACCGTCGCCTGGTACGACCAGGACGCCGGCCGGGTGAGCCTGTTCCCCGGGGCGGGGCGCGACGAGGTGCTGGCCGCGCTCGCGCCGTACGTCACCGGTGAGGTGACCGTGGGCCCGCCCACGGTCCCGACGCCCGCCGATCTCGACAGGCTCGCCCTCCACCCCGACGACGACCTGGCCCCCAACCGGCCGGGCGAGGCGCTGTACGGCGCGCTGGAGGCGGCGCCGGACGCCGGGAGGGCCCGGCTGACGGCCCGGCTGCGCCAGGACGCGCGCCGTACGGAACTGGCCGCCCAGCGCGCCGTGGGCGAGCGGCTCGACCAGCTGGAGGGCGCGGGCTGGCGGGTGCTGCACTCGATCCCGCTGCCGGGCGCGGCGGCGACGGGACCGACAGCGGGTTCCGCCGTGCCGGGGGCGGTCGCCGCCCGGATAGACCACCTGGCGATCGGCCCGGCCGGGGTGCTGGCGATACGGACCGTGGCCGCCCGGAAGCACGCGGTCCGGATCGACGACCCCATGGTCCGTACGGGCCGAGCCGCGCCGCTGCCCCGGCTCCGCTGGGCCCGCCAGGCCGCCGAACGCGCGTCGCTCGCACTGGCGGGGCCCGTCCTGCCCGTACTGGCGGTGTACGCGCCGGAGGCGCTCGATCCGGCCCCGGCGGATGTGCGGGTGCTGCGGGAGACGGAGATCCCGTCGCTGGCGGAGCTCGGTGGCGTACTGAAACCGGCGGACATCGAGGCGTTGTACGCGCTGGCGCGGGACCGCAGGACGTGGGCGCGGGTGTGACCCGGGGCGCGTCTCATGGCCGGGCGTCTCATGGCCGCGCGTCTCATGACGTGGCGGCGGCGGGCAGGGGCCGCCCGGACGCCGGGTCGAGGAGCGGGCTCAGGAGGTCGCCGTACCGCTCCAGCCGGTCGGGGATGTCGCCGAGCCGGAAGACGAGCCGCCCGGCGTCCCCCGCCTCCGCGCAGTCGGCGACCTCGTCCCAGGTCACGGGCGTGGAGACGGTCGGTTCCTGCCGGGCGCGCAGGGTGTAGGGCGCGGCGGTCGTCTTGGCGGCGGCGTTCTGGCTGAAGTCGACGAAGACCTTGCCGGGCCGCAGCGCACGCCCCATCCGGTGGACGACCAGCTCCGGCATCGCCTGCTCCGCCTCGACGGCCAGCGTCCGCGCGTACGCCGAGACCGTCTCGGAGGGCGTACGGACCAGCGGTACGAGCACATGCAGCCCCTTCGCGCCGGAGGTCTTCACGTACGCCTCCAGGCCGTCCGCGCCGAGCCGTCCGCGCAGCCAGCGCGCGACCGCGCAGCACTCGACGACGGTGGCGGGCGCCCCGGGGTCGAGGTCGAGGAGGAGCCGGTCGGCGAGGCCGGGCGCGTCCGTACGC
This sequence comes from Streptomyces sp. NPDC093109, assembly GCF_040701725.1. Taxonomy (NCBI): domain Bacteria; kingdom Bacillati; phylum Actinomycetota; class Actinomycetes; order Kitasatosporales; family Streptomycetaceae; genus Streptomyces; species Streptomyces sp. NPDC093109. Next base: position 15,086 of record NZ_JBFBEZ010000020.1, read on the forward strand.
CACTGATGCGTGTGGAACTCGACGACCAGGTTCGCTGCCCACATCAGCGTGGGGAGACCGGCCACGACCACCTGCCGGCCGCTGTCGGCGGACTTCCTGGGCACCTCCACCACCTCCACCCAGTCGGGGGTTCCGGGCGGCGGATTCTTGGTGAAGAAGAGCTGGCCGCCGGGGCCGTCGGGGTAGCGCAGGAAGGAGACGGGCCGGCCGGCGAGATGGGCCAGCAGGGGGGCGGCCGTACGGGCGTAATAGTGCAGGACCTCGCCCTTGGTGGTGCCGGTGGCGGCGTACAGCACCTTGTCCAGATTGCTGAGCGCCAGGCTCCGCCCCTCCACCTCTGTGATAGGCGTCATACGATGAGAATCCCATGATTGTGTGACGAAAGGGATGGAACGTGCGATCCATATGGAACGGCGCGATCTCCTTCGGGCTGGTCAGCATCCCGATCAAGCTGGTCAACGCCACCGAGAACCACTCGATCTCCTTCCGCCAGATCCACAAGGAGGACGGCGGCCGGATCCGCTACCGCAAGGTCTGTGAGCTGGACGACCAGGAGGTACGCGCGCCGGACATCGGCAAGGCGTACGAGGACGCGGGCGGCGTGATGATCCCGATCACCGACGACGACCTGGCCGCGCTGCCGCTGCCCACGGCGAAGACGATCGAGATCGTCGCGTTCGTCCCGGCGGCGTCGATCGACCCGCTCCAGATGGACACGGCGTACTACCTCTCCGCGAGCGGCGTCCCGGCGGCCAAGCCGTACACCCTGCTGCGCGAGGCCCTGAAGCGCAGCCGGAAGGTCGCGATCGCCAAGTTCGCCCTGCGGGGGCGGGAGCGGCTGGGCATGCTCCGGGTGGTGGACGACGTCATCGTCATGCACGGCCTGCTCTGGCCGGACGAGATCCGCGCCCCCGAGGGCGTCGCACCCGAGACCGAGGTGAAGGTACGGGACGCCGAACTCGACCTGGCCGACGCCCTGATGGACACCCTGGGCTCGGTCGAACTCGACACCCTCCACGACGACTACCGCGAAGCGGTGGAGGAACTCATCGCCGCCAAGGCCGAGGGCGCCCCAGCCCCCCGCCCGACCGCACCGGCGTCCGGCGGAGGCAGGGTCATCGACCTGATGGCGGCGCTGGAGAACAGCGTCCGCGCGGCGAAGGAGGCAAGAGGCGAATCGGACGGCGGAACCGGTGGCACCGACACCGCTGGGGCCGCCGACGAGACCGCCGGTGAAACCGCCGAGGTCACCCGCCTCCCGGTGAAGAAGACCACCCCCGCCAAGCGCACCGCGAAGAAGGCGGCGGCCAAGAAGACCACCGCGAAGAAGCCCGCCACCCCCCGCCCGAAACGCACCTCAGCCTGACCCGCACGCCTCCGGCCGCCCTCCCCTACCGCCCCGGAATACCGTTCACGGCCACCCCACCGGAGCTGGTAGTGTTTCCTCCGTCGCCAAGCAACACAGGCAACACGCCCCCGTAGCTCAGGGGATAGAGCATCGGCCTCCGGAGCCGGGTGCGCAGGTTCGAATCCTGCCGGGGGCACCTCTCATAAGGTGCCCAAAGACCCCGCCATCAGCGGTTTCGCTGAGGACGGGGTCTTGGCGTATACGCAGACGTATGCCGTGGGCGGCAGGTGCTTGCCCGGCCGTGCCGGAGGGTTCGAAGCAACGGGTCGGCGCTGACCGGGCACTCGTCATCGCCGGGGAGCGACGTTGCCCGGGATGAGCGTGCGCAGCTTGGCTTGTGTTTCTGGATCGGTGGAGAACAGCACGGTTCCGGTCAGTCCCCGCGTCAGGAGTACCTTGTACCGGTTGCGTACAAGATGCGAGAAATGCTCGGGCGCTGCCTTCCGCAGGCCACGGTCCTCGCACGCGTTCTTGTCCGCGCGCCACCCGTTGTCGCGCCACACCAGGTCGGGACCGAGGATGGTGCCGTTCCAGGCGTACTCGAATCCCTGGGCCGTGTAGATGCAGCCGACCTGACCGATGCCGCCCGTCTCGGTGGCCCACAGGGCGGACCGCGGCCCACCGGGCACCTCGCGGTCGCCCTTGACGTTCCAGGCCCGACGCCAGTCCCCTATGACGATGTCGTCGACCAGCGTGCCGTTCGGCCGCGGGTCGCTCCACGGCCAGCAGAATCCCGCGGTCATCCGGGCCGTGGATCCGCTCTCCTGCCGTGCGTGGAGGTATGTCTCCATCTGCAGAGGGGTATCGGCCAGCAGCAGTTCGAAGTGGGGCTCGGGTCTCCAGACCACCGGTCCTCCGGGTCTCAGCCCCAGCAGCCGCAGGACCCACTCCTCGTAGGCGCGGCTGCCGCCACAGCGGAACTGCTCGTTGAGGTCGACATGCCGAACGTCGCATCCCCGCGCCTTGGCGGCCTCGTCGATCTCTCGCACGCTGCCCATCTCGCCGGGCAGGACGACCTGGTGTTCGTCGAGCAGGAAGACCGGAACCCTTGCGGCATCGATGAGTTGGGCGACCTGGCTCCGCCGGCTCCGGCGGACATCGGGGGAGCTGGAGGTGCCCGTGTGGTGGCGGATCCGATGGGCCTCGTCGCAGATGATGACGTCCAGCGCGTTCTTCTCCGCGCTGCTGAAGTCGAGGAAGTAGCGGAAGAGCTTGGCCGCGCGCCGCTCCTTCTGCTCGACGACATGCTGCAAGGTGGTGGTGAACGACTTGGAACCCGTCGCGTGGACGACGCTGCGGCTGTTCCGGCCGAGATGCCCCATCAGATGCAGGGCGATCAGACTCTTGCCCGATCCGGGACCTCCGGTGACCACGATGACTTCTTTGCGGTCCGACTGCCGCGAGAGGGTGACAGCCCGCTTGACCAGGGAAACCGCGACCTGTTGCTCGTCCATGAGACGGAACTTGCCGCCGTTCAGGATCTCTTCGGCGGCCGTTCGCATGAGTTCCCGGCCCGGGACGGCGGGGCTCTCCAGGAGGGCGTCCGCGTCGAGGGCGCCGTCGAGCGGTGAAATCTGGCTCTGCAGATGCCGGATGAACTCACCGCGGGAGGTGCTGGTGAACAGGCGCGCTTGCTGATTGCCCGTTCCGAGCAGTTCGGCCACGTCCCGGTCCTGGGCGTTGTGGAGGTAGGCGACGCCGGTGACATGGTGGTCCGCGCCGTCCAGCAGGGGAGTGAAGTCCCGCAGGTACTCGCAGTATCGGCGTACCTGTGCGACGGGGTGGAGGTGGGCCTTGTAGCCGAATTTCGGAAGCCAGCAGAGATCCGTCGCCCCGGGCACGAGCCGGGCCTCGCTCCACTGTTTCAGCTCGACCAGGACATACGAGGGCCTGCCGGTCTCCGGGTGTGTGCCGACCAGCACGGCGTCCGCGCGCAGGCTGCTCAGCGGCATCTTGTACTCGAGCAGCACCTCCACCTCTTCCAGGCCGGCGTCGCACAGCACCTGCGCCAGCGCGGGAAGGCTGTTGCGCCATGCCCGGACCTCGCTGCTCGCCGCCCCGCGGAGAAGCTCCGAGAGGGACTGCTCCGCCAAGGACTCGGCCAGCGACCGGGGATCGGTCCGTTCCAGAGCGCGGGCGGACATACGTAAGAGGGCCACAGGAAAGATCTCCGTACGGTCACCGCCCACGACGGGGCGAAAGCTGCTCCGGCGAATGCCAAGCAGGGGGCGGGGCGGATCAGTTGGCGAACGGCAGTCGGTACTCGAACTTTCTGGGCCGCAGGTCCTCCTCTTCCGGGTACCAGTCCTCGAAGTGCGTCACCCGGCCACCGCTCATGGCGTACTCGGAACTGTGCACGTCGACGCTGATATCGCTGACCACATACAGATCCACGGTGTGTCGCGGGTTGCGCGCGTGTTCGACCTCGTTGACCGTCAGTTCCACGCTCGTTGCCGCGCCCGTCGTCCCCTTGACCTCGACGCGCCGCTCCTCCCGCGCGCGCGTGCAGTGCAAGTCATAAGGCTTGCCCAGGCGTTCGACGGTCCATCCCTGCCGTTCGTAGTGAGCGACGGCCATGTTCTCCGCGTGAAGTTCGACGGCCTTCCGCTTCTTGGGATCGGAGATGAATCCGGCACCGCCTCCCGGGCGCTTGGGCGCCTCGACCTGTTCCGCCGTGAACCTCGGCGCGCGGTTCAGGGGAACGTACTGCCGCTGTGCCCAGTCGGCCTGGACGCCCACAGCGTCGAGCAGCGGCTGGGGATCCAACTCGCAGAGCTTGCCGATGCCTCGCTCGATCCCGGAACGGCGTACGGCGTCGCTGCCGACCAGTCCCAAGGGGCCGTGTTCGTCAAGCGATACGCCGCGAGCCACGTCCAGCGGCTCGATCCCGAAGCGCACCGGGTACTTGACGGTGTTCTGGGCTTCCTCGTCGGGCCAGTGGGGCGCGCGCCCTTCGTAGAAGTCCGTACGGACTTCGCACAGCCACAGATCGATCCGCTGCTCGAGCCACTCACCGAGGGGCACCCGCGGGCCCGCTCCGGTGGCCAGCACGGCGAAACGCGGACGGGCCGAGCTGTACTCGGGCTTCGATTTCGGAAACCCCCAGGAACGGGTCCTGAGCCCGTACTCCAGGTTGATCCGGGACTTCGGACGCTGACCGACATGCACCATAACGAAAGGCTCACGCTTCACACGGGTAATCATAAGAGCGGATTATCGATAGGGGGATATGTGTTCCCGTGGTACTGAAAGATGCCCGAGCCGTTACGATCTGAGCTGGGGATTTGGCTGCTCAGCAGTCGCAAATCGTTACAAATTGCCACAGATGTGAAGCGGGGATGGCGCATGCGGGACGGCCGGTGGACGACGGTCACCGAATCCGAGTTCCAGCATGAGCGGCGGGGGCTGGAGGCCATCCGGGAGAAGCTCTCGGACAACGACCCATGGCGCGCCTGGTCGAACTTCACCTTCACGGCGAACACGGGTCACGTCCGAGAGGTCGACCTGCTGGTCGTCGCGCCCGGCGGGGTGTATCTGATCGAGCTGAAGGACTGGCACGGCTCGGTCGAGTCCCGGAACGGCACCTGGCTGCAGACCCAGCCCGGCGGGCGGCAGATCTCGCACGGCAACCCCCTTCACCTGGCGAACAAGAAGGCGAAGGAGCTGGCCGGGCTGCTGGCCCGCAACGGCGAGAAAGCGTGGGTGTCGGAGGCGGTCTGCTTCACCGACTCCTCGCTGAAGAACCGGCTGCCGGCTCACGACCAGCACGGCCTCCACACCGTCCACCAGCTGGTCGCCATGCTCGCCGAGTCCCCGCGCGACGAGCGCAGCCGGATCGACGGACCGCGGTCACGACGTATCAAGACAGCCCTGGAGCGCATCGGAATCGCGCGCAGCGACGCCGAGTTCAAGGTCGGCCCGTACCACCTGCACCGCAAGTCGTTCGACTCCGGGCAGACCTGGGCCGACTATCTCGCCCGGCACAGCGAGCTGCCCGAGGCCGCCCGCGTCCGCGTCTACCTCAGGGAGCGCGGCTCGGACGCCGAACTGCGGGCCTCGGTGGAGCGGGCGGCGCGGCGCGAGGCGGCGGTGCTGCGGCGCTTCCGGCACCCGGGCGTCGTACAGCTGAAGCAGTACGACCCGTCGGGGCACTCGGCGGGACCCGCGCTGATCTTCGACTTCGATCCGCGCACCCTGCGCCTCGACGAGTATCTGGCCCAGTACGGTCAGAGACTGGACATCCTCAGCCGGATGGCGCTCGTACGCCAGCTCGCCGAGACCCTGCGGTCGGCCCACGGCCGTCGGATCTACCACCGCACCCTCGCAGCGCGAGCCATCCACGTCATGCCGCGCGGCCGGGTGGCGGGGCCGGGCAAGGGGCCCGGCAGCGGTCCGGCCGGCAGCTCGGGCAACGGTCCGGACGGCGAGGAGACGGGCTGGTACACCCCGCACCTCCAGATCTCCGACTGGCAGGTCGCGGTCCAGCGCGGCTCCGAGCAGAGCGCCGGCGACCGGACCGGCGGCGAACGGTTCGCGCCGACCACGTTCTCGCGCGCGGGCGCCCACCTCGCGGAAGGCACGGACCCGTACCTCGCCCCGGAACTGACCGCCCTGAAGGCCGACCCCGTCGCCCTGGACGTCTACGGCCTCGGCGTACTCACCTATCTCCTGGCCACCGGCAAGGCCCCCGCCGCCAGCCAGGCCGAACTGCTGGCACGTTACGACGCGGGCGAGGGCCTGCGCCCCAGCGCCGTCGTCGACGGCCTGTCGCCCTACATCGACGAGCTGGTGCAGGCGGCCACCGCCTACAGCGTCAACGACCGGCTCTCCTCCGTCGACGACTTCCTGGAGATGCTGGAGGTCGTCGAGGACACCCTCACCGAGCCGCCGGCCGCCGCCGACGCCCCGCGCCCGGCCGAACCGGAGAAGGACCCCCTCGAAGCGGTCGCGGGCGATGTCCTGGCGGGGCGCTGGGAGGTCAGACGCCGTCTCGGTACGGGCTCGACCAGCCGCGCCTTCCTCGTCCGGGACCTCACGGCCGGTCCCGACGTGCGCTTCGCCAAGTCCCTCGCCGTACTGAAGGTCGCCCTGACCGACAGCCGCGGCGACGTCCTCGCCCGCGAGGCCGAGGTCATGGGACGGCTGCGCCCCGACTCACGGATCATCCGGCTCATCGAGCCCGAACCGCAGCGCATCGGCGGACGCACCGTCCTGATCATGGAGTACGTCGGCGACGAACGCGAGGCCGACGCCGAGCCCTCCGCACCCGGCGAGAAGAAGAGCCGCCGCCGCGAGGAGACCGTCGCCCGCCAGCTCCGCGAGCTGGGCCGCCTCTCCGTCGACCAACTGGAGGCGTACGGAGACTACTTGTTCGGCGCGGTGGACTTCCTGGAAGGCGAGGGTGTCTGGCACCGGGACATCAAGCCCGACAACATCGCCATCCGTATCCGCCCCAACCGCACCCGCGAGCTGGTCCTCATCGACTTCTCGCTCGCCGCCTACCCGGTACGGGAGACCGGAGCCGGCACCGACGGCTACCTCGACCCGTTCATCGGCACCCTCACCGAACGCTCGGTGTACGACGCACACGCCGAGCGCTACGCCCTGGCCGCCACCCTGCACGAGATGGCCTCCCGTGAACTCCCGGTCTGGGGACAGGGCAAGGTCTCCCCACGCCAGACCCACCCGAAGCGGGAGCCCTACCCGAAGATCGCCGCCGACGGCTTCGACCCCGCCGTACGGGACGGCCTCGTCGCCTTCTTCCAGAAGGCCCTGCACCGCGACGCCGACCGGCGCTTCACCGACCTCAAGCCCATGCGCGACGCCTGGAAGAAGATCTTCCTGGCCATGGACGAGGCGAAGCCGTCCTCCCGCCGCTCCCGGCACGCCGCCCCCGCGACGGCCCACCCGACGCCGGGAGCCGATCCGGGGGCCCCGCAGAACGCCCCGATCCTCGCCGCCGAGGAGGAGAGCGCCGAACAGCAGCGTGCCCGGCTGGCTGCCGCCGCCGACCGCACCACCCCCCTCTCCTCCTCCGGACTCAGCCCGGCCGCCGAATCGTTCGTCTACGGGCTCCGCGACGTCAACACCGTCGGTGAACTCCTCGACTACAGCCGCCATCAGCTCGTCAACGCCCCCGGCCTCGGCGCCAAGACCCGCAAAGAAGTCCTCAGCCGGATCAAGGAGTGGCGCCAGCGGTTCGCCGAACAGCCCGCCACCCCCCTCACCCCCGAGGGCCGCAAGGCGGCAAAGGAAGAACTGTCGGCCGTCGAAGCCGCCGTCGCCGACGCCGTCGGCACCCACGGCGACCCCGGAAACCTGCCCGAACGCGCCCTGCGCCGCCTCAGCCTCGACACCCTGGCCACGGTCTTCGTCCCGGAGCTGAAGAAGGACGGCGCGAACCGCAACGAGTGCGAGATGGTCCGCCTTCTGCTGCGCCTGCCCAACGCGGCCGGCGCGCTGCCGGGCATCGGCGTCTGGCCCAAGCAGAAGGACGTCGCCGACGAACTCGGCCTCTCCGCCGGCCGTATCCCCCAGATGCTCAAGCCCCAGCGCGCCCGCTGGAAGAAGCACCCGGCGGTCCGCGCCCTGCGCGCCGAGATCCTGGAACTCCTGGGCGACCTCGGCCGGATCGCCTCGGCCGCCGAGATCGCCGACGCCCTCGCCGTACGCCACGGCACCCAGCTCCTGGAACGCGAACAGCGCCGGGCACTGGCCCTGGCCGCCGTACGCGCCGTGGTCGAGGTCGAGCAACTCGTCCCGGACGAAGCCGAGTTCCAGCACATGCCGAACCGGGACGCCGCCGACGAGGGCATGGGCGCGGGCCTGCTGGCCCTGGAGGTCGGCCCCGAGGACGCCCCCGACACCCCCTCGGGCCCCGGACTGCTCAACTACGCCCAGAAGCTGGGCAAGGTCGCCGACCGGCTGTCGAAGCTCGACACCCTGCCCACCGCCGCGACGGTCCTCAGCGAGCTGGGCGCCATCAACCCGCCCAGCGAGAGCGTCGAGTGGGACGACCGCCGGATGGTCGAGGTGGCCGCCGCCGCCTCCCGGCACGCCGCCGCCACCCCCCGGCTGGAGATCTACCCGCGCAACCTGCCCCTCGTACGGGCCCTGCGCCTCACCCAGGCCGGACTCGTCCCGCTCATCCCCGGAGTGGCGGAGGCGCGGCAGCCCGGCCTGACCGGCGAGCACGTCCACGAACGCGTACGGGCCCGCTTCCCCGAACTCCTCAACGAACGCGGCGCCCACACCCTGCCCACGGGCGCCCGGCTGACGCGGGCACTGCGGGACGCAGGCTTCGACCTGGAGCTGTCCACCCGCGAGGACACCGGGACCCTCCGCTACCTCCCGCGCCAGACGGACGGACAGTCCACCTACTACACCTATCTGTCCTCCCTCTCCTCCGGCGCCGGCCGCCGCGCCACCGGCACCATCGCCGCCCACCGCTACTCCGACGACCCCCAGCTCGCGGGCGCGGTCGCGGCGGAGGAACAGCTCACGGCCTCCGCGAGGCGGGACGGCTTCCGCGTCCTGACGGTACGGACGGCCCTGGCCCGCGAAGCGGCCGGCGAACTGGAGGGTGACCGTTTCGCCGCCGAGGCGGTCTCGGTGACCGACCTCTTCCTCCAGGCGCTCCACGAACTCGTCGCCGCCAAGCCCAAGCCCACCTGGGAGACCATCCTGCGCGCGGACGCGGCGGCGCCGGGGACGAAGTCGGCGATGCGGTTCGCGGAGTACGCGCGGACGGCCTGGGGTGTGGTGGAGCCGAGGCTGAGCGCGGTGGTGACGGGGGCGCCTGGCGCGGGGGCCTTCGCTGAGGCTGCGGGCACGGGCACGGGCACGGGCACGGGCACGCGGCCGGTGCTGCTGATGGACGCGGGTGTCTTCGGCCGGTACGACGCGATGGGCCTCCTGGAACGGCTGGCCGGGCTGTCGCGCGACGGCGGCCGGGGCCTGTGGCTGCTCTGCCCGCAGAGCGACCCGGCGAGGCCGCCGAGGCTGGGGGCGACGGCGGTGCCGTACCAGGCGGGCCTGGGCGAGTGGGTCCCGCTGCCGGACTCATGGGTCGGGAACAGCCACCGGGCGGAGGCGGCGGGTTCGGGCGGGGTCTCGGGCGAGGTCTCGGGGCCGATAGGGACAGCGGTTCAGTAGGGCACGAGATTGCGTGTGATGGCATGTGACGGCTGCGGAAGCCGGTCATCACACGGCTCGGATTACCGGATTACGGATTACGGACAACGGGAGACGTGACACAGTGATCGACCGCACGGCACTGCTGAAGGACCTGATCAAGCAGGTCAAGGCGGTCGAGGTGGACCTCGGCAAGCAGGTACGGGACGGCGAGGCAGTACTCAAACCGCTGCGCACCGAGTACGAGAAGGCGCGGAAGGCGGCCGGCGCGGCACAGAAGGCCGCGAAGGCTTCGGGGAATCCGGCGGAGGCGCTCCCGGAGCCCCCGAAGTGGGCCGAGTGGCTGGAGACGCGCCTGCTGGACGGGGTGTCGGGCAGCCTGTCGGCGGACCGGGTGGAGCAGATCCGGGCGGGGGAGTCGGTCGCGGGGAAGCTGCGCGCGGAGTACGACGAGGCGTTCAAGCTCGGCCGCACGGCGGCGACGTGGAGCGCGTGGCTGGACGAGCGAGTGACGCAGGTCGCGGTGGCCTGGGTACTGGGCACGGTCTTCGTACGGTTCTGCGAGGACAACCGGCTGATCCCGGAGCCGTACCTCACGGGCGGCGAAGCCGAGCGCCGCGACCTGGCGGAGGCGCGGTACGCGCAGTACGTGGACGAGGACCCGGACCCGACGTACCGGGGCTGGCTGGAACGGGCGTTCGCGGAGCTGGGGGCGGGCCAGGCGGGCAAGCTCCTCTTCGACAAGGAGCGGAACCCGCTCTACCAGATCCCGCTGTCGCACGACGGGGCGCGGTCGCTGGTGGAGTTCTGGCGGGAGCGGGCGGAGGGCGCGGGTGGGGGTGACGGTGGTGACGGTGGTGGTGACGCGCTGGTCCACGACTTCACCGACCCGCTGAACGCGGACGGTACGGAGGGCTGGGACACGCGGTTCCTGGGCGACCTGTACCAGGACCTGTCGGAGGCGGCGAGGAAGACATACGCGCTGCTCCAGACACCGGAGTTCGTGGAGGAGTTCATCCTCGACCGGACGATGGACCCGGTGGTACGGGAGCTGGGCGGCCGGTTCGGCGAGCTGAAGATGATCGACCCGACGTGCGGCTCGGGCCACTTCGTGCTGGGCGCGTTCCGGCGGCTGGTACGGCTGTGGGGCGAGCGCCGACCGGACGTGGGCCCGCACGAGCGGGTGAAGGCGGCGCTGGAGTCGGTGCACGGGGTGGACATTAACCCGTTCGCGGTGGCTATCGCGCGGTTCCGGTTGCTGGTGGCGGCGATGGCGGCGGCGCGGGTACGGACGCTGGCGGAGGCGAGTCGTTATGACTGGCCGATCAGCCTGGCGGTGGGCGACTCACTCATCAAGGCGCGGCAGCTCGAACTGACGCTGGTGGGGGAGGAGTCGGGGGACCCGCTGGCGGAGTTCGCTTACGCGACGGAGGACGTGCACGAGTATCCGGGGATTCTGCAGCAGGGGCGATATGACGTGGTGGTGGGGAACCCGCCCTACATCACGGTCAAGGACAAGAAGCTGAATGCGCTTTATCGGGACCTGTACGCGTCTTGTGCGGGTACTTATGCCTTGTCGGTGCCGTTCGCTGAAAGGTTCTTTCAGCTGGCGAAGGTGGGTGAGCCTGACGGGCGTGGTTATGGCATGGTCGGTCAGATTACAGCGAGGTCATTTTCAAAGAGGGAATTTGGCCGCTTGCTGGTTGAGGAATTTTTCGCGCATAAGGTTGAGTTGACAGAAGTGATCGACACCTCGGGTGCGTATATTCCAGGACACGGGACGCCGACTGTGATTATTGTTGGGCGGCGAAGGGCGGGCAGCGGTCGTAGTGAGATGATTCGCACTGTACGTGGTGTCCAAATTGAACCGGCAGTTCCGAATGATCCTGCTGAAGGTTTGGTCTGGAAAGCGATCGTTGATCAAATCGACAAGCCTGGGTCGGTAAGTCAATGGGTATCTGTGGATTCGCTAGAGAGAGTCCGATACTTTAGTAAGCAGCCGTGGATTCTCACCGATGGCGGGCTTGAGATGTTCACGCAAATTAATGAGGCGAGTGTTCGGAGGCTCAGGGATGCGATCGCGCCGCCAATCGGACGTGCAATTAGGGCGGGGGCGGACGAGGCGTACATTCGCCCTTTGCGTAAAAGCTACCGGACGGTTGCGGATAGGCGGGGGCTTCGTCCCCTTATGGTGGGAGAAGTAGTTCGGGACTGGAGTGCCAGACCGGAAGAATCGATCTGGTTCCCATACGCTGACGAAGTAAATTCCGACGCACTTGAGAAAGAACTCTGGCCTATGCGCCGGACGCTTCAAGCGCGACGCACATTTCAAGGCGATATGGCGGATGCCGGTCTCCAGTGGTGGGATTACATGCAGTACACGGCTTCCGCCTATCAGACGCTGCTATCGCTCTCGTTCGGGGAAGTTGCAACGCACAATCATTTTGTGCTTGATCGGGGCGGGAGAGTTTTCAAGCAGACCGCTCCAGTGATTAAGTTGCGCGACGGGGCAACTGAAACAGAATATCTGCAACTGCTTGGGGTGCTGAATAGTTCGACGGCGGCGTTTTGGCTTAAGATGGCGTGTCATGATAAGCCTAGTAATGGTGTTGGTCGTGGTCTTGAGTCCGAGAGGTGGACTGTCCACTATCAATTTAACGGCGGCAATATTGAACAATATCCGCTGCCTGCAACCCTTCCTGTTGAACTTTCCGCCGCTCTTGATTTTTGCGCGCAAAAAATCGACGCGGCCATGCCCTCTTCCTTGATCTCTCTCGAAAGATCAGCCCCCACTGCTGCTTTCCTGCGTGCAGCTCAGGTCGATTGGGATCGCATCCGTAGGAAGATGATCGGGCTCCAGGAAGAGCTTGACTGGCAGGTCTATTCTCTGTATGGCCTGCATGCGGAAGAGATTTGCGTTCCATCCGAAATCTATGTACCCGAACTCGCACTGGGAGAACGTGCGTTCGAGATTGTGCTGGCGCGTCGCATCGAGAGCGGTCAGGTCAGCTCAGAGTGGTTTCGGCGCCACGGCTCTGAACCGGTGACTCAACTGCCGGGACACTGGCCGGATGTCTACAAGGAGATTGTTGAGAAACGCATTGAGGTGATCGAATCATCCCGAGCCATCGGCATGATTGAACGTCCCGAGTACAAGCGACGCTGGCTGACTGACGGTTGGGATGAGCTTCAGGAGCGCGCTCTCCAGTCTTGGTTGTTGGACCGGATTGAGAACCACGACGACCTATGGTTCCAAGAAGGGCAGCCAACACTCCTCACTCGCGATCAGCTCGCTGCCGTGCTCTCCCTTGACGAGGACTTCGTATCCGTCGCGGAGTTGTACGCGCCCCGCAAGGAGTTGGCGACCGTCGTCGCGGACCTGCTCGCCGACGAGCACGTACCGTTCCTCTCCGCCCTGCGCTACAAGCCCGCCGCGCTAAAGAAGCGCGCGGACTGGGAGCACGTCTGGGATCTCCAGCGCCAGGAGGACGCCGCTCCGGACGAGCCGGCGAAGCGGAAAATTCGGGACTCGATCTCCGTGCCGCCGAAGTACGCACCGGCCGACTTCCTCAAGCCGTCCTACTGGAAGGCCCGGGGGAAGCTGGATGTGCCGAAGGAGCGGTTCATCTCGTATGCGACCGGCGCGATCTCCGGTGCGCCCAACCTCTTGGGGTGGGCCGGCTGGGATCACCGGGAGCAGGCGCAGGCACTCGCCACGTACTTCACCAACCACGGCGAGCTGTCCTCCGAGGAGATGACGCCCCTTCTCGCCGGTCTGCTGGAGCTTCAGCCGTGGCTCACCCAGTGGCACGACGAGTACGACCCCACCTACAGCGGTTCCCCCGCCGCCTTCTTCGCCGGTTACCGCGCGACCATGCAGGGCGAGCACGGTCTCACCGACGACGACCTCCGTTCTTGGCGCCCGGCCCCGGCCGCCCGCCGTGGCCGAGGTTCAGCCAAGGGCTGATGGCCCGTCGGCGCCCCCGTCCGACCCTCCTCCCGCACTTCGGTGCGGGAGGTCGGTCAGGCCAAGCCACCTCACAGAAACCGCAACTCCTGCATTGCTGTGCGCAGTTCGTCTAACCAGCGCCGGTAAGCGGGGAGCTTCAGCAGTTTTTCCAGAGCTATCGTCCGGCCCAACCGGTCGAAGGACCTCTCGACTTCTCGCCGTCCTCCCAGTGCAGCTTTGAGCACTGCCTTCGGGTCGGCGATCTTTTCCACATCGTGGGGCACCTCCCACGCGGAGTCACTGCTGGGTGACGCCTCTCGCAGCGCGTCGGTGTCCGCCAGCATCCATGCCTCGGTCTCGCGTACCGGCACCAGACCCACGATACGGAAGGCGTCGGACGCGAAGTGCTCCCTGATCGCGTCGACCTTGGCACGCTCGTTGTGATCGTGATGGATCATCACCACATCGAAGTACTGAAGCAGTTCGGATACTTCGCGCACCACTGCGGCCCGTGGCGCCACGGTGAAGCATTCACCGGTGACGATTCCCGAGTAGTCGAAACCGACTGTGGGGCGCTGCGCCAGATCGGCGATCTGCCGGTCGATGAGCGGCCCGAGAAACCATTGGTCGCTGGCTCCCTCGGTGAGCAGGGCCAGGCTGAAGTATCTACGCCCCACGCGAGAACCGTCCTACTGGATCAAGGTATTTGCGCACCTCAAGGGGGGTCACGAAGGTCCCCCGGTCGCCACTCGTGGCGACTTTCCTGGCCCGGGTCAGCCGACGGGGTGGCAGCCCGTTCTCGAATCGGGTGACCGAGTCCAGAAAGACGACCGACTCCGGGACTTCCTCCAACGCGGCGGCGAGGGCGACAGGTGAGTGCGAGGTGACCAAGGTCTGTCGGCCGCAACCACTGACAAAGGTTTCAGGGTCGCTGGTCCTTCCCCTCAGCCTGGACAGCAACTGCGGGACCCTGCCCGGATGAAGACCGTTCTCCGGCTCCTCGAACATGAGGATCCCCTCGTGGGCGGGGTCGTGGGCTGCCGCCAGCAGTGCCAGCACGCGCAAGGTACCCGCCGATGCCGTGCTGGGGCTCACACGGTACTCGTGTTGGTGCTGGAGCCAGACGTCCCACTGATCCCATGAAGTGTTGGCCTCCACTGTGATGCCGGCGAGATCGGGAAGCAGCGCCACCGCATCTGCTGTGAAGTCGTACCAGCGCTGGGGAACCCGTGAAATCCGCCCCAGAACGGCTCCCAGATTCTTGCCGTCCTCTGCGAGAGGCGCGGTGTCGTACGTGGAGGAGACGATACGCATCGCCTTTGGGGAGGGCTCGATGATCCGCCAGTTTCTGGTGGCTTCGGCCAATTCCTCGCCGTCAGCACTGGACTGCACGGGCACTTCAGGGCTGTGGGGCAGCTTTCTGCCCTTTACCGGTCGGGGAATAGACAGCCGGGACACCATGCGCTCCTCGCGTTCAGTGAGGGGCGAATCGTCGTAGACGTTGCTGACCTTGACATCCACCCGCAACGGGTCGGGTGGATCCGCGTACCGTACGGTGGCCGCGACCCTGAGGCATTCGCCGACCAGGCCGTCCCCGTTCATGAGGACATCGGCCGCGATCCGCATAGTCCCCGACGGATCGCCCTCCGGCCCACGCCGGAACAGTTCCTTCGGGCCGCCTCTGCGTGCGTGATCGACCAGCGTCTGTCCCGTCGGCTCCCGGATCAGGTGCGCCAGCAGGTCCACGGCCTCCAGCAGGTTTGACTTGCCGGAGGCGTTGGCACCCATCAGAACGGTGAATGGCGCTAGATCAAGGGTGAAGTCGTCGAAGGACTTGTACCCGTCGATATCGATCCGGGTGATCACCTCGGGACCTCTTCTCCGCGCTCTCTCATGTGCACTGCGTCACCGTATCTATTTTCCCGTCCTCGGAGTCGCCAGGAGTGTGGGGGGTGGGGCCAGTGCCCGGTTCCGGCCATGGCCAGCGGCTGGAACCGGGGCAGGCCGTCGGTGCCGGTCACCCCGGCGCGGTTTCCGTGGCCCTGGGGAGGGCAGGTGCGCCGGCCTTCCGTACGATCAGGGGCTCGCGCGAGTGGACCCGTAGGGCAGGGCCGTCGTCCAGGTCGATGACGACATGGAGCACGCCGTCCGCGTCCAGAGCGCCGCGTACGCCGAGCGCCGTGAACCACCTGCCCCATACACGTACGGAGTGTCCCGGCAGAACCATCGCGGCCGGTACCTCGGTCGGTGGCGTGGGTTCTGGTACGACGGCCTGGGCTTTCAGCTCCGCCCAGACGGTCTTTCCGATGCCGCACTCGCGTTCCTTCACGCCCCACCGGTGAGCCAGCGCCTCCACGAGCATCAGGCCGCGCCCGCCCGTCTCGTCCTCGCCGGGGTGCTGAATCTCCGGCCTGCCGGCGCCCGCGTCGCTCACCTCCAAGCGGATGAGGGGCTCGTCCAGCACCCGCACGATGCGTACGCCGACCTGCCGGTCGCCCGGCACGCGGACGCGCAGTGCGTTGGTGACCAGCTCGGAGAGCACCAACTCGGCTTCGTCCCGCGTGTTCTGGCTCAGCGCCCAGTCCCCGAGCACCGCGTGCAGCATCGCCCGCGCTCTGGGGACGCTGCGGTGGCGACGGGTCAGCCTGAAGGTCACTTCGTTGGGTTCACCCATGACAGCTCCTACCGATTCGCGAGCGGTCCGAACTCCCGGATGAGCACGGGCATCTGCTCGTCGATCAGCCACCCGGCGTCGTATCTGACCGCACCGGGAGCAGACACACTCGGCGTTCGACCGAGTGCGTTCTGTAGCGATGCCAATGTGGCATTTGCCCTTGAGAAAGGTCAAGCCACTGGACTGTCCAATTGACAGATCGATCGACAGTTCGCATAGGGTCTCGGTAACGCGATGTGGTCGGCCCGGCTAATCTCGTGACCGATTCGTGAGCAGAGGAGCTTCATGTCCGCAGCCAGCAGTACGCCGTTGATGTCTCGCGTCACTCTCGGCCGGGCGCTGCGCCGCCTTCGTGACGAGGTCAATCACCTGACACTCGCAGAGGTCGCTGCGGCCATCGGCTGTGACATCTCGCTGCTCAGCCGCATAGAGCTGGGCAAGCGCAACTGTTCACACGAGCACTTCGCCAAGCTCATGGATCTGTACAACGTTTCGGAACCTGAGCGCGTCGGTCTCGCCGAGTTGCACACCGCCACCCGGGAGCGGCGTCAGACCTGGTGGGCCCGGTACGGCGAGGTCATTACGGCCGAGTACGAGCGATTCCTCGGCTTCGAGGCTGCGGCATCGGTCGTGCGCGAATATCAAGTGGGCATGATTCCGGGGCTGTTGCAGACCGAGCGTTACGCGCGTGCTGTGATCGGGGCCGGCTTCGCCTCGCTGGGGCCCGACCAGATCGACGCACTCGTTGAGGTCCGTGACTTGCGTCAGCGGCATCGACTGCTGGAGGCGGACCGGCCGCTGGTATGCCACTACGTGGTGACTCAGGCGGCCCTGGAGTTTCAGGTGGGTGGAGTGCAGGGGCATCGAGAGCAGCTTCGGCATCTCTTGGAGCAGTCGGAGCGCGAGACCGTCGAACTGAAGGTAATTCCCTACGAGAAGGGGGAAGAAGGTGCACAGATCGCTGCGTTCCAGGTCTTCCAGTTCGCTGATGGTGACGTGCCCGACATCGCCTTCGGTGAATCTGTCGCTGGTAACTTGACGCTGGATGACCCGAGGGACCTCCGGCGCCTGCACCGCATCTTCAACAATCTCTCCGGGGCGGCGCTCGACCCTGACAAGAGCCGTGACCTGATCACCGGTATCAAGAACAAGGAAGACTGACTGATGGAGAAGGCCGATCTCTACTCGATAGACCCTGCGACGCTCTCCTGGCAGAAGAGCAGCTTCACCGCGGGCGACACCCAGTGCTTCGAACTCGCACCCCTCCCCGCCGGAGGCGTCGCCCTCCGCGACTCGAAGAACCCCGCCGGCCCCCACCTCTGCTTCACCCCCGGTGAGTGGCAGGCGTTCAAGTCGGGCATGGCGGCGGGGGACTTCGACAACCTGTAGTGCGTTGAACGTCGGCGGTTGCCCTCTGCGGTCACGACGAACGGGGCAGCTCGAACACCCGGCACACATCCGGGTCGCCGAGTTGGTCGAACAGCACGATGTGTCCGTCCTTCTTGCCGACCTCGAGCTGCTTGACGGGCAGCCCCGCGCGCTTCTGCCCGTCGTCCTCGAACTGGAGGCTGACGCGGTCGCCCTGGCCCGTACCCCCCTCGATCCGCCACGTGCCCTTGCCGTCGAAGGCGGGGGGCTTCTTCGTCAGGATGTCCGGGTCGCTGCTCTCGGGCCAGGCGCTCACCGTGAAGCCCATGGTGTTGTCGCCGTTGTCGCGCAGCGTGAGACGGGCTTCGTGAGGGCCCGCGTACGTCCCGTACAGATCGCTTCGGAAGACGTCCTCGACCGGCGCGGGGCCGCACAGCCCTTGGTCCCCCGAGCACCCGGCGGTCAGCGACATCACCGCGACCACGACCACGACCGCGCTCAGCGCGAGGGAGGCGTACGGTGGCTTGCTCCGGCGTGCCGGTCGTGCGGCGCTCACTGGCTCTTCCCCGGGATGCGTTCGGTCCATGTGACGGTCTGGCTCACGGCGCTCGTTATGGGGCCGTCGGCGATCTCCGCGTACTTCAGCCAGTCGTAGTAGCCGATGAAGTGCAGCGCGGACTCGGTGCTGGTGGTGTTGTCCAGGGTGTACTGCACCACCAGCGACCCGTCCGGGTCTGTGCCCCGGATGTCGTACTTGACGTTGTACGACCCCATGAACGCCTCGCCCAGATGGTCCGGGTCATTGGTCACGATGGCGGGCAGGTCCTCGCCGAGAAGCTTCTTCGCCGCACCGATCTTGCCCGACTTGGAGATGGAGAAGGCCGCGCTGCCCTCCGTCTCACCTGTCGCCTCCCACTGCTCGACCGTCTGTCGGCGACCGTCTGTCGGCGGATGTCCTTCATGCTCTCCATGGACTGCACCCGGTCGGCCATCGTGTCGCCGTTGGTGAAGTCCTTGTGACGGGGGCCGAGTCCGGTCACATAGTCCAGGCCGAGGCCGTACGGGGTGTCGTCCTTCCGTTCCGGCCAGGGGTCCTTGCCCTCCAGGGCCCGCCCGTACGCGTTGTATTCGTCGGCGGTGATCCGGTCGGTGGTATCGATCGAGGTGTGCTGGGGCTTGGTGTTGAACCAGGAGCCGATGCCGACGTCGGACATCAGCGTCATCGAAAGGTTCTGGTCCGCGATGATGCCCCGGCGGCAGATCTCGATGATCTCCTCCTGCGCGGTGTGGACCGCGAGGACGGAGTTCTGCCGCTGGTCGGCGGCGACGAAGAGGTCCGCGGTCAGGAAGCCCGAGACCGTACCCGAGCCGTTGACGGTGAGCCCCTTCTCCTCCGCGCGCCGAACGGCGTCCTTGAGGTCACGGCGAATGACCTTGAGGTCGCTCACCGCGTCGTCGAAGACACCGGCCAGCGCCTCGGCGACCTTGTTCGCGGCCGTCAGCTGGCGTGCGATGTCGTCGATCAACGTCCAGGCGAACGGAGCCGCGGCCCCTTCCCAGTACCCGTTGTCCCGCAGGGGCTTGAGGACATCGTCCATCATGCGCTGGGGCAGTTTCACCGTCGCGGTGTGTGCCTCACGCCATGTGACGGCGAGGTCGTCCAGGACGGAGAGGTCCGTGTCGAGCAGCTCACGGTAGAAATCGGGCATCTACTTCAGCTCCCGCAGAGCGCTGAACCGCTGCTCGATCGCCTGGTCCGTACCCGTATACGTGTGGGACGAGGCGCGCAGGCTCCCGGAGATCCGGGCGAGCCAGCCCTCGACGGCCTTGGTCTGGTCCTCCCAGTTCTTCAGCGACGTCCGCAGGGCGGCTGCGCTCTCCCATCCCGCCAGCTCATGGGCTGCCGGCCCGGCCGGTTCGCGCACCGATCCGGCAGGGCCGTGGAACGCGTCGAACACCTCGTCTGCCGCTCCCGCGGCCTTGGTCAGGACGCCCTCCGCGACGACCAGCGGAGTGCCCATTCCGGGTGGGAGGACACCCAGCGGCAGCGGGTCCAGAGGGCCGGGCGCGCCGGGCGGCAGTGGCAGGAAGGGCAGCTGGGTGTCGCCGTTCCCTGCGCTCGGTTCCGTACTCATGCGGTGTGTTTCCCTCTCATCCCTGCGGACGGCCCCCGTAGGCAGACTTCACAGAGGCTAACGCGTGAGGCGGGACCCGCCCTCCGGGACCTTCTTCGGCGTATCCGGGCCCCGCAGCCCCGCATCTCCGCGCACGGCGGACGGGCCTGCTCAGGGGTGTGCCCACCGGATACGATCGGCGTTGACTCCGCTCCGTGCGAGCGGGGGAACACGGGAGCGGACGAGGCTCCCCAAGCACGGGGCGCGGGGGCGCGGGGGGGCGACAAGGCGCCCGGGGCCGCCGTACCGCTCACGAGGACACCGGACACCAGGAGACGCGAGACACACATGGCCTCGACCGCCGCCGCCACGGCCCCCCTCCTCCGCGACGTCATCGACATCAAGACGTCCATCTCGACCTCCGACTTCGTTCTGAAACTGGCGGAGGCGGTCACCGAGGAGGGCGCGGCCCGCGCGTTGCGGGACTATGTGGTCACCGACCGGCTGCTGGAGAACTTCGACGAGGCGCTCGGCCTGATCAAGGCGGCGCTGGACGGGCATACGTCGAAGGCCGCGTATCTGCACGGATCGTTCGGTTCCGGTAAGTCCCACTTCATGGCGGTGCTGCACGCGCTGCTGCGCGGCGACACGACGGCCAGGTCCCGCGGCGACTTCGACCCGGTGCTCGGCAAGCACGAGTGGCTCGAGGCGGAGCGGAAGAGGTTCCTGCTCGTGCCGTACCACATGCTCGGCGCGAAGTCGCTGGAGCAGCGGGTCCTCGGCGGGTACGTCAGCCATGTCAAGGCGCTGCACGAGAACGCGACGACTCCGCAGGTGTACCGGACCGACGCGCTGTTCGAGGACATCCGCTCGCACCGGCAGCGGATGGGGGACGAGGCGTTCATCGCGGGGCTCGCGGAGGCCGCCCCCGCGGTGGTTTCGGGCGCCGGTGACGACGGTACGGACACGGCGGACACGGTGGACGCTCCGGACGCCGAGGACGATCTTGACTGGGGCGAGCCGTTCGCCTGGACCTCCGAGCTGCTGGCCACCGCGCTCGCCGCCGAGGAGCTGGACGGCGGCGAGGTCAGGCTGAACACCGTCGACCCGTCGACCCCCGCCGAGCTGCGGGCCAGGCTGGTGCACGACGCGAGCGTGACGTGGTTCCCCGGGTTCGCGAAGAACGCGGCCGAGGACGAGCACGGCTTCATCTCGCTGGACGCCGGGCTGCGGGTGATCGCCGAGCACGCGAAGTCGCTCGGGTACGACGGGCTGATCCTCTTCATGGACGAGCTGATCCTGTGGCTCGCCAACCGCGTGCACGACCAGAAATTCGTCTCCCGCGAGGCCGACAAGATCACCAACTTCGTCGAGGGCGCGGACTCCCGCCGGGCCATCCCGGTCGTCTCGTTCATCGCGCGCCAGCGTGACCTGCGCGAACTCGTCGGCGAGGAGACATCGGGGGCGGCCGAGGCGGCGATCCAGGACAGCCTGCGGCTCGCCTCCGGCCGCTTCGACACGATCACGCTGGAGGACCGCAACCTGCCGCAGATCGCCCACGCGCGGCTGCTCAGGCCGAAGGACGCGGAGGCGGAGGCCAAGCTGGACGCGGCCTTCGCCCGGGTCAAGCGGGTCGGGCCGCAGGTGTGGGACGTACTGCTGGGGTCGGACGAGACGACGACCGGGGCGGACGAGGCGTCGTTCCGGCTCACGTACCCCTTCTCGCCGTCCTTCATGGACACCCTGGTCCATATCTCCTCCGCGCTCCAGCGCTCCCGTACCGGTCTGAAGCTGATGGGCCAGCTGCTCGCCGACCACCGGGACGACGCGACGCTGGAGAATCTGATCCCGCTCGGCGATCTCTATCCGGTGATCGCGGACGGTGGCGACAAGCCCTTCGTGGACAGCCTGAAGGTGGAGTTCCTCGTCGCGGACAAGCTGTACCGCCAGAAGCTGCGGCCCCACCTCCTCGCGGCGTACGAGGTCACCGAGGAGGACATCGAGCGCTACCGGCACCGCCGCGACACCCTCACCGACCCGAAGCTCCTCGGCCGGTGCAAGGGCTTCACCGGCGACAACCGGCTGATGTGCACTTTGCTGCTCTCCGCCCTCGCACCGAGCGTGCCCGCGCTGCGGGATCTGACCATCCGGCGGCTCGGCGCGCTCAACCACGGTTCGGTCGTCTCGCCGATCCCGGGCGCCGAGGTCGGTGTCATCAAGGCGAAGGTCGACGACTGGGCCTCGCGCTTTGCCGAGATCAAGGTGACCGGCACGGACGCCAACCCGGGGGTACGGCTCGAACTGGCCGGGGTGGACGTCGACTCCGTCCTCGCCAACGCCAACGTCAACGACAACCACTCCAACCGCCGGACCCTCGCCAAGCGGCTGCTCGCCGACCAACTGGGCCTGGACCTTCACGACCGGCTGGTCGCCGACGAGCTGAACCTCGTCTGGCGCGGCTCGAACCGTACGGTCGAGATCCTCTTCGGCAATGTCGGGGACCCGGACGAACTCCCCGACCACGAGTTCTCGCCGAGCCAGGAAGGACTCTGGCGGCTCATCGTCGACTTCCCCTACCAGGAGGGCACGCGGGGGGCCGTCGAGGCGTCCAACCGGATGCGGGACCTGCGGGACCTGCCCGGCGTACCGCCCAGGACCGTGGCCTGGATCCCCACCCGGCTGTCGGCCGCCCGGTTCGCGGACTTCCGCCGGCTGGTCGTCATCGACTACGCGCTGTCCGACCAGCGGCGCTTCGACACCGTGTACGCCCAGCACCTCAACGCCGACAACCGGGCCCGCGCCCGGGTGCTGCTCGAAGGCCAGCGGGAATCCCTGATCAAGACGGTGAAGGGGGCGTTCCGGCAGGCGTACGGCTGCGCGGACAAGACGCCCGGTGAAGTGGACGTGTCCTTCAACGACCACGTCGACGCGCTGCCCGAGGTGGCCGAGCTGCGGGTGTCCATCGGACAGAGCCTGCACGACGGTGCCCGGCACATCGCGAAGAAGCTGCTCGCCCACCAGTTCCCCGCCCACCCGGACCTCGACCCCGACGGTACGAACACGGCCGTCAGAGCGAGCGACGCGCGGACCGTGTTCGCGCACATCAGGGCGGCGGCGGAGTCCGGCGACCGGCAGGCCGAGATTCCGGCCAAGGACCGGACGGCGATGCGGCGCGTCGCGGCGCCGCTCGGGCTCGGCCAGCAGAAGGAGGCGTACTTCCGGCTCTCGGGCCGCTGGGTGGACCACTTCAACCTCAAGGCCCGCACCGGCGCCGGCCCCGGTGACCTGAGCGTCGTCCAGCTCACCGAGTGGATCGACCAGCCGGAGCCGATGGGGCTGGAGACGTTCCTCGCCAACCTGGTCATCGCCTCGTACGCCGAGATGGACGACCGGGTGTGGGTGCGCGCGGGATCGCTGCTCGACCCGGCTCCCGAACCGTCGGCGATCAAGCCGCAGGACGCGCTGCGTTCCCAGCCGCTGCCGGAGGAGTCCGCCTGGGAAGAGGCGGGCAAGCGCTGCTGGGAGATCTTCGGCGAGCAGCCGCCGAGGCTGCGCCGGGGCCGGATGGTCGGCCAGTTCGCCCGGCTGATCACGGGCCGGGCCAAGACGTACAAACCGCACACGGACAGCCTCGTACAGGAGCTGGAGAAGCACGCCGGCCTCCTGGGACTCGACGGAGCCGACGAATCGGGCAGGCTGGCGCTCGCCCGGCGCTCCCGCGACCTGCTCGACGAGCTGGTCGCCCTCGACCGGGGCGCGGCGGGCGGCTCGGCGGCGGCCAAGCAGGTCATCACGGCCTTCGCCGCCTTCGACCTGGGCGAGGCGTCCGCGGGCCGCTTCGGGGCGTCGGTCAAGCAGGCGGAACTGGTGTCGGGAGCGCTGGCCACCGCGACCTGGGACATGCTGAAACTCGCGCCCAACTACGGTCCCCAGGGCGAGGCGGTGCTGGAGGCGTTGCGCGGTGCCGCGCGGGTCGACCAGCGGACCTCCCGGCTGGAGGACGCGCTGAAGGAGGCGCGGCGGTCGATCGTCGCCGTCATCGAGCGCAGCCAGGCCGCCGCCCGGCGGCAGCAGCCTCCCGTACCGGCGCCCGAGCCCGCGCCCCTCACCACACCCGGTGAGGTCAGCCTGAACGACGACAGTGCCGAGCCGCCCGTACCAACCACCCACCCGGTGCCCGGCCGTGCCGCGCGCAGATCCGGGGGCGGCCGGGCCAAGGTGTCCCAGGCGGTCGCACAGCTCCGCGCGGAGCTGGACGCGCTGACGGCGGCCGAGCCCGACGCGACGATCGAGATCAGCTGGCGGGTCGTGGAATGAGCGGAACGAGGCATACGCGGTGAGTACGGCGACCACGACGGGGACGACCGGGAGCGCGGGACCGGCGACCGCCACCAGTGCCGTGCGGCTCAAGGCCGCGACCGTCACCCAGTACCTGGCCTCGCAGCCCGGCCTCGTCCCGGGCAGGCGCCGGGTCGTCCTGCTGCGCGCCGCGCCCGCCTGGGACGGTCCGGCCGAGCTGACCTGGGGTGAGCAGCGCCGGGCGGCGGTCGCCGTGGCGCCCTCGACGCTGGCGGTGTACGAGCTGACGCTGGCGCACCAGGCGGCCGGGGCGCCGGGCGGGACCGGGGGACCCGAGGTCCTCGTGGTGCTCACCGACCGCGAGGAGGCCGAGCTGGGCCCCGACCTGCTGACCAAGGTGTACAAGCAGCGGGTCAACGCGGTGAACACCTGGGACGTGGTCCGGGACGCGTTCGGGGCGATCGGTACCGACCGTCGGCTGAACAGCGAGAACTGGGCCGCCGAGGCGCTGCTGGACGCCGCACCGGGCCGCTGGCCCCGGCTCGCCGGCGGCATACTGACCCGGCGTCACGCCCTGAGCGCGCTGACCCTGCGCAGACTGGGCATCGGCCGGTACGACCCGGACCGCGACCTGGAAACCCCGGAGGGCGCCGCGGTGTCCGCCACGGCGGTGGGGGAGGACGCGCCGCTCGATGTGCATGCCCTGCTCCGCTGGTCCATGGCGCCCGGCGGACCCGCCCGCTACCTGGCGCTGCGCGAGCCCGAGCGCGACGGTCTCGACCGGTTCCTCGGCGAGACCGAGCAGGCCGGTCCTGCCGGGAAGGCGCTGCTCGCTCTGGTGGGTGCCGAGCACGGCTCCGACGCCGTCGCCTTCGGACTGGTCTGCGCGGCGCTGTGGCAGCACACCGACGTGACGAACGCGGAGGACCACCGGGCCAGAGGCCGGGCCGAGCGCTGGTTCGGGGACGAACCGCCCGCACGGGGCGATGAGCTGGACAGCCTCGTGGCGGCCTTCGGGCGGGCCTGCGAGGAGTTCGTCTCCGGGCTGCTGAACACGGGCCGGGCCGAGCTGGACGAGGCATCGGCGACCGCCCGGCGGCTGAGTGGTGCGGCCCTCGACCGTGCGGCCTCCCTGGCGCGGCAGTTCGGCGCGGAGCGCGCCGTCCGGGAGAGTCCGGTGCTGACGGAGGGGCTGGAGGCCCGGTTCGAGGCCGCCGGTCACGCGCTGCTGGCCGGCGACCCGGAGGAGACCGCGCGCGCGGTGAAGGCCCTGGGCAAGCACTGGCTCGCCCAGGAGCCCGACGCCCGTCCCCGGATCGAACGGGCCAGGATGGCGCAGCGGCTCAGCCAGTGGCTGGCGACCGGTCCCGCCGCCGAGTGCGCGCACGTCGCGGACGGTATCCACCGGCAGGTGGCCGACACCGGCTGGGTGGACCTGGCTCTGGAGCACATCGAGGCGGGGGGCGACCCCGGCACCGTACTGCGGTCGGCCTACGACACGGTGTGCGCCGCCGTACGCGTCTCCCGCCGCGAGATCGACCGGCACTTCGCCCGGACGCTCGCCACCTGGACGGCGGGCGGCGGTGGCCCCGGGGCGATGCTGACCGTGGAGAGCTTCCTCCCCGACATCGTCGCTCCGGTGGTGAAAGCCGGAGAACGGCGCGTGCTGCTCCTCGTCCTCGACGGGATGAGCGCCGCGATCGCCGCGGAACTCGGCGAGGAACTGCGCGAGCACTGGGTCGAGTACGACCCGCTGCCCCGGGCGAAGGACGCGCCCCGGCGCCGGGCGATGGCGGCGGCGCTCCCGACGGTGACGGCTGTCTCGCGCACCTCGCTGTTCGCCGCGAAGCTGCGGACGGGTACACAGGCCGACGAGAAGAAGGTGTTTCCCGCGCACCGCTTCTGGGGCGGGCAGGACGTCGCCGTCTTCCACAAGGACGACCTGCGCGGCGAGAGCGCCGGCGCGCCCTTCGGCCCCGGACTGCTCGAAGCGCTGAACGGGGACCGTACGCATGTCGCGGTGGTGCTCAACACCATCGACGACCGGCTCGCCAAGGAACAGAAGCTCGGGGACGGTACCTGGCGGCTGTCCCACATAGGGCAGTTGCGGGAGCTGCTGCGGTACGCGGCGACGCAGGGCCGTGCCGTGATTCTCACCAGTGACCACGGCCATGTCGTCGACCGGTACGGGGTACGGGTCGAGGCCGATACGGCGGGGGTGCTGTCGGCGCGGCACCGGAGGCCGGGGGGACAGTCGGGAGGGCCCTCGGAGGGACCGCTCGCCGAGACGGAGATCGTGCTCTCCGGCCCGCGGGTCGTGTCTCCGGAGCCGGGGGGCCGGATCGTCGCGCTCTGGGACGCCGACTCGCGCTACGCCTCCCAGAGGGCGGGCCACCACGGCGGTGCGTCCCCGGCCGAGTTCACCATCCCCGTACTCGCGTTCCTCCCGTTCGGTGTGGAGAAACCGCCGAGCGGTTGGCGCGAACTGGGTGGCCAGCAGCCCTCCTGGTGGGCGCTCACACCGCGGCCCGCTCAGCAGCCGTACGCGCGGACCCCGGCCGCCGCGGCCGTGCCCGTACCCGCGCCGAAGAAAGCCTCCAAGCGGGCGAAGGACGAGGCCGCGGCACTGGCCCGGCAGCACCACGATTCGCTCTTCGACGTGGCGCTCGTTCCTTCGGAGAGGGAGGGCGCGCTGCTCTCCGTCGAGCCGGTCTCGCCGGACGACACGCTGGTCAACGGCCTGCTGGCGTCCGAGGTCTTCACCGCGCAGGTGCAACTGCTCGCCCGTAAACCGGACTTGGGCCGGGTGGAGAAAGCGGTCCGGGCCCTGCTGGACGCCGGTGGCACCCTGCCGGTCACGGCGCTGGCCCAGCGCATCGGTCTGCAGGCAGGCCGGGCGGACGGCTTCGCGGCCGTGCTGCGGCAACTACTGAACCACGACAGTGTGCAGGTGCTGGAGACGCTGCCGGACGGCAGGACTCTGCGGCTGAACACGGGACTGCTGCGGGATCAGTTCGAGCTGAGGTGACGGCTGCGGTGGTGACGGCTGCGGTGGTGACGGTCGCGGTGGTGACGGTCGCGGTGGTGGCGAGTGCGGTGGTGACGGCACGCGGTGGTGGCGAGTGCGGGCCCACCGGCGGGTCTCGCCACCACCGGGCGCGTCAGGTGAGCTGCCGGAGCAGCCCGACGAACTGCCGCAGATCGTCGCTCAGGCTCGGTGACAGCGGCTCGGGGTCGAAATGCGCGATCTTGTTGCGAATCTGCTGCACCCTGCCGAGCTGCTGCACGAACTGGCTGCGGCTCACCCACGACCAGCCCAGGCACCGCCAGTTCTCATCAGCCTGGGTGCGGAGCGCCGGATGGTGCTGGTCGCCGTTGAGCAGCTTGACGTAGCCCCCGAACATCAGGTCCGTGATCAGCCCGGATTTCTTTCCCGGGCCGGTCCGCTGCACGGCGAGGATGGCATCCGAACCGATCTTCGCGCCCAGGCATTTGCGGAGCCGGAACTCGATCTCTCCCACAACGAAGAAGGGCCACGCCGTCGCGGCGAACCGCTCGGTGATATCGGCGGTTGTCACGATTCCGGTGAAGCGTCCGTCGTTCCCCCGGATCAGTAGATAGCCGTATTCGCTGATCAGTGGCAGAAGGGAGAAGAAGTCCTGGTGGGCCTCGGCGACCGGTGGATCGTCCACCATCGCGTTCAGAAGCACCTTGTCGACGGACGTGCCGTACATCTGTGTCGCGGACTGCCAGGTGACGACGCCACGCAGCGTGTAGTGGTCGTCCAGTACCGGAAGCTGCGAGTAGTTCATGGCCTGCATGAGATGGATGGCGTCCGCCAGCAGATGACGCGACGTGACGGACGCGATGCCCTGCGTGGCAGCCGGTATGTCGCCGATTCTGACGGCGTGCTGCGGCAGGGCGACCACGGACAGTCCGTCGTCGGCCTCCTCCTCGTCTCCGCTCCCTGACTCCGCCGCTGGGACGGATTCCTGGGCCACGATGTGCACATCGGCGGTTCTGCCGCAGTTGGCGAAGTGCGGCACGGTCGAGAGCCCGACATTCTCCAGCGCCTGGGCGATCAGCAGACTGGACGGGTCGTCGCGCACGCGGGTGTTGAAGAACGTCAGGAATTCGGTGACCGGGATCTTCCGGCCCTTGAGCGCGAGAATTTCCTCGTCGGGCGGCAGCGTCGTCATGACCGTACTCACCAGCCCGCCGTGTCACGGAAAACAGTGCGCTTGCCCATGGCGGACATCACCAGTTCCAAGAGCTGTTTCGCACGGTTCTCGTAGAACTGCTCAAAATCGGCGGTGTGGAGTGTGGCCGGATCGATGAGATGAGTGGCAACGACATCGTCGAACCACTCGGCGCGCATGCCCGACTCCAGGACGAGCGACTTGAGATACACCGCGGGGGATCCCGTCATGCCCCGGCCGGCCCGGAACGACAGCGGCGTCTTGTTGACGATCGAATTCGCGCGGGCGGAGTAGGCGTAGTAGTTCTTGGCGACCCACGCCTTGGAGAAGACCTGCCGGACCTCCACATTGTGCTCGACGAGCCGGCCCGCGTTGAGCGGCGCGTCGGAGTAGTACCAGTCGACCGCGCCCTGTTTCACCAGAAGCGCGTAAATCCCCTTGTACGCGGCGCTGTTGCGGGTCGTCAGACTGTTCAGCCGGTCATCGAGGAACGCCGCCTCGCTGACCGTGTCGGGAACGACCCCCTCCACGCCCCGGATCCAGCCGATCAGCTGTTCCACATCACGGGTGAACCGGCTCTCCGTCGAGCCGCCGTACATCTCGCCCAGCACACCGCACCAATACCACTGGGTGATCCGCTCGTCGCTGCCCGGACGGTCGGTCTCCTCGCCGAGGACGGCGCGTACCGCGGCCAGCGGTACCAGCTGGGTGCGGTACGGCAGATCGGCGGAGCGGATGATGCACTGACGCTCCAGGAAGGCGCCCACCCACTGGAACGCCTCCGCCAGCCGCGGTGCCAGCCGGCGGAACTCGGAGAGCGGCAGATTCAGCAGATCCCGGCGCTTGCAGGAGACCGAGGCGCGGGGGTTGGCCTGCTTGCGCTCCCAGGTGTGGACCAGAGCGACCGCCTGCAGGAAGTCGCTGCTGCTCAGGCCGTCCTCGAGATCCGCCTCGGGCCGGCCGAAGACAGGATGGTTCTGGGTCAGGCCCTTCTTGATCCCCTCCCACTGGATGGGGAGCCGGTAGTAGTCGCCGTGTTCGGCGAAATGAGGCTGATTGCCCGCGTAGGTGGCCGTGAGCAGCTCGAAGACGTTCAGCGGCACGCCGCCCGTGTTGACCCGCTCGAACACGGCGCAGACGGCATCGAGGGTGGTGGACGCCGCGAGCTTGATCATCGGAACTTGGAACGCGTTCATGTGATTGAGCACGCGCTCGACGAACTGGCCCCACACGCCCCAGTTCGTGGGGTCGGCGGACACGAACTTCTGCTGCCACGCGTTGACCCGCTGCGTATCGAACACAAGATGCAGGGGGAAGTAACCGGCCGCGCACTCCCCGTCGGTCGTGCTCAGGTCGAAGACAACCTTCCGGGCGAAGTCCGATTTGAGGATACGGTCCTCGGGCACGGACACCACGGCGTCGTCGCGATCGGCCGGCTCCCCGATCGCCTTGGCGATATCGATGTAGTACCAGCGACGCAGATCCTTGCCGCGGGCGTCGACCGTCTCGACCGGCAGGTCCCGGTGCAGCGCCTGGAACAGTGAGGTCAGCCGCTGCTGTCCGTCCAGGAGCAGCAGATCGGGCACGGTGCCGTCCGCGTCCTCCGCGCCCTTGAGCGTCCGGGCCTTGAAGGGGGAGGTGCCGCCGGTCTGAAGCGCCATCACAACGCCCAGCGGATAGTCCAGCGTGACCGTGGCGACGAGCGCCCTGATCCGTTCGTCGTCCCACTTCCAGTTGCGCTGGAAGTCCGGAAGCTGCAGTACGCCGGACGCGACATCCTTGAGGACATCGCTGAGTTTGAGACTGTCGAGCGCCACGCTGAGATTCCCCCGCTTTGAACCGCTGAGAAGGTGAACTGCCGAGAGGCCGGACGGTGTAACGGACGATTGCATCAAAGTGACCGTCCGTACGTCAACCTTCCGGCAGAGTGACCGGCCCCCCGTACGTAATGCGAGACTGACGCGGTGAGTACCGACAGCCCCGACCGCACCGGCCCGGTCAGCGCCGCCCGGCGGCGTGACGTGATCGACGCCCTTCGGCGAGGCGCCGTCCCCGAGAGCGGGCTCGGCCTCCTCGCGACCGGCCTGGACCGGTTCGAGGCCGCGCTCGACGCGGAACTCGAGGCGGTCGCCTCGGGCGCCTCCGTCTTCAAAGCCGTACGCGGCGAGTACGGATCCGGCAAGACGTTCTTCACCCGGTGGCTCGGCGAGCGCGCCAAGCGGCGTAACTTCGCCGTCGCCGAGATCCAGATCTCGGAGACCGAGACGCCGCTGCACAAACTGGAGACCGTCTACCGCCGGCTCACCGAGCGGCTGGCCACGCCCGGGTTCCCGCCGAGCGCACTGCGCCCGGTCGCGGACGCCTGGTTCTACGCCCTGGAGGAGGACGCGCTCACGGCGGGAGCCTCCGAGGAAGACCTGGCCGGCGCGGTCGAAGCCCTGATGACGGCGCGGCTCACGGAGGTCTCCCGGCACGCCCCGTCGTTCGCCACCGCGCTGCGCGGATACCGTACGGCCCTCGCCGCCGGGGACGAGGCCACTGCCTCGGCCGTCATGGCCTGGCTCGGCGGACAGCCCCATGTGGCCGCCTCGGCCCGCCGGGCCGCCGGTGTCCGGGGGGATCTCGACCACTTCGGCGCCCTCGGGTTTCTGCAGGGGCTGCTCACGGTGCTGCGGGACTCGGGACACTCGGGGCTCTTCGTCGTACTCGACGAGGTGGAGACGCTCCAGCGGGTCCGGTCCGACGCGCGCGACAAGGCGTTGAACGCGTTGCGGCAGCTCATTGACGAAGTGCACTCCGGGCGGTTCCCCGGTCTGTATCTGCTGATCACCGGGACACCCGCGTTCTACGACGGCAGACAGGGCGTCCAGCGGCTGGCGCCCCTGGCCCAGCGGCTCGCCACCGACTTCACCACCGAGCCGCGCTTCGACAATCCGCGCGCCGTGCAACTACGGCTTCCCGGCTTCACCCTGGACTCGCTGGTGGGCCTCGGACTCACCATCCGGGACCTCTACGCGTCGGGATCGCCCGACCCCGAACGGGTCAGGAAGCTCGCGGACGACGCCTATGTCGCCGAGCTGGCCGGCGCGGTCGGCGGAGCACTCGGCGGAAAGGCCGGTGTCGCGCCCCGGCTCTTCCTCAAGAAACTCGTCAGCGATGTGCTGGACCGTATCGACCAGTTCGAGGACTTCGACCCGCGTCAGCACTACGCCCTCACCGTGCACACGGCGGAGTTGAGCGAGGTGGAACGGAACGCCGCGGCGGAGCCGGCGAACGCCGACGACGTCGAGCTGGAGCTTCCGTGACGGCACAGCCCGGTACACCTGAGGGGCCTGGGGGTCTCGATCCGCTGGACCGGCTGCATCCCGGGCTGGTCCATCACATCGTCAACACCCTTGGCTGGCCCGGACTCCGGCCGCTCCAGGAGGAGGCCGTCGCGCCCCTCATGGACGGCTCGGACGCCCTGCTGCTCGCCCCCACTGCCGGCGGGAAGACCGAGGCGGCGTCCTTTCCGCTGCTGTCACGGATGGACGCGGAGCGGTGGACCGGAACGTCGGTGCTCTACGTGTGTCCGCTGAAGGCGCTGCTCAACAACCTGCTGCCGAGGCTGGAGACGTACACCTCCTGGCTGGGGCGGTCGGCCGCGCTCTGGCACGGGGACGTTCCGCAGTCCCGCCGCAAGCGCGTCCTGCGCGAGCGCCCGGATGTACTGCTCACCACTCCGGAGTCGCTGGAGGCGATGCTGGTCAGCGCCAATGTCGACCATCGCGCTTTCTTCTCGGGGCTGCGGGCGATCGTCGTCGACGAGGTGCACGCCTTCGCCGGGGACGACCGGGGCTGGCATCTGCTGGCCGTACTGGAGCGGCTGGAGCGGGTGGTCGGCCGGCCGGTGCAGCGCGTCGGGCTCTCCGCGACGGTCGGCAACCCGGCGGAGCTGCTGAGCTGGCTGCAGGGGGCGGGCGCGGGGAAGCGAGAGGCGCGGGTGGTTGCGCCCCATCTGCGCGAAGCCGCGCCGGAGTTGCCGCCGCCCGGGGACGTCCAGCTCGACTACGTGGGGTCGCTCGCCAACGCGGCGACGGTGATCGCCGCCCTGCACCGGGGCGAGAAGCGCCTGGTGTTCTGCGAGTCCCGCCGGCAGGTCGAGAAGCTCGGTGAGGCGCTGCGGGCGAAGGGGGTCACCACCTTCCTGTCGCACGCGTCGCTGTCCGTGGACGAGCGGAGGCGGGCGGAGGAAGCGTTCGCTGAGGCGAGGGACTGCGTCATCGTCTCCACCAGCACACTGGAACTCGGCATCGACGTGGGCGACCTGGACCGGGTCATCCAGATCGACGCGCCCGCGACCGTGGCCTCGTTCCTGCAGCGTCTCGGCCGCACGGGCCGGCGGAGCGGTTCGCCGCGCAACTGTCTGTTCCTGGCCCTCGACGAGCCCGGTCTGCTCTCCGCGGCGGCCCTTCTCCTGCTCTGGTCCCGGGGCTGGGTGGAACCGGTCGTCGCACCGCCCGAACCCCGCCATATCGTGGCCCAGCAGGTTCTCGCGCTCTGCCTCCAGGAACACCGCGTCGGCGACCGGCTGTGGCAGGACTGGTGGGGCGGCCTAGGCCCCTTCGGACCCGCCGCCGAGCCGATCGTGCGTCATCTCCTCGACGAGGGCTATGTGGACCGGGACGGCGGGATGATGTTCATCGGCCCCGAGGCCGAACGGCGCTTCGGCTTCCGGCACTTCATGGACCTCACGGCGGTGTTCACCGCCGCCCCCGAGTTCACGGTCCTGTCGGGCCGTACGGAGATCGGCACGACGGATCCCGCCCTGCTCACGGACGAAGTCGTCGGTCCGAGAAGGCTGTTGCTCGCGGGACGCAGCTGGCAGGTCACCTACATCGACTGGTCGCGGCGGCGCTGCTTCGTCGAGCCGGTGGAGGGTGGCGGCCGGGCCCGCTGGGGTGCGGTGGGCTTCGCCCGTACCGCTTCGTACGAGCTGACGCGGGCGGCGCGCGAGGTCCTGCTCGGCGCGACGCCTCCGGTCGGCCTTACCCGGCGGGCCGAGGGCGCGCTGGCGCGGGCGCGTGACGACGGCGCCGAGCTGGTGCACGCGCACGGCACGGTGATCGTGCGGGGCGGGCAGGGTACGAGCGTGCGCTGGTGGACCTGGGCCGGGCACCGGGCCAACGCCACGCTCGCCGCCACACTCGGTTCGGTCTCCGACCCCGTGCAGCGTCCCGCCGACGCGTATGTCCGGTTGCGCGAGGACATCACGCCGGGGGAGTGGAAGAACGCCGTCGCCGAGGGCGTCCAGCGGTTGTCCCTGCCCTCCGTGGACCCGCGCGCTGTGGCCGGGCTGAAGTTCGGCGCGGCACTGCCACAGCGATTGGCCGAGGCGACCATGGCCGCCAGGCTGGCCGACCTCGACGGTGCTGCTGCCGCTCTCCGGGAGCCGTTCCAGTACGCGGTGGTCCGCGGGTGACTGGAAGGGCTGTTGGAAGGGCTGTTTTCGGCCCTGTGGTAGCTTGCGGGAGCCAGTCGAACCCATGTACGTGGGTCAGGGAATCCGGTGTGAATCCGGAGCTGACGCGCAGCGGTGAGGGGGACGGGCGGGGCATCGGCCACTGGACTGCCGTCCGGGAAGGCGCCTCGTTCGAGTGATCCTGAGTCCGAAGACCTGCTGGCCCCTCCGTTCCTGTTCGGGGACGGGGGAGCACCGTACGAACGGGCTCCGCGCATGGGCCCTCGAACGCAGAGGATCTTCCGTGCTGAACGCGCGCCCCTTCCGTATGTCTCTTGTGCGTAAGTCCGTTGTGCCTGTCGCTCTGCTCGTCGCGGGGGCGTTGACGCTCACCGCCTGTGGGGGTGACGGGGAGAAGTCAGAGGTGTCGGGCAAGGCCGGTGGCGGTCAGGCCGTCTCGGGGGGCGGGTATCCCCTCAGCCTCAAGAACTGCGGGCAGACCGTCACCGTCAAGGCCGAGCCCCGGCGGGCCGTGTCGCTCAACCAGGGCACCACCGAGATCATGCTCACGCTCGGGCTCGCCGACCGGATGGCCGGGACCGCGACCTGGACCGATCCGCTGCCCAAGGCGCTGGTCAAGGCCAATGCCGAGGTGCCGCGGCTGGCCGACAACAACCCCTCCTTCGAGAAGGTGCTCGACGCCGAGCCCGACTTCGTCGCGTCGTCCTTCATCTCGACCCTGGGCAAGGGCGGCGTCGCCACGCGGGCGCAGTTCGAGAAGCTCGGTGTGCCGACGTACGTCTCGCCGGCCGACTGCACCAAGAACGACAAGGTCGTGGGTACGGACGGCGCCCGGTCCACCCCGCTGACCATGGACGTCATCTACCAAGAGGTGGAGGACCTGGCCAAGGTCTTCGGTGAGGAGAAGCGCGGTGCGGAGGTCGTCGCCTCGCTGAAGGCGCGGATGGCCGCCGCCGTGGAGGGGATCGATCCCGTCAAGGCCAAGAAGACCACCGTCCTCTACTGGTTCGCGAACTCCGACTCCCCCTACATGGCCGGCTGCTGCGGCGCCCCCGGGATCATCACCAACGCGGTCGGCGCGAAGAACATCTTCGACGACACCCAGGACGAATGGCCCCAGATCAACTGGGAGACCGTCGCCGACCGCAACCCCGACTTCCTCGTCATCGGTGACCTCACGCGCAAGTCGCAGACCGCCGAGACCGCCGCGAAGAAGATCGAGTTCCTGGAGTCCAACCCCGTCACGAAGAAGATGGACGCGGTCAAGCACAAGCGGTACGTGCTGCTCAGCGGCCAGGCGATGAATCCGACCATCCGCACCGTCGAAGGGGTCGAGAAGGTCGCCGCCGCGCTGCGCGCGTACGCGCCCGCCAAGTGACCGGCGTACGAGGGACCGGCGTACGAATGACTGCCGAACGAGTGGCTGCCGCACGCGTGACGCGTGCGCGGCTGGGCCTCATGGCGCTCGGCGGCTTCGGGCTGCTGCTGCTCTCCGTCGCGCTCGCCCTCACCATCGGCCCCGCGGACATCCGCGTGGGTGACGTCTGGTCGGTCGTCGCCGCCCATCTCGGTGTCGGCGAATCGCACGTCACCCCGATCCGGGACGGCATCGTATGGAATCTGCGGCTGCCGCGCACCCTCCTCGCCGCCGTGTGCGGGGCCGGGCTCGCGGTGTGCGGGGCGGTCATGCAGTCGCTGCTGCGCAATCCGCTCGCCGACCCCTTTGTGCTCGGGGTCTCGTCCGGGGCGTCGACCGGCGCCGTGGTGGTCGTCGTCCTCGGGGTCGGCGGGGGCGTGGTCTCGCTCTCCGCCGGGGCGTTCCTCGGGGCGCTGCTGTCGTTCGCGATGGTGCTGGTGCTGAGTCATACGCTCGGCGGGACGACGGACCGGGTGGTGCTCTCCGGGGTCGCTGCGATGCAGCTCTTCTCCGCGCTCACCTCCTTCGTCGTCATGACGTCGGCCGACGCCGAGACCACCCGCGGGGTGCTCTTCTGGCTGCTCGGCTCGCTCAGCGGCGCCGGCTGGACGGACGTCTGGGTCTGCGCCGCCGTGCTCGCGGTCGCGCTGGTGGTCTGCGGCGGATACGCCCGTACCCTCGACGCCTTCGCGTTCGGCCAGGACGCGGCGGCCACGCTCGGCGTCTCCGTCGGCCGTACGCGGCTGGTGCTGCTCTGCGTCACGGCGCTGCTGACCGCCGCGCTGGTCAGCAGCGCGGGGGCGATCGGCTTCGTCGGGCTCGTCCTGCCGCACGCCGCCCGCGCGCTGGTCGGCCCCGGGCACAGCAGGCTGCTGCCGGTCACGGCGCTGGCCGGGGCGGTGTTCCTGGTGTGGGTCGACACGCTGGCCCGTACCGTTCTCGATCCGCAGGAGGTACCGGTGGGTGTGGTGACGTCGCTGATCGGCGTGCCGGCGTTCGTGCTCGTCCTCTACCGGGGGCGGCGGGTGGCGTCATGAACGGTGATTCGGGTACGGATTCGGGCACTGGGCTTGGGCTGCGCGCCGAGCGCGTCTCCCGTACCCTCGCCGGCGGCCGGCTCATCCTCGACGGCGTCGGCCTCGCGCCCGCGCCCGGCTCCACCCTCGGGCTGCTCGGGCCCAACGGCTCCGGCAAGTCGACTCTCCTGCGGATCCTCGCCGGGGTCCTCGCGCCCGCCTCCGGTGTGGTCACCCTCGACGGCCGTCCGCTCGCCGATGTCGGCCGCCGCGCCGTCGCCCGCCGGATCGCCGTCGTCGAGCAACAGACCGACACCCAGGTCGAGTTGACCGTACGGGACGTGGTGCGCCTCGGCCGGATCCCGCACCGCCGCGCCTGGGCCGCCGCGTCGGCGGGCGACGAGGCAGCCGTTGCCACGGCGCTGGAGCGCACCGGTCTGACGGGCCGGGCGGACCAGTCCTGGCACACCCTCTCCGGCGGTGAGCGCCAGCGCGTCCAGATCGCCCGCGCGCTCGCCCAGGACCCGCGCGAACTCCTCCTCGACGAGCCGACCAACCACCTCGACATCCAGCACCAACTCGACCTGCTGAACCTCGTCGCCGCGCTCCCCGTCACCACCGTCATCGCGCTGCACGACCTGAACCTCGCGGCGATGTACTGCGATCAGATCGTGGTCCTCCGGGCGGGCCGCGTCGTCGCCGCGGGGCCGCCGGGCGACACCCTCACCGAGGAGCTGATCGCGGACGTCTACGGCGTGCGCGCCACCGTCACCCGCGAGGGCCCCGACGGCCGGCCGCATGTGCGGTTCCTGGGGACGGTGGCCGGCGACTCCACCGTGTCGGCGCCGGTGCCGGCGTCGGTGCCGGGTGATTCACCTCACGCGGAGTCGCTCCAGCCTTAATGCGTATGATGCGCAAGTGCCTAGTTATCGCATCCGTACCGCGACCCCCAGTGATCTCGACGCCGCGCGCGCCGTGATGCTCGACACCGTCTACCGGGACTTCGGTACGGGCTATGTGCCGCGCTGGCACGCCGACATCATCGATCCGGCCGCCTTCTACCTCGCGTCGCCGCGTCACACCCTCCTCGTCGCTGTCGAGGAAGGGGGCGACGGTGAGGGTGGTCGCGAGGCGGGCGGTGCCGTCGCCGGGGTCGCCGCGCTCGACTCCCGGGGGCCCGCCCATCCCCCCAACCCCGCCTGGCTCGCGGAGCGTTACCCCTCCGGCGAGACCGCCCAGCTGCGCCGTGTGTACGTACGGCCCGGCCATCGGCGCCGGGGTCTCGCGCGCGAGCTGGTGCGGGAGCTGGTGGGCTTCGCCGCGGCGGACGGTGGGTATCGCTCCGTGTATCTGCACACCGACCCGGCCGTTCCGGGGGCCGAGGCGTTCTGGCGGTCGATGGGCAAAGCGGTGTGCGACGAGCGCGAGGACGGCGGGGAGACAGTTCATTTCGAGATACCGATGGGCTGAGCGAGCGAGCGGGCGAACCCGGAGTGCTTATGAAAATGATTGTCATGTAATCTCTCGTTCGTTCGCCCCGAACAGCTCCGCAGAACAGAGAACGAGGACCATGCGCTCCGTCCGACGCCGCCGGTTGGCCGCCGGCCTGCTGCTCACCCCCCTGCTCGCGCCCCTGCTCTCCGGCTGCTTCGCCTCCGGCGCGGACTCCTCGGACACCTCGTCCGCCAAGGGCGGGGCCAACGGTTCCGCCGAGGGCAGGCGGCTGCGCGTCGCGCTCGCCTTCCCGCCCGCCGAGAACCTCTCCCCGTACGGCGCCGACGCCACCCTCCTCAGCCGGCTCGGCGTCACCGAGGGGCTGACGAAGCTGGACGGCAACGGAGCCGCCGCCCCCTCCCTCGCCGAGTCCTGGACCAGGGAGAACGGCCGCAGCTGGCTCTTCACACTGCGCGACGCGCACTTCCAGGACGGGACCGTCGTCACGGCCGCCGCAGCCGCCGCCTCCCTCACCCACGCCGCCGCGGCCACCCCCATACCCGCCGCGCTCTCCGGCGTCACACTGACCGCCGAGGCGGCCGGCGAGGGGCGCGTACGGGTCACGACCGCGAAGCCCGACCCCGTACTGCCGCTGCGGCTGGCCGGACCCAGCCTCGCCGTGCTCTCCCCGAAGGCGTACGGCAAGGACGGCAAGGCCACCCCGATCGCCACCGCCACCGGCCCCTTCGAGCTGACCAAGGTCAACGGCTCCACCTCCGCCACCCTCGACCGCTTCGACGACTACTGGGGCGGCCGGGCCCAGGCGTCCGGCATCGACGCCAAGTTCATCGCCGACGGCACGGCCCGCGCCAACGCGCTGCGCAGCGGCGAGGAGGACATCGCCGAGGCCGTACCCGTCTCGCAGGCCGCGTCCCTCGCCAAGGGCACCGCCCGCGAAGTACCCACCTCCCGCACCACCAGCCTCCTCCTCAACACCCGTTCGGGGCCGTTCGCCGACCCGGCGCTCCGGGCCGCCGCCCGTGCGGCGCTGGACACCTCCGTACTCGCCAAGAACGTCTTCGAAGGCCACGCCGACCCCGGCCAGGGCATCTTCGGGCCCGCGCTGAGCTGGGCCGCGGGCAAGCGCGTCGCCCCGGTCGGACGGGCGAAGCCGGCGGGCGCGGGCGCGGTGAAGGGGACGGCGATCACCCTCGCCACGTACGACAACCGGCCCGAGCTGCCCGAGGTCGCCCAGGTGCTCCAACAGCAGCTGGAGAAGGCCGGGTTCACGGTCAAGCTGACCGTACGGGAGTACTCGCGGCTCGAAAGCGACGCGCTCGCCGGGAAGTTCGACGCCGTCGTCGCCGCGCGCAACACCATGCTCGACACCGGCGACCCGGTCTCCATCCTCGCCTCCGACTACACCTGCGACGGCACCTACAACCTGGCACTCCTCTGCGACAAGGCCGTGGACAAGGCCGTCGCCACCGCCGACGCCACCGCCGACCCCGCGAAGCGGCAGGACGCGGCGATGGCGGCCGAGGCGCGGATCCTGGGCACGGACGCGGTCGTTCCGCTCGTACACCAGCGGAACATCCTCGGTGTCGCCGACGCCGTGCAGGGCGTGGTCCTCGACCCGTACGAGCGCACGCTCGTCGCCACCGGCACGCGGCGCTGATCCGAGCATGCGGCGTTCCACACCGCGTTCGGTGCCGCGTTTCACACCGCGTTCCGTGCCGCTTTCCCTTCCGCGTCTCACGGGGCTGAACGCACTTCCGGGGCTGGCCCTGCTGTGGCGGGCCGCCCTCGCGGGCGGTCTGCTGTGCGCGATCGGGCTGCTGCCCTGGCTCTCGCGCACCGACCCCGCGCTGACCGTCCTCAAGGCGCGGTCCGCCGAGCGCGACCCCACCCCCGAAGTGCTCGACGCGATACGGGACCAACTCGGCCTCGGCGCCGGGCCCGTCCATCTCCTCGGGCAGTGGCTCGGCGGCCTCGCGCACGGCGACGCGGGCCACTCGTGGATCTCCGGCGCCGCCGTACTGCCCGCCGTCGTCCAGTCCCTGGGCGCGTCGCTGCTGCTCATGGGCGCGGCGATGGCGGTCGCGCTGGTCACGGCGGGCGCGGTGTGCGCCCGTACGCTGCGGCGCGGGGCCGCCGGGCGGAGCCGCCCGGCGCGGTCCGGCGGCGCGGCGGCGATGCTCGCCTCGCTCCCCGAGTTCCTCACCGCGTCCGTGCTGGCCACCGTGGTCGGCGTCCAGCTCGGCTGGCTGCCCGCGCTCGGCTGGTACGGGCCGAAGTGGCTGGTCCTGCCCGCGCTCGCACTCGGCGTGCCCGCCGGCGCGCTGCTCGGCCGGCTGCTCGACGACGCGCTGCCCGGCGCCTTCGCCGAACCGTGGGCGCTGGCCGCGACCGCGCGCGGCATACCGGAGCGCCGCATCGCCCGCCAGGCGGTACGGCGCTGCTTCCCCGGACTGCTGCCGAACCTCGGGCTGTTCGTCGTCGGCCTCACCGGCGGCGCGGTCGCCGTCGAGCAGATCTTCGACATACCCGGCCTCGGCCGGCTCACCCTCCAGGCCGCGATCGCGCAGGATCTGCCCGTACTCCAGGCCGGTACGCTCGCGCTCCTGCTCCTCGCGGCGGTGGCGGGCGGCGCGGCGCGCGGCTTCGCCCATCTGCTCCTCGGCCCGGTCCTGCGCGACGGCGCGCTCCAGTCCCCGCACCGGCCGCGGCCCGGCCGCTCCGTACTGCCCCTGGTGTACGGGGTGCCGCTGCTCGCCGTCATCGGCGCGGGCCTGGCCCGCGATCCGCTGGCGCTGGACACCGGCGCGCGGCTGCGGGCGCCGTCCTGGGCGCACCCGTTCGGTACGGACGCGCTGGGCCGCGACGTACTGGCCCGCGTCGGGCACGGCGCGCTCACCACGCTCGCCCTGGCGCTGGCGGTGAGCGCCGCCGCGCTGCTGATCGGGGTGGTGCTGGGGCTGCTGCCGAAGGCGTCGGGCCCGGCGGTCGACACGGTCAACGCCATACCGCCCGTCCTCGCCGGGCTGCTGGTCGTCGGGGTCGCGGGCAGCGGCCCGTACACCCCGGCGCTGGCGGTGGCCGCCGTCGCATGGGCGCCGCTGGCGGCGCACGCCGGCGCGCTGCTCACGCAGGAACGGGCCACCACGCACCTGGCCGCGACGCGCGCGCTGGGCGCGGGACCCCTGCATCTGCTCCGCTACGACCTGCTGCCCGCCGTGCTCCCGCCCGTCACCCGGCACGCGCTGCTGCGGCTGCCCGCGGTGGCGCTGGCGCTGGCGTCGCTGGGCTTCCTCGGTCTGGGCGCGCAGCCGCCGGACCCGGAGTGGGGCCTGCTGCTCGCCGAGAACCTCCCGTACGCGGAACGCGCCCCCTGGGCGGTCCTGGCCCCGGCCGCGGTACTGGCGCTGCTGGGCGCGCTGGCGGTGTCGGCGGCGGGCGGGGTGCGGGTGCCGGGGTGGCGGGGACGGGGATCGGCCGCCCCGGGTTCGGACCCGGGTTCGGACTCGGGTTCCGGGCCGGGGCCCGAGACCGGCCGGGCGCTGCCGTACGAGGTGGATGAGGTGCCTCGTACGACCGTATACGCGGCCTCCGGGCCGAAGGGGGAAGTGTGACCGCCGAGCAGCCAGTACGGGAGACGGCGCCGGAGCCGGTATCGAAGGCGGTAGCGAAGGCAGCACCGGAAGCGGCACTGGCGGCTGCACCGGAGGCTGCACTGGAGGTGGCCAGGACGGGGCGGTCGCGTGCCTCCGGGCCCGGGGTGCGGCGCTTCGGGGTCTGGCGGGATCTGTCGCCGTTGCTGCGCCTGCTGATCCTGACCCAACTCGCCTTCAACGTCGGGTTCTTCGCCGTACTGCCCTTCCTCTCCGAACACCTCGGCGCGGCCCTCGGCATGGCGGGCTGGACGGTCGGGCTGGTGCTCGGGCTGCGGACGTTCAGCCAGCAGGGCATGTTCGTGGTGGGCGGCGCGCTGACCGACCGGTACGGCGTCAGGCCCGTGGTGCTGGCGGGCTGTGTCCTGCGCATCGGCGGGTTCGCCTGGCTCGGGTACGCGGACGGTACGGCGTCGGTCATCGGCGCCGTCCTGCTGACCGGCTTCGCGGCGGCGCTGTTCTCACCGGCGGTGGAGTCGGAGGTGGCCCGGCAGGCGGTGGCCCGCGAGGAGGCGGGCGGCGGGCCGCGCACCGATGTGCTGGCGCTCTTCACCGTGGCCGGCCAGGCGGGCGCGTTCGTCGGCCCGCTGCTGGGGGCGCTGCTGCTGGCGGTGGACTTCCGCACGGTCTGCCTCGCCGGGGCGGGGATCTTCGTCCTCGTGCTGGCCGGGCACGCGTGGCTGCTGCCGCGCCGTGTGCCGGGCCGCTCGCGCGGCGATGGTGGAGGTACCGGTGGCGGAGGCGGCGATAGCGGAGGCGCCGACGGCGAGCACCGGGGCGCGGCACGGGCGTTGCTCGGCAACCGGCCGTTCCTCGCGCTGTGCGCGGTGTACGGGACATATCTGCTGGCGTACAACCAGCTCTACCTGGCCCTCCCAGCGGAGGTGGAGCGCGCGGCGGGCTCCCAGGCGCCGCTGGCCTGGCTGTTCGCGCTCTCGTCGCTGCTGGTCGTGACGGCCCAGCTACCGGTCACCCGCTGGGCGGCGGACCGGCTAGACCTGCGCCGCTCGATGGCCGCCGGGCTGCTGCTCCTGGCGGCGGGCTTCGCGCTCGTGGCCGCCGCACTGCCTGCGGGGCGTACGGGCACGGTGGGCCTCCTCCCGGCGGCAGGCTTCGTGGCGCTGCTCACCCTGGGCCAGATGCTCATAGCCCCGGCCGCCCGCGCCTGGCTCCCCGACCTGGCCACCCCGGGCCGACTGGGTCTCTACACGGGCGCGCTGTCCTCCGTATCCGGCCTGATCGTCCTGGCGGGCAGCGCGGCCACGGGCTCCCTACTGGACGCGGGCCTCCCGACGGCAGCGGTCTGGCTGGTCCTGGCGGCACTACCGGTCGCGGCGATCGGGGCACTGCCGGGACGGGGACGGGGACGGGGGCGGGACCGGGGCGCGGAGCCGCCTGGGTAGGTCATGTCCTGCTGGTCGCTGTGGGCAAGGGGTGCCTGCCCAGGGGGCCGACCGGACTGCTGCTTGGTTCGGGGTCCGGCGGGTGGGCGGACCCTGCGGGGCTGCGCGGCAGTGGAGTGGGGGTGCGCGGCCCCGTCTCGGCGGCCGACGGCCGGTTGTTTGCTGAGACTGGTCACCGTGGGGTTTTCGGGTGCGGGTCAGTACCAAGAGGTAGACAGGGGTGGGTCGGTGGCGCGGGTGGTGGGTGTGGGGCCGCCCCTCCGGCTGTGAGTGTCGCGTCTCCGTGACAGGTGTAAAGGGCGCTCCTGCGTCGCGTCGCTGCGCGATGACCTTCGGTCACCCTTGACTCCTGTCCCGGAGTCGCAAGTGCGGCTTTTCGGGAGGGGCGGCCGGGTGGGAGGGGGTTGCCCGGGGGACCGGATGTCCTGCTACTCGGCTCAGGGTCCGGCGGCCCGGTGGACCCTGCGGGGCCACGCGGCAGAGGAGAGGGGCAGTGGGGCTCGTCTCGGCGGCCGACGGCCGTCTGTTTGCTGGCACTCGTGCCCCGCTGGTCACTCCGGGTGGGGGAGGGGCTGGTGGGACGTGTGTGGCGACAAGTGGGCTCCCGAAGGCCGTCTTCGCGTCCAGGAGTGCGTCTTATGCACCTCAGGACACATGTGCCGTCCGGAGAGGCCCCCAACTGCCCGCCAAAGTACCCCATATGGGACATGTCGATGGGGGTGGGGTGCTTGATCCCGACGACTGCGACGCTGTAGCCGTCTGACGGGCCGGAAGTGGCTCTACCGTCGCACTCCCCGCCCCCGGGCACCGCCCGGAGATCCCCGGACCGGCCCGGGGACCCGAGCCGGGCAGCAGACCCCGCCCGCCTTCCGGGCACCGCAGCGCAACGGTGACCAGCGGGGCATGAGTCGCAACCGGCAGCGGACCGTTGGCCGCCGAGCCGGTGTCGGGCCGCCCCTCTCCTCTGCCGCGTGGCCCCGCAGGGTCCACCGGCCCGCCGGACCCTGAACCGAGTAGCAGAACGGCCGGTCTCCTGGGCCCCCCTCACCCCCCGGCCGCCCCTCCCGAAAAGCCGCACTTGCGTCTCCGGGGCAGGTGTCAAGGGGGACCGAAGGTCATCGCGCAGCGACGCGACGCAGGAGCGCCCTTTACACCTGTCACGGAGACGCGACACTCAAACGCTGGAGGGGCGGCCCCCTTCCCAACAACCTCCGCCACCCACCCACCCCACTCAACACCGCTCTGACCCGCACCCGACAACACCCCAGTGACCAGCGGGACATGAGCCGCAACCAGCACCGGACCATCAGCCGCCCAGCCGGTGCCGCGCCACCCCACTCCACTGCCGCGCAGCCCCACAGGGCCGACGCCCTCCCCTCCCCTCACCCCACCGGGTACGCGTGCCGTCGTGCTGACCAGACCACCGCCAGTGCCGCCGCGATCAGGGGCAGTGCCGTCCAGGGGAGGGCTCCCGGGCCGGTGCTTTCCAGGACCACCCCGCCCGTCAGGGAGCCCGCCGCTATGCCCGCGTTGTAGACCGTCGTCTGCATAGCCGTCGCCACGTCCGCGCGTGACGGGCCCGAGATCCGGACCAGGGCCGTCTGGATCAGCGTCGGTGCGCCGCCGAAGGCCGCGCCCCAGGCGGCGACGGCGGGCAGCAGGGCCG
The DNA here is from genome assembly GCF_040701725.1 of Streptomyces sp. NPDC093109. NCBI lineage: Bacteria > Bacillati > Actinomycetota > Actinomycetes > Kitasatosporales > Streptomycetaceae > Streptomyces > Streptomyces sp. NPDC093109. Next base: position 59,298 of record NZ_JBFBEZ010000020.1, read on the forward strand.
CCGGGTGGCCGCCGGACAGGGCCAGTGCGAGCTGCGCCGCCGCGATGACGGCCAGCGCGCCCAGCAGCGTGGCACGCGGGTGGCGGTCGATGAGGGCGCCGGTGAGCCAGATCCCGGCGACCGTCGCGGCGCCGAAGACCAGCAGCACCACTCCCGTACGGCCGAAGCCGGCGTGTTCGGAGAACGGCGCGAGGTACGTGTACATGGTCTGGTGGCCCAGGAGCAGCAGCAGCGTCGTCGACAGCACCGCGAGCATCCCCGGTACGGCGGCGATCCGCCGCAACGGCGCCCGGTCGGCGGCCGGTTCGCCCGGGAAGTCCGGGACGCGCAGCCGTACCCACCCCACCAGCAGCCCCGCCAGCGCCGCCACCGTCCCGAACGCCGCCCGCCAGCCGAACAGCGACGCCAGCGCCGTGCCCGCCGGGATGCCGAGGGAGAGCGCCACGGTGATCCCGGCCAGCACGATCGCGATGGCCCGCCCCCGCCGCTCCGCCGGGACCATCCGCGCCGCGTACCCCGCGAGCATCGCCCACATCGTGCCGCCCATCACGCCGGCCAGCAGCCGCGCCCCGAACGTCAGCCAGTACTCGGACGAGACGGCGGTCACGGCGTTGCACACCGCGAAACCGGCCAGCGCCCCGATGAGCACCGGGCGCCGTCGCAGCCCGCGCAGCGCCGCCGTCAGCGGGATCGCCGCCAGAAAGGACGCGGCGGCGTAGCCGGTCACCAGGAACCCCACCCGCCCCTCTGACACCCCCAGACTCCGGCTCATCCCGGGCAGCAGCCCGGCGGGGAGCAGTTCGGTCATGACGGCGGTGAACGCGGCCGTGAAGAGGGCCAGCAGCCCCCACAGGGGCAGGCCGGGCGCTACGGCGGCGGGCGACGGTCCGGCCGTGGGCATGGAGGTGCCGTTGCCGGTCGATACGGTGGGCATGCGACCATCGTGAGACCTTCACATCAGTGTGAAGGCAAGCCCGGCCGAACGCCGGACCCCCACGAGCCGAACGCCGGACGGATCCCACGAGCGGAGTGCTATGCGCATCGGCGAACTCTCCCGGCGCACCGGCGTCCCCACCCGCATGCTGCGCTACTACGAGGAGCAGGACCTCCTCCACCCCGAGCGCGCCGAGAACGGCTACCGCGTCTACGACGAGGCCGCCGTACCCCGCGTCCAGCAGCTCCGGGGGCTGCTCGACTCCGGGCTCACCACCGAGATCATCCGCCGGATCCTCCCCTTCCTGAACCGGCCGGACCAGATCCATCTCCACCCGGAGTGCCTGACCCCGGAGACCGCCGCGCTGCTGCGCGAGGAGGCGGAACGGATCCATCAGCGCGTCGAGTGCCTCGCCCGCAACCGCGACGCCATCTACGCCTACCTCGACGCCGTACAGCCGAAGGGCGCGGACGGAAGGTAAACGCGGACGGAAAGGTGGACGCGGGCGCGTAGGCCGCCGGGCTCGGCCTCTCGGCCGGCGCGATCACCTGGGTGCTCGGCTCACTGCTTCATCAGGCGCGACGGAATGCCGGCAACGGGCTTCGCGCCGCTGCTCTGCGCGGTGATCGTAACGGCGGGCATGCTGCCGGCGGGCCGGCTCACGCCCCGTCGGCCGGACGCTGCATCCGCAGCGCCAGCTCCCGCAGCAGCTCCTCCGACGTGATGTCCGTACGGCCGCTGTCGTGCACCCGGGCCAGCTCGGCGTATACGTACGAGAACGCGCCGATCAGCCGCATCACGGCGGGCAGCGCCGCCTCCGTCACCGCGTGGGCCGCCTCCAGCGGGGTGGCCTCGGGGGAGACCGTGAACGACGGGAAGACCTCCGCGAGCAGCGAGCCGATCTGGCCCGCCCCCGGCACGGCGGGCCGGTCCCCGGCGCCGGACCGGTCCCCGGCGCCTGGCTCCGCCTCCGGGCCGGCGCTCCTGACCCACTCGGCGGACTGGGTGAGAATTCCGATGGCCCTGAGGACGACTTCGTTCTGCTCCATGTCCGAGAGAGTATCCAGGCAGGTGCGGGGGCGGGAGGGGCGCGCGTCCGCGGTCCGCGCCGGGTGGAAGTGGTCAAAACCCGGACGCGGCGGTGGGATCGGACCTACTCTCAAGTGGTGTCCGGGGCGTCCGGCCGAGTGCTCGTTGTCGATGACAACCGAGTGATCCGGCAACTGATCAGGGTCAACCTTGAGCTTGAGGGGTTCGAGGTCGTGACCGCGGCCGATGGTGCCGAATGCCTGGAGGTCGTGCACGACGTCCGCCCCGATGTCATCACCCTCGACGTGGTCATGCCCCGGCTCGACGGGATGCGCACCGCCGCCAGGCTCCGCGCCGACCCGCGTACGCGCCCGCTGCCCATCGCGATCATCAGCGCCTGTACGCAGCACGAGGTGGAAGCGGGCCTGACCGCCGGGGTCGACGCCTTCCTGGCCAAGCCGTTCGAACCGGCGGAGCTGGTCAGCCTCGTCGGACGCCTCTCACGCCGCGAGAACCCGCAGGGGCCGCCACCCAGAACGCCTCCCGGCGGGGGGCCGTGGTTCGTTTTGGGCTGAGCCCGGTGCGGGCCTGCGGGTTGCCTCCCGGCGAGGGGCCGTGGTTCGTTTTGGGCTGAGCCCGGTGCGGGCCTGCGGGTTGCCTCCCGGCGAGGGGCCGTGGTTTGTCTTGGGCGGGGCCCGGTGGGTACGTGCGGGTGGCCCCGGCGGGGGGGCGTGGTCCGTCTTGGGCGGGGCCCGGTGGGTACGTGCGGGTGGCCCCGGCGGGGGGGGCGTGGTCCGTCTTGGGCTGGGCCCGGTGGGTACCTGCGGGTTGTTGCCGGGGTCCCCTCCGGGGGCACATGCCCGGACTGCACGATTTACGCCGCGTGCGGGCCGGAACACACAGCGCGGGTCTCGCTCAGCGGCACAAATCGCGCTTTACGTCCGGACACATACCCCCTGCGGTGCCCCCTTCACCCGCCCGCACAGACCCACCGGGCCGGACCCCGGACGTTTGCGCACCGGCCGTCCACCGACCGGAGGGGGCCGGGGTCGCAGGAGGTGACGTCCCCGGATGTAGAGCGTGATTTGTGCCGCTGAACGCGCCCGCAGTCGACCGACGAAGCCGCACGCGGCGTAAATCATGCATCCGGGGATGCGCCTCCGGAGTGCCCCGGCCCCCGGCACGGGGCGAACCGGCCGCACCCCGCAACCGCCCAGGCCCACGGCCCCTCGCCAGGGGCGACCGCATCGCGGAACTCGCTGGCGCGGTCACCCCCCTCCGCCCGTACGCTGGTCCCGTGACCCCCGCAGAGCTCTCCCGAACCGTGCGGCACGCCGTGTGCCGTGCGGTCGCGGATGCTGCCCTGCCCGGGCCCGTGCCCGAGCGGGTCGTCGTCGAGCGGTCGCGGCCCGGCGGTACGGGGGACTACGCGACCGGCGTCGCCCTGCGGCTCGCGCGCCCGGCCGGGCGGTCGCCGCGCGAGGTCGCCGGGTTGCTGCGTGACCGGCTCGCGGCCGATCCCGGTGTCGGGCGGGCCGTCGACCGGATCGAGATCACCGGGCCAGGGTTCCTCAACTTCACCCTCGCCCGCTCGACCGCCCGCGACGACGCCGCCGACCTCGTCCGCACCGTCCTGCGGGAGGGGCCGCGGTACGGGCACGGCGCCGCCCTCGCCGGTACGGTCGTGGCCTTCGCGCCCGCCTCCGAGCTGCGGGCCGCGCTCTGGACCCGTACCGTCGTCGACCTGCTCCGTACCCAGGGCGCGACGGCCACCGTCGTGGAGACGCCCACCCCCACCGCCGAGACCGCCGAGACCCTCCGCCCCGTCCCCGCGCCCCCCGGCGACCACCTCGCCCGCCTCGGCCCCGACGCCCTGCACTGGGCGCTGCTGCGGCCCGCCGCCCACGACCGGCCGCTCCTCGGGCCGGTGCCGCCGGCCCGAGGAGCGGCCGTGTCCGCGCTGCTCGTCCAGCGCGACGCCAACCCCCTCTTCCGTACGCGCTACGCGCACGCCCGCGCACGCGCCCTCGCGCGGAACGCCGCGCACCTCGGCATCACCCCCGGCTACGAGGAGCGCGAGGACGCCCACAGCGACCTGCTGACCGCCCTCGGCGACCATCCGGCCACCCTGGAGGCCGCCGCCAGGCTCCGCGCGCCCGACCGGCTCGCCCGCCATCTCGAACACACCGCGGAGGCGTTCCTGCGCTGCCAGGAGACGCTCTCCCCGCTGCCGCTCGGCGACGAGAAACCCTCGGCCGCCCACCGCTCCCGGCTGGCGCTCGCCGCCGCCGCCGGGGCCGTGCTGGCCGGCGGCCTGTCCCTGCTCGGCATCGACGCACCCGAACACCTCTGAACGACCGAGAGAGCCACGAAACATGAGCCGTTCCGCACACCCCGCAGGCCCCCGCCACGGTGACGTACTCCCCGAGGGCCACTACACGGCGCCCGCCGCCGACCTCAACGCTCTGGACGCGAAGGTCTGGTCGCGTACGGTCGCCCGCGACGACGACGGGGTGGCCACCGTCGGTGGCATCCAAGTGACCCGGCTGGCCGAGGAGTTCGGCACCCCGGCGTACTTCCTGGACGAGGCCGACTTCCGCGCACGCTGCCGCGCCTGGGCGGACGCCTTCGGTGCCGACGCCGATGTGTACTACGCGGGCAAGGCGTTCCTCTCCCGCGCCGTCGTGCGCTGGCTGCACGAGGAGGGCCTCAACCTGGACGTGTGTTCCGGGGGCGAGCTGGCGACCGCGCTGGCCGCCGGGATGCCCGCCGAGCGCATCGCCTTCCACGGCAACAACAAGTCCGACGAGGAGATCGAGCGCGCCGTCTCCACCGGCGTCGGCCGGATCGTCCTCGACTCCTTCCAGGAGATCGTCCGGGTCGCGCACACCGCGCGCCGCCTCGGCCGGCGCCAGCGCGTGCAGATCCGCGTGACCGTCGGTGTCGAGGCGCACACCCACGAGTTCATCGCGACCGCGCACGAGGACCAGAAGTTCGGCATCGCGCTGGCCGGCGGCCGGGCCGCCGAGGCCGTGCGCCGGACGCTCGCGCTCGAAGACCTCGAACTGACCGGAATCCACTCGCACATCGGCTCGCAGATCTTCGACATGGCGGGCTTCGAGGTCTCCGCCCGCCGCGTCGTGCAGCTGCTCGCCGAGGTACGCGACGAGCACGGCGTCGAACTGCCCGAGATCGACCTCGGCGGCGGCCTCGGCATCGCGTACACCTCGGAGGACGACCCGCGCGAGCCGTACGACATCGCCAAGGCGCTCAGCGACATCGTCACCCGCGAGTGCGAGTCCGCCGGGCTGGCCACCCCCCGGATCTCCGTCGAGCCGGGCCGCGCCATCGTCGGCCCCACGGCCTTCACGCTGTACGAGGTCGGCACCATCAAGCCGCTCGAAGGGCTCCGCACGTATGTCAGTGTGGACGGTGGCATGTCCGACAACATCCGTACGGCGCTGTACGACGCCGAGTACAGCGTCGCGCTCGTCTCCCGCCGCTCCGACGCCGAGCCGATGCTGGCCCGCGTCGTCGGCAAGCACTGCGAGAGCGGTGACATCGTCGTACGGGACGCGTTCCTGCCCGCCGACCTGGCGCCCGGTGACCTGGTCGCCGTGCCCGCCACCGGCGCGTACTGCCGCTCGATGGCGAGCAACTACAACCACGCGCTCCGGCCGCCCGTCGTCGCCGTCAAGGACGGCGGTGCGCGGGTGATCGTCCGGCGTGAGACGGAGGAAGATCTGCTGCGTCTTGACGTCGGAGAATGAAATTCATGTCTCGCAATCTGGACGAATGGCAGAAAGTCCCGTCCGGTGAGTGAGACTGGTTGGCACTGCTTCCTGCTCGAAACCGCTGTGCTGGATGAAAGGCGTAGGTCGGATGATGCGTACGCGTCCGTTGAAGGTGGCGCTGCTGGGCTGTGGTGTGGTCGGCTCAGAGGTGGCTCGCATCATGACGACGCACGCCGACGACCTCACGGCACGGATCGGCGCCCCGGTCGAACTGGCCGGGGTCGCCGTCCGCCGGCCCGCCAAGGTGCGCGCGGGCATCGACCCGGCGCTGATCACCACCGACGCGACCGCGCTGGTCAAGCGCGGTGACATCGACGTGGTCATCGAGGTCATCGGCGGCATCGAGCCCGCCCGCGCGCTGATCACCACCGCCTTCGAGCACGGCGCCTCCGTCGTCTCCGCCAACAAGGCGCTGCTCGCCGAGGACGGCACGACGCTGTACGAGGCCGCCGAGCGGCACGGCCGGGACCTGTACTTCGAGGCGGCCGTCGCGGGTGCCATCCCGCTGATCAGGCCGCTGCGCGAGTCCCTCGCGGGGGACACCGTCAACCGGGTCCTCGGCATCGTCAACGGCACGACGAACTTCATCCTCGACCGGATGGACACCGCGGGCGCCGGCTACTCCGAGGCGCTCGACGAGGCCACCGCCCTCGGCTACGCGGAGGCCGACCCGACCGCCGACGTCGAGGGCTTCGACGCCGCCGCCAAGGCCGCCATCCTCGCCGGGATCGCCTTCCACACCCGGGTCCGGCTCGACGACGTACACCGCGAGGGCATCACGGAGGTCACCTCCGCCGACCTCGCCTCCGCGAAGCAGATGGGCTGCACGGTCAAACTGCTCGCCATCTGCGAGCGCGCCGCCGACGGCAAGTCCGTCACCGCCCGCGTCCACCCGGCGATGATCCCGCTCAGCCACCCGCTGGCGTCCGTGCGCGAGGCGTACAACGCGGTCTTCGTCGAGGCGGAGGCGGCCGGGCAGCTGATGTTCTACGGGCCCGGCGCCGGCGGCTCGCCGACGGCCTCCGCGGTCCTCGGCGACCTCGTCGCGGTCTGCCGCAACAAGCTGGCCGGGGCGACGGGCCCCGGCGAGTCCGCGTACACACGGCTGCCGGTGAGCCCCATGGGCGACGTGGTGACGCGGTACCACATCAGCCTCGACGTGGCCGACAAGCCGGGCGTGCTCGCCCAGGTCGCGACGGTCTTCGCCGAGCACGGCGTATCGATCGACACCGTCCGGCAGAAGGGCCGGCCGGACGGAGGCGGCGAGGCATCCCTCGTCGTCGTCACCCACCGCGCACCTGACGCGGCCCTCTCGGGGACCGTCGAAGCGCTGCGCAAGCTCGACACCGTACGCGGTGTCGCCAGCATCATGCGTGTTGAAGGGGAGTAAGGGACCCATGACCAGCAATGGCACCCGTGAGGGCACCCACCAGTGGCGCGGCATCATCGAGGAGTACCGGCACCGCCTGCCGGTCACGGACACGACGCCCGTGGTCACCCTCCGCGAGGGCGGTACGCCGCTCGTGCCCGCGCAGGTGCTCTCCGAGCGGACCGGCTGTGAGGTGCATCTCAAGGTCGAGGGCGCCAACCCGACCGGCTCCTTCAAGGACCGTGGCATGACCATGGCCATCACCCGGGCCAAGGAGGAGGGCGCCAAGGCGGTCATCTGCGCCTCCACCGGCAACACCTCCGCCTCGGCCGCCGCCTACGCCGTACGGGCCGGGATGGTCTGCGCCGTCCTCGTACCCCAGGGCAAGATCGCGCTCGGCAAGATGGGCCAGGCGCTGGTCCACGGCGCGAAGATCCTCCAGGTCGAGGGGAACTTCGACGACTGCCTGACCCTGGCACGCTCACTTTCGGACAACTTCCCGGTGGCGCTGGTCAATTCGGTCAACCCGGTAAGGATCGAGGGCCAGAAGACCGCCGCCTTCGAGATCGTGGACGCCCTCGGTGACGCCCCCGACATCCATGTCCTGCCCGTCGGGAACGCCGGCAACATCACGGCCTACTGGAAGGGCTACACCGAGTACGCGGGTGACGGGCCCGCGTCGCGCACCCCGCGCATGTGGGGCTTCCAGGCGTCGGGTTCCGCGCCCATCGTGCGCGGCGAGATCGTCAAGGACCCGCACACCGTCGCCACCGCGATCCGGATCGGCAACCCGGCGTCCTGGCAGTACGCGCTGGCGGCCCGCGACGAGTCGGGCGGCCTCATCGACGAGGTGACGGACCGCCAGATCCTGGCCGCCTACCGGCTGTTGGCCGCGCAGGAGGGTGTCTTCGTGGAGCCCGCCTCGGCCGCCTCGGTGGCCGGTCTGCTCAAGGCGGCCGACGCGGGCCTGGTCGACCCGGGCCAGCGCATCGTCTGCACCGTCACCGGGAACGGCCTCAAGGACCCCGACTGGGCGGTCGCGGGAGCGCCCCAGCCGGTCACCGTGCCGATCGACGCGGCCGTCGCGGCGGAGCGCCTCGGGCTCACGTCCTGACCTCGACGGCGTACGGCGGCACCGGCTGACATACGGTGCCGCCCGAAGTACGGCAAGACCCGACAAAGGCGCACAGGAGCCCCGCGACACGCATCGTGCGCCTCCTGTGCGCCCTATGTCGCGGCGGAACCAACCTTAGATAGGCTGTACTCAATCCCGCCCGCCGCATATGCCGCGTGGTGTTGATACCGCTGTTCGCCCTCGGGCGTTTCTATGTCCCGCACCTCGCGCGGGAACCCATCCGCAGCACAAGGAGAGTCGTCGAAGCGATGGCCGGTCCCGCGTTCCGCGCCGCCGCCGTACGGGTGCGCACCCCCGCCACCAGCGCCAACCTCGGCCCGGGCTTCGACGCCCTGGGCCTGTCGCTGGGGCTCTACGACGATGTGGTCGTCCGCGTCGCCGACTCCGGACTGCACGTCGACATCGCGGGTGAGGGCGCCGAGACGCTTCCCCGCGACGAGGACCATCTGCTCGTACGCTCCCTGCGCACCGCCTTCGACCTGCTCGGCGGACAGCCGCGCGGCCTGGAGGTCGTCTGCGCGAACCGTATTCCGCACGGCCGCGGGCTCGGCTCCTCCTCGGCGGCGATCTGCGCCGGGATCGTCGCCGCGCGCGCCGTCACCATAGGCGGCGACGCCCGGCTCGACGACGCGGCGCTGCTGGAGCTGGCGACCGAGATCGAGGGCCACCCCGACAATGTCGCCGCCTGTCTGCTCGGCGGCTTCACGCTCGCCTGGATGGACGGTGGCGCCGCGCGCGCGATCAGGATGGATCCCGTCGATTCCATCGTTCCGGTGGTTTTCGTGCCCGGCAAGGCCGTACTGACGGAGACCGCCCGCGGACTGCTGCCCCGCACCGTCCCCCATGTGGACGCCGCGGCCAACGCCGGCCGCGCGGCGCTGCTCGTCGAGGCCATGACCAGGCGGCCCGAACTGCTGCTGCCCGCCACCGAGGACCGGCTGCACCAGGACTACCGGACGCCGGCGATGCCGCGGAGCCTTGCGCTGGTCAACCGGCTGCGCGCGGACGGCGTCCCTGCTGTTGTGTCCGGCGCGGGCCCCACGGTCCTGGCGCTGGTCGAGGACGGTGCGGCCGACAAGGTCGTACGGCTGGCGGGGGAGGGATGGGCCGCTCACCGGCTCTCTCTCGACGCCGCGGGAGCGAGCGTTCTGCCGCTCGGCTCGTAGAGCCATGTGATTGCCGGTGAGTGAGAGGGGGAATGTTTGTTGGAGCCGGTAGTGTTAACCTCAAGTCTGCAACCGACGTCTTTCAGGCGCGGTGCTTCGTGTCCCGATTCGGGACCACCCTTCTTCCGGGAGCCTCCCCAACTGCCTGAGCAGCCTGCCTGAGCAGTTTTGAGCACGCACCGGAACCGGCGCGACCCCCCTCGTTCTCCCTATGGATGGGCCGGAGCAGGGGATCCAGGGCCGGACCCATGGCACGTACGCACGTTTTGCACGTTCGCAGATTTCTCCGCCGTACCCGGCGGGACCACCGCCCCGGACCGGTCCACAAGATGGGACCGCAGCCGGACAGCACAACCGGTCGCCGAGCCAGAAGGCCGACGTCCGCTCCAGGGAAGGACCCTTCGTGAGCGACACCACCGATCTGATGGGCGTGACTGCCGACAGCAGTGTCGACACCACCGCGCCCGCCGAAGGTGCTGCCACTGGCACCACCGCACGGCGCCGCCGCTCCGGCACCGGCCTCGACGGCATGGTTCTGGCCGAGTTGCAGCAGGTCGCGTCGGGCCTCGGCATCAGGGGCACCGCGCGGATGCGCAAGAGCCAGCTGATCGAGGTCATCAAGGAAGCGCAGGCCGGCTCGCCGTCCGCCGCCCGGACCGCCGACAGCAACGGCGCCGACGCCGAGACCAAGCCGAAGCGCCGCGCCACCTCCAAGGCCCGTACGGGCGACGCCGCTGCCGCCACCGAGGCGAAGGCCGACCAGGCCGAGCAGGCCACGGCGCAGCAGCAGATCGACATCCCGGGCCAGCCCGCCAGCGACGACCAGCCCGCGGGCGAGCGCCGCCGCCGCCGGGCCACGGCGCAGGCCGGCAGCCCCGAGACCAAGGCGGAGGCCAAGACAGAGGCGCCCGCCGACGCCAAGACCGACGCGGCGCCCGACGCCAAGGCCGAGGCCGCTGTCGCGGTCTCCGCCGGTGCGGCGGCCCAGGGCGAGTCCGACGGCCGCCGCGGCGACCGCCAGGACCGCGGCCAGCGCGGCGAGCGTGGTGACCGTGAGCGCGGCGACCGCAGGGACCGCCAGCGCGACCGCCGGGGCAAGGGCGACGACCAGCAGGGCGGCCAGCAGCAGGGCTCCGCCGGCCGTCAGCAGCGCGACAACCGCGGCGAGGGCCGGGGCGAGAGCCGCGGCGACAACCGCAGCGACAACCGCAGCGACCGTGGCGACCGCGGCGGCCAGAACACCGGCCAGAGCGTCCCGAACAACGGCCCGCAGGACGACTTCGACGACGAGGCGGGCGGCCGGCGCGGCCGGCGCGGGCGCTACCGCGACCGCCGTGGCCGCCGCGGGCGCGACGAGTTCGGTCCCGGTGAGCCGCAGGTCGCCGACGACGATGTGCTGATCCCCGTCGCGGGCATCCTCGACATCCTCGACAATTACGCGTTCATCCGGACCTCCGGCTACCTGCCGGGCCCGAACGACGTGTACGTGTCGCTCGCCCAGGTCCGTAAGAACGGCCTGCGCAAGGGTGACCACGTCACCGGCGCCGTGCGCCAGCCCAAGGACGGCGAGCGCCGCGAGAAGTTCAACGCGCTGGTCCGGCTCGACTCCGCCAACGGCATGGCCGCCGACTCCGGCCGGGGCCGTCCCGAGTTCCAGAAGCTGACGCCGCTCTACCCGCAGGACCGGCTCCGCCTGGAGACCGACCCGGGCGTCACGACCACCCGGATCATCGACCTGGTCGCCCCCATCGGCAAGGGCCAGCGCGGTCTGATCGTGGCCCCGCCGAAGACCGGCAAGACCATGATCCTCCAGGCCATCGCCAACGCGATCACGGTCAACAGCCCCGAGTGCCATCTGATGGTCGTCCTCGTCGACGAGCGCCCCGAAGAAGTCACCGACATGCAGCGGTCGGTCAAGGGCGAGGTCATCTCCTCGACCTTCGACCGGCCCGCCGAGGACCACACCACCGTCGCCGAGCTGGCCATCGAGCGCGCCAAGCGTCTCGTGGAGCTGGGTCACGACGTGGTCGTCCTGCTGGACTCGATCACCCGTCTGGGCCGCGCGTACAACCTCGCGGCGCCCGCCTCGGGCCGCATCCTGTCCGGTGGTGTCGACTCGACCGCGCTCTACCCGCCGAAGCGCTTCTTCGGTGCCGCGCGCAACATCGAGGACGGCGGCTCGCTGACCATCCTGGCGACCGCGCTCGTCGAGACCGGCTCCCGCATGGACGAGGTCATTTTCGAGGAGTTCAAGGGCACCGGCAACATGGAGCTGCGGCTCGACCGGAAGCTCTCGGACAAGCGCATCTTCCCGGCGGTGGACGTGGACGCGTCCAGCACCCGCAAGGAAGAGATCCTCCTCGGCAGCGACGAGCTGGCCGTGGTCTGGAAGCTGCGCCGGGTGCTGCACGCGCTCGACCAGCAGCAGGCGATCGAGCTTCTCGTCGACAAGATGAAGAAGACGAAGTCGAACGCCGAGTTCCTGCTCCAGATCCAGAAGACGACCCCTGGCGGCAACGGAAACGACTGACCTGCTCCGTCGCCCCGTACCGCACGGAAAATCCGTCCCGCCGCTCCGGCGCGGGGCGGATTTTCCGCGTTCGGGGCGCGTCCGGGGGCCGTCCGGGGGCGGTCTGGGACCCGTCTGGGACCCGTCTGCGGCCCGGAGACCTTTCCCACACGGGGGTGTCCTCCAGCGAGTGCTGTGGAACCCTTCTAGATGCTTCACTGTCTGTACAAGTGGCGACATAGTGCGCCTCGTCACCACCACGGCAGGAGGTAGCCGGGGAACACAGGACGACAACAGACGCAGAGGGACAGCTCATGAGCGACCGCAACAGCGGCCGAATACGCGGCAGCGGCCAACGGCGCAGGAAGGCGTCCGCACGGCGCCGTGCGGCGACCGTGGTGGCCTGGTCGGCGGCCGGGCTGGTGCTCGTCGGCGGGTCCGGACTCGGATACGTCTATTTCAAGCTCGACGGCAACATCAGGGGCGTCGACATCAACGCCATGCTCGGCCGGGACCGCCCCGCGAACGTCGACAACGGCTCGGAGGACATCCTCGTCCTCGGCTCGGACTCCCGGGCCGGCGCGAACGCCTCGTACGGCAAGAGCGACGGCACCAACGGACGCTCGGACACGGCGATGGTCGTCCACGTCTACAAGGGCCACAAGACCGCCAGCGTCGTCTCCATACCGCGCGACACCCTGGTCGACCGCCCCGACTGCACCGACAGCAAGGGCAACACGATCCCGGGGCAGCAGCTGTCGATGTTCAACGCGGCGTACGAGGTCGGCGGCCCCGCCTGCGCGGTCAAGACCGTCGAGCAGATGTCCGGCATCCGCATGGACCACTACATCGAGGTCGACTTCACCGGCTTCAAGAAGCTCATCAACGAGCTGGGCGGCGTGAAGATCACCACCGCGCAGTCGATCGACGACCCCAAGAGCCATCTCAAGCTCGCCGCCGGCACCCACACGCTCGACGGCGAACAGTCCCTCGCGCTCGTACGCACCCGGCACGGCGTCGGCGACGGCAGCGACCTCGGCCGTATCCAGCTCCAGCAGGCGTTCATCAAGGCGCTCATCGAGCAGGTCAAGAGCATCGGCGTGTTCAGCAGCCCCAAGAAGCTGTACGACCTCGCCGACACCGCCACCAAGGCGATCACCCCGGACTCGCAGCTCGCCTCGGTGAACGCGCTGATCGGCTTCGCGGACGGCCTCCAGCACCTCGGCGCCAAGGACGTCCACATGATCACCCTGCCGGTACGGTACGACCCGGCCGACCCGAACCGCGTCCTCGCCCTCCCGGCCGCCTCCCAGCAGGTCTGGACGGCCCTCAAGCAGGACAAGCCGATCCCCGCCTCCGTGACCAGGGACTCGGCGGGCGACAAGGGCGCGGCACACAGCGTGGTCAGTGGTGACTGAACTGGTCACTGAACTGGTGACTGAACTGGTGACTGAACTGTCCGCCCGGCCTGTGGGAATACTTTCCGCCGCACCCCGGTTTGGGCAGATGCGGCCAGTCCTGGCAGACTGGTACGTCGGCCCCGGTTCACGTACGAGCAACTCCGCGCGTGCGACCCGGCGCCCTCCCGAAACTAGGAGAACCCCTTGAAGCGCGACATCCACCCCACGTACGTCGAGACCCAGGTCAGCTGCACCTGTGGCGCGTCGTTCGTCACCCGCAGCACCATCGAGAGCGGCTCCATCCGCGCCGACCTGTGCTCCGAGTGCCACCCGTTCTACACGGGCAAGCAGAAGATCCTCGACACCGGTGGCCGTGTGGCCCGCTTCGAGGCCCGCTTCGGCAAGGCCGCTGCCGCCGCCAAGAAGTAGCGAGCCTTCCGCGCCGGTTCCCGGCGCCCCGATCGACCGGGGCGTCGGGACCGGCGCTTTGGCGTCCCGCAGCACCTTCGCCGCAGCCGCGGCCGGTCGCACCCCGCCGCACCCCCCGCACGTAAGAAACCAGGAGCCCCCGAATGTTCGAGGCGGTCGAGGAACTGATCGGCGAGCACGCCGATCTGGAGAAGAAGCTCGCCGACCCGTCGGTCCACGCGGACCAGGGCAACGCGCGCAAGCTCAACAAGCGTTACGCCGAGCTGACCCCGATCGTCTCCACGTACCGCTCCTGGAAGCAGCTCGGGGAGGACATCGCGACCGCCCGCGAGTTCGCCGCCGACGATCCGGACTTCCTCGCCGAGGCCAAGGAACTGGAGAAGCGGCGCGAAGAGGTCACCGAGAAGCTGCGCCTGCTGCTCGTCCCGCGCGACCCCAGCGACGACAAGGACGTGATCCTTGAGGTCAAGGCGGGCGCGGGCGGCGACGAGTCCGCGCTCTTCGCCGGCGACCTGCTGCGCATGTATCTGCGGTACGCCGAGCGCGTCGGCTGGAAGACCGAGATCATCGACGCCACCGAGTCCGAGCTGGGCGGCTACAAGGACGTCCAGGTCGCGGTGAAGACCAAGGGCGGCAACGGCGCCACCGAGCCCGGCCAGGGCGTCTGGGCGCGGCTGAAGTACGAGGGCGGCGTGCACCGCGTGCAGCGCGTGCCCTCCACCGAGTCCCAGGGCCGGATCCACACCTCCGCCGCCGGCGTGCTCGTCACGCCCGAGGCCGAGGAGGTCGACGTCGAGATCCACGCCAACGATCTCCGTATCGACGTCTACCGCTCCTCGGGACCCGGCGGCCAGTCCGTCAACACCACCGACTCCGCCGTCCGCATCACCCACCTGCCGACCGGCGTCGTTGCCTCCTGCCAGAACGAGAAGAGCCAGCTCCAGAACAAGGAGCAGGCCATGCGTATCCTGCGCTCGCGGCTGCTCGCCGCCGCACAGGAGGAGGCCGAGAAGAACGCGGCGGACGCCCGGCGCAGCCAGGTCCGTACCGTCGACCGGTCCGAGAAGATCCGTACGTACAACTTCCCGGAAAACCGGATCTCGGACCACCGCGTCGGCTTCAAGGCGTACAACTTGGACCAGGTGCTCGACGGAGAGCTGGACGCCGTCATCCAGGCCTGTGTGGACGCCGACTCGGCGGCGAAGCTCGCCGCCGCCCAGTAACCACCACCGGCAACTCACCGGCAACCCACCGGCGACCGACTCTCGCACTCCGGAGGAACCAGCGTGCAGCCACATTCTGGGGGGACCAGCGACTCCCAGCGGCGCAGCCTGCTGCTCGCGGAGGTGGCCCAGGCCACCCAGCGGCTGGCCGACGCGGGCGTGCCCTCGCCGCGCTTCGACGCGGAGGAACTCGCCGCGTACGTGCACGGCGTCAAGCGGGGAGAGCTGCACCGCGTCAAGGACGCGGACTTCGACGCCCGGTACTGGGAAGCCATCGCCCGCCGCGAGGCCCGCGAGCCGCTCCAGCACATCACCGGCCGCGCCTTCTTCCGCTATCTGGAACTCCAGGTCGGGCCAGGGGTGTTCGTACCCCGCCCGGAGACCGAGTCGGTCGTCGGCTGGGCCATAGACGCCGTACGCGCGATGGACGTCGTCGAACCGATCGTCGTCGACCTGTGCTCCGGCTCGGGTGCGATCGCCCTCGCCATGGCCCAGGAGGTGCCGCGCTCGCGCGTGCACGCCGTCGAGCTGTCCGAGGACGCCCTCGCCTGGACCCGGAAGAACGCGGCGGGGTCGCGGGTCGCCGTGCACCAGGGCGACGCGCTGAGCGCGCTGCCCGAGCTGGACGGCCAGGTCGACCTCGTCATCTCGAACCCGCCGTACATCCCGCTCACCGAGTGGGAGTACGTCGCCCCCGAGGCCCGTGACCACGACCCCGAGATGGCGCTCTTCTCCGGCGAGGACGGCCTCGACACCATCCGCGGCATCGAGCGCACCGCGCACCGGCTGCTGCGGCCCGGCGGGCTCGTCGTCATCGAGCACGCGGACACGCAGGGCGGCCAGGTGCCGTGGATCTTCAGCGAGGAGGCCGGCTGGGCCGACGCGGCCGACCACCCCGACCTGAACAAGCGCCCCCGCTTCGCGACCGCGCGCAAGGCCCTGCCGTGAGCACGCCGGTTCTCTTTTTTCGTACGTCCTCTCCCTCCGGGACCGGTCCCGCCGTGTCCCGGATCTCCGCTTTCGCGATGTTCTCGATGTTCGCGATGTTCTCGACGTTCTCCGCTTCGAACACCCCGTCCGTGTATGTGCACGAGGAGGCCCGTTAAATGGCTCGGCGATACGACTGCAACGACGCGACTGACCGCACCACGGGTCTGCGCGAGGCCGCGTCCGCCGTCCGCCGCGGCGAGCTGGTCGTGCTCCCCACCGACACGGTCTACGGCATCGGCGCCGACGCCTTCAGCTCGGAGGCGGTCGCCGATCTGCTGGCCGCCAAGGGCCGCGGGCGCACCATGCCCACCCCCGTACTGATCGGCTCCCCGAACACCCTGCACGG
Source organism: Streptomyces sp. NPDC093109 (assembly GCF_040701725.1). Taxonomy (NCBI): domain Bacteria; kingdom Bacillati; phylum Actinomycetota; class Actinomycetes; order Kitasatosporales; family Streptomycetaceae; genus Streptomyces; species Streptomyces sp. NPDC093109. The sequence continues at coordinate 75,622 of NZ_JBFBEZ010000020.1, forward strand.
CCTCGTCACGGACTTCTCCGAGCAGGCGTGGGAGCTGGTCGACGCGTTCTGGCCGGGCGCCCTGACGCTGGTCGCCAAGCACCAGCCGTCCCTCCAGTGGGACCTCGGGGACACCCGCGGCACCGTCGCCATCCGGATGCCGCTGCACCCCGTCGCGATCGAACTGCTCACCGAGGTCGGCCCGATGGCCGTCTCCAGCGCCAACCTCACGGGACACCCCGCTCCCGAGGACTGCGACGCCGCCCAGGAGATGCTGGGGGACTCCGTCTCCGTCTACCTCGACGGCGGCCCCACACCCGCCAACATCCCCTCCTCCATCGTCGATGTCACCGGCCGGGTCCCGGTGCTGCTGCGGGCCGGCGCCCTCGACGCGGAGGAGCTGCGCAAGGTGGTACCCGACCTTGAGGTGGCCAATTGACCGCCCCTGAGGGGCGTGGCATAGCGGAGACCGCACACACCGGCACTCCCTTCCGCATCCTCCACGTCAGTACCGGCAACGTCTGCCGCTCGCCCATCACCGAGCGGCTGAACCGGCACGCCCTCAGCGTCCGCCTCGGCGAACGGCTCCCCGGCGGGCTGATCGTGGAGAGCGCGGGCACCTGGGGGCACGAGGGCGCCCCCATGGAGGCCAACGCCGAGGCCGTCCTCGCCGACTTCGGCGCGGACGCCACCGGGTTCGTCGGCCGGGAACTCCTCGACGAGCACGTCATACGCGCCGATCTCGTCCTCACCGCGACCCGCGACCACCGCGCCCAGGTGATCTCCATGGGCCACTCGGCGGGGCTGCGCACCTTCACGCTGAAGGAGTTCACGAGGCTGGTCCGCGCCATAGACCCGGCCACGCTGCCCGACCCCCTGGACGAGGGCGTGGTCGAACGCGCCCGAGCCCTCGTACGAGCCGCAGCCGCGCTACGCGGCTGGCTCCTCGCCCCCACGGCCGAGGCCGACGAGGTCTACGACCCGTACGGCGCGCCCATCACGTTCTTCCGGTCGATCGGCGAGGAGATCCACCAGGCGCTGGACCCGGTGGTGACGGCGCTTACGGGGGTCCCGGCCGAGTCTTGACGGGCGGCCGGGTGCAGGGGCCGGGTGCAGGGGCGGGGTGAGGGCGGGCGCCCCACCCCGTTCCGCGTTCGGGCCACCGGCCGGGTGGGCCGAGTCAGGCTACGGGGATCCGTCGGCCGGCCATTCCTCCCGGAGGATCCCGTAGGTAATGGAGTCGCGCCAGGCACCGCGCACGTGGACGTGCCCGCGGATGCGCCCCTCTTCGGTCATTCCGGCGGCCAGGAGTGTTTTCGCAGAGGCGTGATTGCTCGGGGAACGGGCCGCCCATACGCGGTGGAGGTCCAGGTCCATGAAGGCCAGGGCGAGGAGGAGTTTTACCGTCTCGCGCCCGTAGCCGACTCCCCATGCTTCCGGGCGCAGTGCGAATCCGATTGTTGCGGCGCGTTGTTGGTGGGGATCCAAGGCGAGCCGGGCCAATCCGATGAGCTTGTCGTTTCCGCTGTCTATGACTCCGAGAGCGTATTCACTCCTGGGCAGTCCGGTCGCCGAGGCAATGGAGCGTGTCACGATCCCGGCAACCTCCTCGCGTGTGCGGGGAGTGAAGCTCATATGCTCGGTTACTGCCGGGTTGCCGTAGACGGACAGGACCGCGTCCACGTCATCGGTGGTGAGTTCGCGGAGCGAGAGACGCGCGCTGTGGCGATTGACCGGATGCATGCCACGAGATGCTAGTCCAGGCTGGGAAGGACACCCGGGTCCAGGCGGGAAGTTCGCCTTGGCCCGGTCTTTGCGACAAGGCCGTTCTTGGTCAAGACCCTCTCGCGCGCGCTTCGTTCGTACGTGCTGAGCGTGCGTACGAACGCCGAGTGGGGTGGGTGGGTGGCGCGGGTTGTTGGGAAGGGGGCCGCCCCTCCTGCTGTGAGTGTCGCGCCTCCAGGACAGGAGTAAAGGGCGCTCCTGGCGTCGCGTCGGCTACGCCGACTCCGCTGCGCTCCGCCCTTGACTCCTGCCCTTCCGGCGCAAGTGCGGCTTTTCGGGAGGGGCGGCCGGGGGAGGGGGTTGCCCAGGGGGTCTGCTGTTCTGCCACTCGGCTCAGGGGCCTCGGGCGGGTGGGCCCTGCGGGGCTGCGCGGCAGTGCAATGGGGCAGTCCGACACCGGCTCAGCGGCTGACGGCCGCCCGTTTGCTGAGACTCATGCCCCGCTGGTCTCCGTTGCGTTGTGGTGCCCGGAAGGCAGGCGGGAGTTGCTGACCGGCCGGGTCCTTGGGCCGGTCCGGGGGTCTCTAGACGGTGCCCGGAAGCAGGGAGTGTGACGTTAGCGCCACTTTGGGCCTGTCAGACGGTCGCAGCGTCGCAGTCGTCGGGATCAAGCACCCCACCTACACCGACATGTCTCATATGGGATGGTTTGGCGGATGGTTGGGGGTTTCTCCGGGCGGTACATGTGTCCTGAGGTGCGTTAGACGCACTCCTCGACACAAAGTCCGCCTTCGGGAGCTCACTTGTCGCCACATGAGTCCCAGCGGCCTCTGTTACCACTCCACGGTGACCAGCGGGGCATGTGTCTCAGCCAGCAGCGGACCGTTGGTCGCTGAGCCGGTGTCGGGCCGCCCCTCTCCTCTGCCGCGTGGCCCCGCAGGGCCTACCGGCCCGCCGGACCCTGAACCGAGCGGCAGAACAGCCTGCCCCTCGGGCAACCCCTCCCCCGGCCGCCCCTCCCGCATCTGCACTTGCGCCGGAAGGGCAGGTGTCAAGGGTGTAGCGCAGCGTAATCGGCGCAGCCGACGCGACATAGGAGCGCCCTTTACTCCTGTCCTGGAGGCGCGACACTCACAGCTGGAGGGGCGGCCCCACGTCCACGACCTCCGCCACCGGCCCACCCCTGTCTACCTCTTGATACTGACCCGCACCCGACACGTCGGGAGCGGCGGTGTCGCGTTGGCGTGAAGGGCAATGCGGCGACGGGCCGTCGGAGAGCGTCGTTCAGCGGCGCAAAGCAAGTGGGGACTGCCGGCCGAACATTGAGATCTCCTCGCGCAGGTTCCGTGCGGCCATGGAGTCTCGGACCGGTCCGCGAGTAAGTGATACCCGTACACGGTCCACGGAACCGATGATGCCCGCATTGCGCTGCGCTGGGGGAAGGTCCAGAACAGGTTGAACTGCTGTCGTAGCTCCTTCCAAGTCGCCCGAGTAGAGCCTGGCTAGGGCAAGATTCGACTGTGCACCGGCCTCGTCGCCGAAGGCCCAGTACGGATCGTTCGGGTTGCTCAGTCCCTGAACCGCCTGCTCGGCACGGGATACGAGGCCCGGGTCCGTGCTGGAGTGACCGAGAAGGACTGTTGCCTCAACTTCGTAATAGTCCTGTCGGCATGTGGGGAAGATGAAGTTGCCGCCCATCTCGTCGAGGTCGTCCTCTACGGTCCGGTCTCTGGCTTCGCGTCCACGGAGATTGGCCGCGGTGACGCTGCTGGTATCTCCGAGGACTGCCGCTGCGCGGGCTTCCAGCCCTGCTAGCCAGACAGTGACGCTGCCGGTCACACCGCTTGCGGCAGATGAGCCCTGGCGGGCGAAGTGGAGAGCGTCTTCGGGTCGTTCGGCCCAGTACGAAATAAGGGACTGGAGGCCGCGTACCCAAGCGCTCATGCCGACGTGCTCCGCCTTGTCGGCGCACACGGACGCGGTCCGGGCCTGCATCATGGCTGATGTGGGGTCGGCGAGATCGTGGCTGGCTTTGGCGAGCATTCCCGACAAGAGCGAGGTCAGGAAGTAGAGATCTCTGGTCTGTGAAGGTCTGGCTCGGCCGCTCTCCAGCAGCCGGAAGGCGCTGTCCTGGAGATAAGTCAAGTCGTCCAGGATGGTTCCCAGGGGAACGCGCGTGTAGATGCCGGCGAGCCGCCGGGTTTCCTCCTGAAGGTGGGCCATCGTCTCCGGTCCCACCTCATTTCGTTCCGCTCCCATGGCGAATTCCATTGCGCGCCGTGCGGCCATAGCTGCATTCCGTCCCATCTTGTACTGGTCCGCGCCAGGAGCGGCACGGAGCATGGTGTGCGATGCGCTGAACTCGCCAGTCATCCTGGCTTCCAGGGCGATGGGCGCCTTCGAGGGGGCTTCGGCGAGGAGCTCGTTGATCGGCTGTGTGAAGAGGTGAGCCAGGATCCGGCGTGCCTCGTTCTGGGGTGTCACCTGTCCTGCGTACCAACGTTCGAAGGTCCTGTCCGAAACCGTGTGTGTGGCGAGGGAGGGATCGCGAACCTTCTCCGCCAGACTCCGGGCTGCCCGTTGGTATTGATCGATGAAAGTCCGATAGTCCTTCCAGCGCATTTCATCGATTAACACCCGGAGGAGCGTAGTCATCGGATCCCCTCTGTTGTTCAGCGTGTCACCACGACCGTACGACCGCAGTGTTCCAACTGAGCCTCGTTGAATGGGTTTCTGGCAACTCTGTCGGAACTATGGCGAAGCTTTGACGAGCATGCCTTCCGTCGCTCCGGAATGACATGACTCTGTCGGTGGATTTGCGCTTCCGGGCTCGCCACGATCGAACCCATCACCACTTCAAGTGACCAATCCGGCGCGGAACGTAGCCGCTGGTGTTCTTGGGGCGGTGCGATCGAGCCGAATCAGCGCTGACCAGCTCCCTGTTCAGGGGCCTTCGTGTGCTGGCCGGTACATGCCTATGAGGGGACGCGCGTGGTGACCATGCTCCCGAAGCAGTACGAAGTTGCCCATTCCCATCCACCGGCGGGGCCGCCGCCGCAGCTCGTGTTGGTGAGTGAGCCGCAGTCGGTGGGCGCGGCGCGGGGGTGGGTGCGGGAGTTTGTCGGGAGTCGGCTGCCGGCGGCGAGTGGCGAGCGGGCGGGTGACATCGAGTTGGTCGTTTCCGAGCTGGTCACCAACGCCATTCGGTACGGGAGCGAGCCCGGGGACAGTGTGCTCGTGGTCCTCGCCGTCCTGCCCGCGTTCGTACGGGTGGAGGTTCACGATCCGGTGCGGCGGCGGCCCCGGGTCCGGGCTGTCTCGCGTCAACGGGCCCGCGGGCGGGGGCTGTTCATCGTGGCGGCGCTGGCCGAGCGGTGGGGCGTCGAGGAGCGGCCGTTCGGCAAGAGGATCTGGGCGGAGCTGGCCCGTTGACCGGCCGGGCCTGCCGGGCCGACCGGATCTGCCGGGCCGATTGGTTCTGCCGGCCCGCCCCGTACCGCTGCTGATCAGGGCCGTCGCGGCTGCCGCGCTTGTCGTCCTCGTCGTGACGCTCGTCAGCGATCAGCTCGGCGTCTGAGCCCAGCCATGAACTCCCGCTCCGGCCGGACTCCCGGCGAAGGATTCGCCGGCCGGAACGGGCCGGGGCCACCAAGGGCCCCACCGCACCAACCCGGCCCCGGACGGACCGGAGGCCGGGCACGGCACAGGAGGTCACCATGCGATACCGCATCGACCCGGTCAAGTACGGCGGAGACAGCGACGGCGACGGGGACGACGACGGTCAGGGCTCCAACCCCTCCGGCGGCTGCGGAGACGGCCAGGGCTGCGGGCGGAAGTAGCCACTCCACTCATCGCCCGTCCAGCAGTACCGCAGTACCAAGCGGCCTCGCTCCATTGCGGGCGGGGCCGCCCACCCCCAACACGCGCAAGGAGACACGTGGCAACGCCGCACCACCACGCATACCTCTGGCTCGGCCACGGCGACATTCTCGTCAAACCTGGCGACGCCCACCGCCGGCCCGGGCACCCCGAATTCCCCTCCGCCCCCGTCATGCCCCTCGAAAGCGCCGACTGGCTTCTCAAGGCGCCCGCTCACGTACGGGGCACCTTTGCCCGGCCCCGGGACGCCGCCGACTGGTACGTCGAAGAGTTCACTCAGCACGCCTCCGCGCTCACCGGCAGCTACGCCCGGGCCGCCGACCCGGCCCAGCTCATCCGTCGGCTCGAAGACCGTCACGACATCGTCGGGGGCTGGTGGCTCACCGGGGGGCGTTTTCTCTCGCTCAATCTCATCGCCTGCGCGCCCCACCCCTTACGCCCCCACCACGGCTGTCCCTCGCGCTGACCGGCCCACGCGCCGGACCGGGCCGCCCCGCCTACATTGGAGGAGGGACGTCGCCTCCGAGGAGCCCGCCATGTCCGTAGCCGCCGCAGCCACCGCGTATCCGCCCCAGCTCGGCGCCCTGCGCCGGCAGGATCCGGAGATGGCCGAGGTGATCCTCGCGGAGCTGCGCCGGCAGGCGGACAGTCTTCAGCTCATCGCCGCGGAGAACTTCACCTCGCCCGCCGTTCTCGCCGCGCTGGGCTCCCCGCTCGCCAACAAGTACGCCGAGGGCTATCCCGGCGCCCGTCACCACGGCGGCTGCGAGCTGGTCGACACCGCCGAGCGGATCGCGATCGGGCGGGCCGAGGGGCTGTTCGGCGCCGAGCACGCGAACGTGCAGCCGCACTCCGGGTCGTCCGCCGTCCTCGCGGCGTACGCGGCGCTGCTGCGGCCCGGGGACACGGTGCTGGCGATGGGGCTGAGGTACGGCGGGCATCTCACGCACGGCGCGCCCGTCAACTTCTCCGGGCGGTGGTTCGACTTCGTCGGGTACGGGGTCGATCCGGAGACCGGGCTGATCGACTACGCGCGGGTCGAGGAGCTGGCGGCGACGTACCGGCCCAAGGCGATCGTCTGCGGGTCGATCTCGTATCCGCGCCATATCGACTACGCGGCGTTCCGGGACATCGCCGACGACGCGGGTGCCTATCTGATCGCCGACGCGGCCCATCCGATCGGGCTGGTCGCCGGGGGAGCGGCGCCCACGCCGGTGCCGTACGCCGATGTCGTGTGCGCGACGACGCACAAGGTGCTGCGGGGGCCGCGCGGCGGGATGATCCTGTGCGGTGAGCGGTACGCGGAGCGGATCGACCGGGCGGTGTTCCCGTTCACGCAGGGCGGCGCCCAGATGCACACCATCGCCGCGAAGGGCGTCGCCTTCGGTGAGGCGGCGGCGCCCGGCTTCGCGGTCTACGCCCACCAGGTCGTCTCCAACGCCCGTGCGCTGGCGCGGGCGTTGGCCTCGGAGGGTGTCCATGTCACCACGGAGGGTACGGACACGCATCTGATCACGGCCGATACGGCGGCGCTGGGCGCGGACGGCGCGACCGCCCGCGGCCGGCTGGCCGCCGCGGGCGTGGTGCTGGACACCTGCGTGCTGCCGTACGGCGAGGAGCGCGGCATCCGGCTGGGCACCGCCGCCGTGACCACGCAGGGCATGCGTGAGGCGGAGATGGAGTGGATCGGGCATCTGGTGGCCTCGGTGGTACGGGACGGCGCTGACGGGGCGCGTACGGCCCGCGCCGACGTACGGGAAGGCGTACGGGAAGAGGTACGGGAACTGGTGGGGCGGTTTCCGCCGTATGCGACGCTTTCCTGAGGAAAGGCCGGTGAGCGGGGTGGAGCGCAACCATCCGGTCTACCCCGGTGTCCTTGCTCATATGCCGACTCCGTTTCCGTCAGACGTCTCCGCGCGGGCTAGTGTGTGGGGCTGAGATGGCCAGCGATTCCTCTGGGGCAGCCCGTGCGTGATTACCTGCTGACGCTCTGCGTGACGGCCGCGGTGACCTATCTGCTGACCGGCCCGGTGCGGAAGTTCGCCATCGCGACCGGAGCGATGCCGGAGATCCGCGCCCGCGACGTACACCGCGAACCGACGCCGAGGCTCGGCGGCATCGCCATGTTCTTCGGCCTGTGCGCCGGACTGCTCGTGGCGGACAACCTCCAGAACCTCAACGGGGTCTTCGAGCGGTCGAACGAACCCCGGGCGCTGCTCTCCGGGGCGGCGGTGATCTGGCTGATCGGCGTCCTGGACGACAAGTTCGAACTGGACGCGCTGATCAAGCTCGGCGCGCAGATGATCGCCGCGGGCGTGATGGTGATGCAGGGTCTGACGATCCTGTGGATCCCGGTGCCGGGCGTCGGCATGGTCTCGCTGACGTCCTGGCAGGGCACCCTGCTCACGGTGGCGCTGGTCGTGATCACGATCAACGCGGTGAACTTCGTGGACGGTCTGGACGGCCTGGCGGCCGGCATGGTCTGCATCGCCTCCGCCGCGTTCTTCCTGTACGCGTACCGGATCTGGTACGGCTACGGGATCGAGGCCGCCGCCCCCGCCACGCTCTTCTCCGCCATTCTGATCGGCATGTGCGTCGGTTTCCTGCCGCACAACATGCACCCGGCGCGGATCTTCATGGGCGACTCGGGATCGATGCTGATCGGGCTCGTCCTGGCGGCGGGCGCGATCTCGGTCACCGGACAGGTCGACCCGGACGCCCTGAAGATCTTCGAGGTCACCACCCGTCAGGCCACGCACGCGGCGCTGCCGGTCTTCATCCCGTTGCTGCTGCCGCTGACGATCATCGCGATCCCGTTCGCGGACCTGGTGCTCGCGGTCGTGCGCCGTACCTGGAACGGGAAGTCGCCGTTCGCCGCCGACCGGGGGCATCTGCACCACCGGCTGCTGGACATCGGGCACTCGCACAGCCGGTCAGTACTGATCATGTACTTCTGGTCGGCGCTGATCGCGTTCGGCGTGGTCGCCTACTCGGTGCACTCAGCGTCGATGTGGATCCTGCTGCTGGTCGTCGGACTGAGCGCGGTGGGCCTGGTGTTGCTGCTGCTGCCGCGCTTCACGCCGCGGGCGCCGCTCTGGGCGCAGGCCTTCGTACCGCCGCGCTACCGCCGCAAGAGTTGGCGGCAGGGGGAACGTACGGCCGGGACGGACACCGCGCGGGACGAGGTCCCGGAGGGCGGGGCGGACGCCGCCGGGGCGCCGGAGCCCGAGCCCGTACCGGCCGGCGTCAACGGGGCGACCGCTCTGAGCGCCCATTCGCGTTCCCAAGATCGTCCCAAGGCTGGTTCGCGGCACTGACCGAGCGGCTATTCTTCTCTTCGGCACCCAATAACAGACAAGGCGCCCCGCCGCCCGCACACACGCGCGCGTTAACTCTCACGTGTGACGGGTGGCACACGTCATGGTAAAGAACTCATCAAATAGTTTGTGATACTGTTCACGAGACCCGGCAACAGAGCCGAAGGGCCGCAGCGCGACGGTTCGTTGGTACGGGAAACCTTCTCCCGGACCGGGCCTACGCTCGTCCATGACGACACCGTCCCCGACCCAGTTCAGCGGAGCTGCCGCCATGCCGTCCAATGACGCCCGGACCCTCCTTCACACCGTCGTGCCCACCGCCACCGTCGGTGCTGTCGCCGCGGTGGTGAGTGCTGTGGCCGTGGGCGGCAAGGGAGCCCTGGGAGCCGTGGTCGGCGCCGTGGTGGTGATCGTGTTCATGGGGATCGGTCTCGTGGTGCTCGAACGGGTGGCCAAGTCAATGCCACACCTGTTCCAGTCGATGGGGCTGCTGCTCTACACGACGCAGCTCCTGCTGCTCTTCGTCTTCATGGCCGCCATCAAGGACACCACGCTGTTCAACCCCAAGGCTTTCGCGTTCACGCTGGTCGCGGCGGCCTTGGTATGGATCGCGGCACAGGCCCGCGCGCAGATGACAGCCAAGACCCTGTATGTCGAACCCGAATCCTCGACCGCCGGCCCTGCCGAGAAGACAGGCTCGTCGACGTGAGTGGTAGGGCCGGGATAAGGGCTTGTTCGGGATCCTGCTATCGTCCGGTGCCAACTGCGGCATTGCGGACGCGGGCATCCGAGCTGACGCCTGTTCTCACGCGAGGCTCCACGCCCGACCGCCGTCCCCACATCCGTTTCACCAGTCCAGTGCCGAATCGCGGCTGCTCGTCGCGCCGACACAACGAGGTTGCCGTACCTATGCGCCATGCTGAAGGAGCCCCCGGTGAGTGCTGACCCGACGCAGGTGCTCGCCTTCGAGACCGACTGCCACCTCTTCAAGGGGTGTGGTTTCGAGGGACCGAGCGTGTGGTCGTTCATCTTCGAACCGATCGCCAAAGTCGGCCCGGTGGAAATCAACAAGCCGATGCTGCTGGCCGTCATCGGTTCGATCCTGATCATGGGTTTCTTCTGGCTGGCGTTCGCCAAGCCGAAGGTCGTGCCCGGCAAGACGCAGATGGTCGCCGAGGTGCTGTACGACTTCGTCCGGCGCGGCATCGGCCGTGAGGTCATCGGCAAGAAGGCCGAGCCCTTCATCCCGCTGCTGGTCTCGCTGTTCTTCTTCGTCTGGATGCTGAACCTCTGGGCCCTGATCCCGCTCGCCCAGTTCCCCGTCAGCTCGGTGATCGCCTTCCCGGCGGCGCTCGCGCTGGTCGTCTGGGTCACGTACATGACGGTGACCTTCAAGGTCAACGGCTTCGTCGGCGGCATTAAGAACCTCTGCGTCCCCTCCGGGCTGCCCAAGCCGATCTACCTCATCCTGACCCCGATCGAGTTCATCTCGAACATCTTCCTGCGGCCGTTCACGCTGGCCGTGCGACTGTTCGCGAACATGTTCGCCGGTCACGCGCTGATCCTGATCTTCACGATCGCCACCTGGTACATGCTCGGCACCTGGCTCGGTACCGCCTACGCCTCCGTCTCCTTCGTGATGGCCCTGGTCATCACCGTGTTCGAGATGTTCATCCAGGCGCTCCAGGCGTACGTGTTCACCGTGCTGGCCGCCACCTACCTCTCCCAGGCGCTCGAAGAGGCTCACTGAGCCCCTCGGGACGCCACCCAGCGGAACCCCCATACGTCCGGTGGACCAACCACCCACCGGCCCACCAAGAGAAGGAACCACGCAATGTCTGCTCTCGAGACCATCGCGGCCGTTGACGGCAACATCGGCACCATCGGTTACGGCCTCGCCGCGATCGGCCCCGGCATCGGCGTCGGCATCATCTTCGGTAACGGTGTCCAGGCGATCGCCCGTCAGCCCGAGGCGGCCGGCCTGATCCGTCAGAACATGCTCCTCGGCTTCGCGGTCGTCGAGGCCCTCGCCCTGATCGGCTTCGTCGTTCCGTTCATCCTCTGACGGTCCCGACAGCCGTTTTCGACGAAAGGTCCACCATGATGAACCTGGCATCCTCGGAGCCGCAGAACCCGCTGCTCCCGGTCTGGCCCGAGGTCGTCATCGGTCTGATCTGTTTCGGCATTATCTACTTCGTCTTCGCCAAGAAGCTCCTCCCGGCCATCAACAAGGCCCTGGAAGAGCGTCACGAGGCGATCGAAGGCGGTATCGAGAAGGCCGAAGCGGCTCAGATCGAGGCGCAGAGCGTCCTTGAGCAGTACAAGGCCCAGCTCGCCGAGGCCCGGCACGAGGCCGCCCGTCTCCGCCAGGAGGCGACCGAGCAGGGCACCGCGATCATCCAGGAGATGAAGGCGGAAGGCCAGCGGCAGCGCGAAGAGATCATCGCTGCCGGCCACGCCCAGATCGAGGCCGACCGCAAGGCCGCGTCCAGCGCGCTCCGTCAGGACGTGGGCAAGCTCGCCACCGACCTGGCCGGCAAGCTGGTCGGCGAGTCCCTTGAGGACAGCGCCCGGCAGAGCCGCACCATCGACCGCTTCCTCGACGAGCTCGAGAACGGTGCCGCGAAGGCCGAGGCCGCCCGGTGATGACGCAGGGAGCGAGCCGTACGGCGCTGACCGCAGCGCGCGAGCGCCTCGACGCGCTCACCGACTCCACCTCGGTCGACGTGGCGGAGCTCTCGGAAGAGCTGAGCGCGGTCACCGTGCTGCTCGACCGCGAGGTCTCGCTGCGCCGGGTCCTGACCGACCCGGCGCGGTCCGGCGAGGCCAAGGCCGAGCTGGCCGGTCAGCTGCTCGGCGGGCAGGTGGGCGGCGTGACCGCCGATCTGATCGCCGGCATGGTCCGCAGCCGCTGGTCGGGTCCGCGTGACCTGGTCGACGCGGTGGAGGAGCTGGCCTCCTCCGCCGAGCTGACCGCCGCGCAGCGGGCCGGTGGACTGGACGATGTGGAGGACGAGCTGTTCCGGTTCGGCCGGATCGTCGAGTCCGACCAGGCGCTGCGCGCCGCGCTGACCGACCGGTCGGCGACCGTCGCCGCCAAGACCACGCTGCTGCACAGCCTGCTGGGCGGCCGGGCCAACCCGGTCACCGAGCGACTGGTGGTACGTCTGGTGACCCGGCCCCGGGGACGTAGCCTGGAAGCGGGTCTCCAGACCCTCTCCCGGCTCGCCGCGGCCCGCCGGGAACGCCTGGTCGCCGTCGTCACCTCGGCGGTGCCGCTCACGGACGGACAGAAGCAGCGCCTCGGCGCGGCCCTGGCCAAGCTGTACGGCCACCCGATGCATCTGAACCTGGACGTGGACCCCGCGGTCCTCGGCGGAGTGACGGTGCGGGTCGGCGACGAGGTCATCAACGGGACGGTCTCGGACCGGCTCGAAGAGGCCGAGCGGCGGCTCGCCGGCTGATCACCGGCACAGCGATCACCGGCTTACCGCTTGATCACCGGCACAAACGAAGACAGCAAGACCAGCGGCCCGGTTGGGCCGTGCAGAGACTGCAGAAGATTTCCTGGGGGTCGCCCCCAGAGCGGAAACGCAGACCCCCAAAGAAACTTCGGGCCCAACAAGGAGAGCAGGGAACCCAGATGGCGGAGCTCACGATCCGGCCGGAGGAGATCCGGGATGCGCTGGAGAACTTTGTCCAGTCGTACAAGCCGGACGCGGCCTCGCGCGAGGAGGTCGGTACGGTCAGCGTGGCCGGAGACGGTATCGCCAAGATCGAGGGCCTGCCCTCGGCCATGGCGAACGAGCTGCTGAAGTTCGAGGACGGCACCCTTGGTCTCGCCCTCAACCTCGAGGAGCGCGAGATCGGTGCGATCGTCCTCGGCGAGTTCAGCGGTATCGAGGAGGGGCAGCCGGTCACCCGTACCGGCGAGGTCCTCTCCGTGGCTGTCGGCGAGGGCTACCTGGGTCGCGTCGTCGACCCGCTCGGCAACCCGATCGACGGTCTCGGCGAGATCGCGACCGAGGACCGCCGCGCCCTTGAGCTGCAGGCCCCCGGCGTCATGGTCCGCAAGTCGGTCCACGAGCCGATGCAGACCGGCTACAAGGCCGTCGACGCGATGGTGCCGATCGGCCGCGGTCAGCGTCAGCTGATCATCGGCGACCGGCAGACCGGCAAGACCGCGCTGGCCGTCGACACGATCATCAACCAGCGCGACAACTGGCGCTCGGGCGACGTGAACAAGCAGGTCCGCTGCATCTACGTCGCCATCGGCCAGAAGGGCTCCACCATCGCGTCCGTACGCGGTGCGCTGGAGGACGCCGGCGCGCTGGAGTACACGACGATCGTCGCGGCCCCCGCGTCCGACCCGGCCGGCTTCAAGTACCTGGCGCCGTACACCGGTTCGGCCATCGGCCAGCACTGGATGTACCAGGGCAAGCACGTCCTGATCATCTTCGACGACCTCTCGAAGCAGGCCGACGCCTACCGCGCCGTGTCCCTGCTGCTGCGCCGTCCGCCGGGCCGTGAGGCCTACCCGGGCGACGTCTTCTACCTGCACTCGCGTCTGCTGGAGCGCTGCGCCAAGCTCTCCGACGAGATGGGCGCCGGTTCGATGACGGGTCTGCCGATCGTCGAGACGAAGGCCAACGACGTGTCGGCGTTCATCCCGACCAACGTCATCTCCATCACCGACGGCCAGTGCTTCCTGGAGTCCGACCTGTTCAACGCCGGCCAGCGGCCCGCGCTGAACGTCGGTATCTCGGTCTCCCGAGTCGGCGGCTCCGCCCAGCACAAGGCGATGCGCCAGGTCTCCGGCCGACTGCGCGTGGACCTCGCCCAGTACCGCGAGCTGGAGGCGTTCGCGTCCTTCGGTTCCGACCTGGACGCCACCTCCAAGGCCTCCCTGGAGCGCGGCAAGCGCATCGTCGAGCTGCTGAAGCAGCCGCAGTACGCCCCGTACCCGGTGGAGGAGCAGGTCGTCTCCGTCTGGGCCGGCACCACCGGCAAGATGGACGACGTACCGGTCGAGGACATCCGCCGCTTCGAGAGCGAGCTGCTGGAGCACCTGCGCCGCGAGCGCAAGGAGCTGCTGACCAGCATCGCCGAGGGCGCCAAGATGTCCGACGACACGCTCCAGTCGATCGCGGACGCCGTCGCCGGCTTCAAGCGGCAGTTCGAGACCTCGGACGGCAAGCTCCTCGGAGACGACGCGCCGGCCGTTAACGTCTCCAAGTGACGACGGAAGGGACCTGACTCATGGGAGCCCAGCTCCGGGTCTACAAGCGTCGCATCAAATCCGTCACCGCGACCAAGAAGATCACCAAGGCGATGGAGATGATCGCCGCCTCGCGCATCGTCAAGGCGCAGCGCCAGGTGGCGGCGTCCGAGCCGTACGCGACCGAGCTCACCCACGCGGTGACCTCGGTGGCGGTCGGTTCCACCACCAAGCACGCCCTGACCACCGAGGTCGAGAACCCGACCCGGGCCGCGGTCCTGCTCATCACGAGCGACCGCGGTCTGGCCGGGGGCTACTCCTCGAACGCCATCAAGGCGGCCGAGCACCTCACCAGTCAGCTCAGCCGTGAGCGCAAGGACGTCGTGACCTACATCGTGGGTCGCAAGGGCCTGGCCTACTACGGCTTCCGCGACCGCCCGGTCGCGGACTCCTGGACCGGCTTCACGGACAACCCGACCTACGCCGACGCGAAGGTGGTGGCCGCCCCGCTCATCGAGGCGATCACCACGGACACGGCGGAGGGCGGGGTGGACGAGGTCCACATCGTCTTCACGGAATTCGTTTCGATGATGACGCAGACTCCGGTCGAGCGGCGGCTGCTGCCGCTCACGCTCGCACCGAGCAGCGCGGAGGAGTCGGCCGAGGTCTTCAAGCGCGGCGGCGAGGTCCGTCCGCTGTTCGACTTCGAGCCATCGGCGGAGGACGTCCTCGACGCCCTGCTGCCGCGCTACATCGAGAGCCGTATCTACAACGCGCTGCTCCAGGCCGCCGCTTCCAAGCACGCCGCCACCCGCCGCGCGATGAAGTCGGCGACCGACAACGCCGGGGAGCTCATCAAGACCCTCTCCCGGCTTGCCAACGCGGCCCGCCAGGCCGAAATCACCCAGGAAATCAGCGAGATCGTCGGTGGCGCGAGCGCTCTGGCCGACGCGACCGCGGGGAGTGACAGGTAAATGACGACGACTACCGAGAACGCTGTGGCCGCAGCCACGGGGCGCGTGTCCCGTGTCATCGGCCCGGTCGTCGACGTGGAATTCCCCGTCGACGCGATGCCGGAGATCTACAACGCACTGCACGTCGAGGTGGCCGACCCGGCCGAGAACGGCAAGCGCAAGACGCTGACCCTCGAAGTCGCCCAGCACCTGGGCGAGGGTGTCGTGCGCGCGATCTCGATGCAGCCCACCGACGGTCTGGTCCGCCAGTCCCCGGTGACCAACACGGGCGCGGGCATCACCGTACCGGTCGGCGATGTGACCAAGGGCAAGGTGTTCAACACCCTCGGTCAGATCCTGAACGAGCCGGAGGCCGAGGCGCAGATCACCGAGCGCTGGCCGATCCACCGCAAGGCCCCGGCCTTCGACCAGCTCGAGTCGAAGACCGAGATGTTCGAGACCGGCCTGAAGGTCGTCGACCTGCTGACCCCGTACGTCAAGGGCGGCAAGATCGGTCTGTTCGGTGGTGCGGGCGTCGGCAAGACGGTCCTCATCCAGGAAATGATCATGCGTGTGGCCAAGCTGCACGACGGTGTTTCCGTGTTCGCCGGTGTCGGTGAGCGCACCCGTGAGGGCAACGACCTCATCGACGAGATGACCGACTCGGGCGTTCTGGACAAGACCGCGCTGGTCTTCGGCCAGATGGACGAGCCGCCGGGCACCCGTCTGCGGGTCGCCCTGTCCGCCCTGACCATGGCGGAGTACTTCCGCGATGTGCAGAAGCAGGACGTGCTGCTCTTCATCGACAACATCTTCCGCTTCACCCAGGCCGGCTCCGAGGTCTCCACGCTGCTCGGCCGTATGCCGTCCGCGGTGGGTTACCAGCCGACCCTGGCGGACGAGATGGGTGTGCTCCAGGAGCGCATCACCTCGACCCGCGGTCACTCGATCACCTCGATGCAGGCGATCTACGTCCCCGCGGACGACCTGACCGACCCGGCCCCGGCCACGACCTTCGCGCACCTCGACGCGACGACCGTGCTGTCGCGTCCGATCTCGGAGAAGGGCATCTACCCCGCGGTGGACCCGCTGGACTCGACGTCCCGCATCCTGGACCCGCGCTACATCTCGCAGGACCACTACAACGCGGCCAGCCGCGTCAAGGGGACCCTGCAGAAGTACAAGGACCTCCAGGACATCATCGCGATCCTCGGTATCGACGAGCTGGGCGAGGAGGACAAGCTCGTTGTCCACCGTGCCCGTCGCGTCGAGCGTTTCCTCTCGCAGAACACCCACGCCGCCAAGCAGTTCACCGGCCTGGACGGTTCGGACGTACCGCTCGACGAGTCGATCGCCGCGTTCAACGCGATCATCGACGGGGACTACGACCACTTCCCCGAGCAGGCGTTCTTCATGTGCGGTGGCCTTGACGACCTCAAGGCCAGCGCCAAGGAGCTGGGCGTCTCCTGAGTGCCGCCAAGAGGGGGGCGGGACCGCTCCCGCCCCCCTCCGGCGCACGCACCACCGACCACCCCATAGAATTGAAGCCAACACCCGGCGATACGACCGGGTGGTGACCCGAGGAGCCCCACCCATGGCTGCTGAGCTGCATGTCGAGCTGGTCGCCGCGGACCGCAGCGTCTGGTCCGGCGAGGCCACCCTGGTCGTCGCGCGCATCACGTCCGGTGACATCGGCGTCATGCCCGGTCACCAGCCGCTGCTCGGTGTGCTGGAGTCGGGCCCGGTGACCATCCGGACGAGTGACGGGGGAACGGTCGTCGCCGCTGTGCACGGCGGTTTCCTCTCGTTCGCCGACAACAAGCTCTCGCTGCTGGCGGAGTTCGCCGAGCTGGCTGACGAGATCGACCCCCAGCGTGCGGAGCGGGCGCTGGAGCGCGCGAAGTCGGGTCAGGACGCCGCCGCCGAGCGTCGTGCCGACGTCCGTCTGCGTGCGGTGGCGGCCCGATAGGGGCGGTCACCACGGATTTACCCTCAGCCGCGGCTCGCTCCGGACCCCTCCGGACCGGGTCGCGGCTGAGGCGATGCGGGTGCGGTTTCTGTGGTTCCGGTACTGGATGAGCGAGGAGGTCGGTGTTGATGATCCTCGCTCTGCTTGTCTGCGGACTGGTCGTCGTCCTGGTTGCGTTGGGGCTCTTCGTCTTCGGGCTGCGCCGGCGGCTGATCCAGCGCTCCGGCGGCACGTTCGACTGCAGTCTGCGGTGGGAGGTGTCCGAGGAGCCCGATCTGTCGGGCAAGGGCTGGGTGTACGGGGTCGCCCGCTACAACAGCGACCGGATCAACTGGTTCCGGGTCTTCTCGTACGCCCCGCGTCCGCGCCGTACCCTGGAGCGCTCCGCGATCGAGGTGCTGGCCAGGCGGGCCCCCGAGGGCGAGGAGGAGCTGGCGCTCCTCTCCGACGCCGTGATCCTCGGCTGTACCCACCGGGGCGTCCGGCTGGAGCTGGCGATGAGCGACGACGCGCTCACCGGCTTCCTGGCCTGGCTGGAGGCGGCGCCGCCCGGACAGCGCGTCAACGTCGCGTGACGCGGACGGTGTGACGCGGCTGCGGTGACGTGGCCGAGGGGGCGGTGCCCATGGGCGCCGCCCCCTCGCTCGTACTCCCGGACGGTTATCCGAGTCCGCTGCTGAGCGCCGTCACCAGCTCGCCGTTGGTGGTGTCACCGGAGAACTCCCAGAAGAACGCGCCGCCCAGGCTCTGCTGGTTGGCCCACGCCATCTTCGAGGTGATCGTGGCCGGGGTGTCGTAACTCCACCAGTTGGAGCCGCACTTGGCGTACGCGGTGCCCGCGATCGTGCCGGTCGCCGGGCAGGTGTTCTTCAGCACCTTGTAGTCCTCGATGCCCGCCTCGTACGTACCCGGAGCCGCGCCGGTGGCGGTGCCGCCGGGCGTCGCCTGGGTCACGCCCGTCCAGCCGCGCCCGTAGAAGCCGATCCCGAGGAGCAGCTTCGAGGCCGGCACACCCTGCGCCTTGAACCGGGCGATCGCGTCGGCGGAGTTGAAGCCTGCCTTGGGGATGCCGGTGTACGAGGTGAGCGGGGAGTGCGGGGCGGTGGGGCCCTGGGCGCTGAAGGCGCCGAAGAAGTCGTACGTCATGACGTTGAGCCAGTCGAGATACGGGGCGGCGCCCGCGTAGTCGACCTTGTCGATCTTGCCGCCGGTCGAGGCGTCGGCCGTGACCGCCGCCGTGACGAGGCTGCCCGTACCGAACTTGGCGCGCATGGCCTGGCTCATCGTCTTGAAGACGGCGGGTCCGCTGGAGTCGCAGGACAGCCCGCAGTCGTTCGGGTACTCCCAGTCCAGGTCGATGCCGTCGAAGACATCGGCCCACCGGGGGTCCTTCACCAGGTCGTAACAGGACTGGGCGAAGGCCGTCGGGTTCTGCATGGCCTCGGTGAAGCCGCCGGACCAGGTCCAGCCGCCGAACGACCAGAGGATCTTCAGGTGCGGGTACTTCGCCTTGAGCTTGCGCAGCTGGTTGAAGTTGCCGCGCAGCGGCTGCTCCCAGTTGTCGGCGACGCCGTCCACGGACTGGTCGGCGGTGTAGGCCTTGTCGATCGCCGCGTAGCTGTCGCCCATGACGCACTTGCCGCCGACGACATTGCCGAACGAGTAGTTGATGTGGGTGATCTTGGCGGCGGAGCCCGAGGTCACCAGGTTGTTGACGTGGTAGTTACGGCCGTAGACGCCCCACTCGGTGAAGTAGCCGAGCTTGACCTTGCCGGACGTACCGGGGTCGCCCGGGTCCGGGGTGCCGGGGTCGGGAGTGCCCGGGTCGGGGGTGCCGGGGTCCGGGGTGCCCGAGCCGTCGCACGCGGCGCCGTTGAGCTTGCAGCCGGAGGGGGCGCCGGCGCCGGTGCCGTTGAAGCCGAAGCTGATCGAGGCGCCGGGGGCGAGGGTGCCGTTCCAGGACTTGTTCCTGGCGGTCCAGTGGTTGGCCGCGCCGGTGATGTCGGCGTCCCAGCCGGAGGTGACGGCCGTACCGGAGGGGAAGTCCCACTCCACGGTCCAGGAGGAGAGGCTGGTGGAACCGGAGTTGGTCACCGTCCACTTGCCCTCGAAGCCCGTGCCCCAGTCGGAGACCTTGGTGTAGGTGGCGGTCGGGGCGGCGGCCAGGGCGGAGGTGGTTCGGCCGGCGGTGGATTGGGTGGTGGCTTGGGTGGGGGCGGCTTGGGTGGGGGTGGCGAGACCGACAAGCGCGCCGAGCGGCAGCAGAAGCGCGGTCAGTCCCGCGACGGTTCTGCGCCGGAGGCGTCGTATGTGGGGGGTCGGCTGGGTGTTCACGTGTGCTCCTCGGATGAGTTGGGTGGGCTCATCGTGCGGTGGCTCCTACCGCAGACTGTGCGGTGAGAGTAGAAAGGTCTGGACCACCCGTCAATAGGTCCAGACCAGACGAGCCGGGTGGGGCTCAGATGCCCCACTCGCGCGCGAGGACCGCCGCCTGTACGCGGTTGTGCAGCTCCAACTTCCCCAACAGCCTGCTCACATGGGTCTTCACGGTCGCCTCCGCCATGTCGAGACGGACCGCGATCCGCGCGTTCGACAGCCCCTCGCCCAGGCAGGACAGCACCTCGCGCTCCCGCCGCGTCAGCGTGGCCAGGGCCCCGGGGCCGGCCGTCCCCGCCGCCGCGCCCATGGGCGGGTGCGCGGCGAACTCGGCGATCAGCCGGCGGGTCACGGCCGGGGCGATCAGCCCCTCGCCGCGCGCCACCGTCCGTACGGCCGCCAGCAGTTCGGCGGCCTCCGCGTTCTTGAGGAGGAACCCGGCGGCGCCCGCGCGCAGCGCCCCGAAGACGTACTCGTCCAGATCGAACGTCGTCAGCACCAGCACGTCCGCCAGCCCCTCGGCGACCACCTGCCGGGTCGCCGACACCCCGTCGAGCCGGGGCATCTGCACATCCATCAGCACCAGATCGGGGCGGAGTTCGCGGGCCAGCGCCACCGCCTCCACCCCGTCGGACGCCTCCCCGGCGACCTCGATGTCCGGGGCGCTGCGCAGGATCAGCACCAGCCCCGCCCGTACCGCCGACTGGTCCTCCGCGACCAGCACCCGGATCGTCATGCCGTACCGCCTCCTTCCGTGACGGGCAGCTCCGCCCGCACCACCCAGCTCCGGCCCGCCGCGTCGGGCCCGGCCTCGAACACTCCGTCCAGCAGCGCCACCCGCTCGCGCATCCCGATCAGCCCGGCGGCCGAGCCGGGGGCGCGCGGGCCTGGGCGCTTCTCGTACGGGCTGCTGATCCGTACCGTCAGCGCGCCCTCCACCGAAGCCAGTTCGACGGCGACGGTACCGGGCGCCGCATGCTTGAGCGCGTTGGTCAGCGACTCCTGGACGATGCGGTACGCGGCCGGCTCCACCGGCGCGGGGAGTACGGTCCCGGGGTCGCGCCCGTCGTCCAGGGTGAAGACGAGCCCGCTGGACGCGCCGTTCGTACGGGCCTGCTCCAGCAGGGTGTCCAGCGCGCTCAGGGCCGGGGCGGCGGCCGGGACCCGCGCCTCGCCGCCGTCACCGCCTTCGCCGTCGCGGCTGCGCAGGATGCCGATCAGCCGGCGCATCTCCGCCAGCCCGTCGACGCTGTTCTCCCGGATGACGCCGAGCGCCTCCCGGCTGGTGCGCTCGTCGTCGAGGGAGAGCGCGGCGGTGGAGTGGATCGCGATCGCCGAGAGGTGGTTGGCGACCATGTCGTGCAGCTCGCGGGCCATCCGCGCGCGCTCGGCGGTGACCGCCTGCGTACGGTCCATCTCCGCGAGGAGTGCGATCTGCCCGGCCCGCAGCCGGGCGGCCTCGGCGGCGTCGCGGTGGTTGCGGACCAGCGCCCCCGTGGCGGCGGGCGTATAGGCGACCAGACCGATGGCCAGGCCGATCAGCAGCGCGTCGGCCCGCTGGAACCAGGCGGTGAAGCCGAGCGCGGCCACCACCGTGACCGCCGCCGCGGCCCGGGGGATACGGCGGGCGGCGGCCGGGGGCCCGTACAGCACCGCCGCGTAGACCAGGTCGGTGTACATCAGGACGGTCGCGACGCTGCCCGTCGTGAGCTGATCGCAGACCAGCGCGGCCGTGCCGATCGCCAGAGCGGTCCGGGGCGCGGTCCTGCGCAGCAGTTCGAGACCGGCCATGACGGTCAGCGGCAGCAGCACCCAGGGTCCCGGCAGCAGCCGTACGCCCTGGAAGTGCAGTCCGACGGCCCACAGGGCGAGCCCGCCGACCAGCCCGGCGGCGGCGATCAGCACATCGTCGCGGTGCGGCCGGAGAGAGGAGAGGTACACCCCGCCATCCAACACCGCCGGTCGCGGCCGGGCCTCACCACAGCGGGGGAGCCGGACCGCGGGACTGCATCGAAGGATGCAGTCGCGTCTCGTCACCGCCGACGACGTGGTGCGGCCCCGGGGACGGGAGGCTGGAGCGGAGAGAGAGGGAGTGGAGCCGTGATCGTCACACTGATCATCATCTGTGAGGTCGGATTCTGGGTGCTGCTGGCCGGCGGACTGGCGCTGCGCTACCTGGCGCGGCTGCCGCGCCTGGGCGGGGCGGTCCTGCTGCTGGAACCGCTGCTGGAGGTCGTCCTGCTGACCGTCACGGTCATCGACCTGAGGAACGGCGCGGAGCCGGACTGGAAGCACGGGCTGGCCGCGCTCTACATCGGCTTCACCGTCGGCTACGGCCACTACACGGTCAAGCGGATCGACGGCTGGGCCGCCCACCGCTTCGCGGGCGGCCCGCCCCCGGTCCGGCCGCCGCGCTACGGCATGGCGCGGGCGCGTTACGAGGGCGGGCTGTGGCTCCGTACCGTCGTGGCCGCCTCCGTCGCGCTGGTCCTGCTCCAGCTGGCGATCGCGTACGTGGGCGACGCGAGCCGGACCGGGCCGCTGGCGGACTGGCAGGCCCTCGCGGTACGGGCGGCCGGGATCCACGGGGTGATCGCGCTGACGTTTCTGCTGTGGCCGCACAAGCCGCCGAAGGACCCGGCGGGGGAGCCGGAGTCCGCCCCGCCGCTGATGACGAAGCGCTGAGCGTCAGGCGTTCAGCTCTCGACGGCCGGCCGGGCCGCCGCCCGGGACAGTGTGCCCGCGACGACCGCCGCGACCGCGACCGCGAGCATCGCGTTGCGCAGGCCCACATGCTCGCCCAGGAGACCGAGCGCGGGCGGGCCCGCGAGGAAGGCGAGATAGCCGGTGGTGGCCACGGCGCTGACCCGGGCGGCGGCCCCGTGCGGGGTGTCCCCGGCCGCCGAGAGGGTGACGGGGAAGCCCAGCGAGGCACCGAGCCCCCACAGCACGACGGCGACTGCGGCCGGCGCCGGATGCGGGGAGAGGACGACGACGAGGATCCCGGCGGCGGCGAAGACCGCGCTCGTACGGACCACGGTGGTGCGGCCGAAGCGGTCGAGGACGTACTCGCCGCAGAACCGGCCGGCCGTCATGGCCACCGCGAAGAGCGTGTAGACCAGCGAGCCGTAGGCGGAGCCCAGCCCGTAACCGTCCACCATGATCAGCGGCAGCCAGTCGTTGGCCGCGCCCTCGACCAGGGCCATGCCCAGCACGATCACGCCCAGCATCCGCACCCGCGGCTCGCGCCAGACCGCCAGCCGCTCGGCCGGTGTCAGCCGCGGCGCGTCGGCGGATCCGGCGGTCTCCCGGCCGGTGTGCGCGGGCATCTGGAGCACCGCCCACAGCGCGACGGGCGCGCAGAGCGCCCCCACGGCCCACAGATGCCATACGACGGGGAAGTCGACGGCCGTCAGCAGGATGCCGAGCCCCGCGCCGACGACCGTACCCGCGCTGAAACAGCCGTGCAGGGCGGGCAGTACCGGGCGGCCCAGGGCCTGTTCCACCGCCGCGCCCTCGACATTGACGGCGATCTCCATCAGCCCGCTGCCGGAGCCGAAGAGCATCAGGGCGCAGAAGACCCCGGCCGCGCTGCCGGCCGCCGCGCCGGCGCCCAGGACCACCGTACTCAGGACGACCAGGGAGACGCCCACGGCGGCGACGGGACGGCCGCCGTGACGGGCGACGAGATAGCCGGAGGCGAGGACACCGGCCATCGCGCCCACGGACAGCCCGAAGATGACGACGCCCATCCCTGCGGTGGACGCGCCGATCTCGTCGCGGATGGCGGGCGTACGGGTCACCCAGGACGCCATCGACACCCCGACGACCCCGAACAGGGCGAACAGCCCGCCGCGCCAGCGCGTCACGCGCCGGGCGTCGGCGGTCTCCTCGATGGTCGGCATACGGCGGCCCCGTCCGGATAAAGGTGCTGAAGTTCCTCCCGGAGCACGTTGTCACACGTCCGGGGGTGCGCCCTCAGCGGTCCCCGCCCGGCACCCACAGCACGTCCCCGACCTCCTTGTTCGCCACCCGGGCCAGGATGAACAGCAGGTCGGAGAGACGGTTCAGATACGTCGCCGTCAGGGCGTTCATCGACTCCCCGTGCACATCGAACGCCGCCCAGGTCGAGCGCTCGGCCCGTCGCACCACCGTGCACGCCTGGTGCAGCAGGGCCGCGCCCGGCGTACCGCCGGGGAGGATGAAGCTGCGGAGCTTCTCCAGGGACTCCAGGAAGTGGTCGCAGTCCGCCTCCAGCTTGTCGATGTACGACTGCTCGACCCGCAGCGGCGGATACTTCGGGTCCTCCACGACCGGGTTGGACAGGTCCGCGCCCACATCGAAGAGGTCGTTCTGCACCCGGACCAGGACCTTGACGACCTCGGGCGCGAGCTGCCCGAGGGCGATCGCCGTACCGATGACGGCGTTGGCCTCGTTGGCGTCGGCGTACGCGGAGATCCGGAGGTCGGTCTTGGCGGTACGGCTCATGTCGCCGAGCGCGGTGGTGCCCTTGTCGCCGGTGCGGGTGTAGATACGCGTCAGATTGACCATGCGGCCAGCCTAATGAGCCGCCGGTGGCCCCGCGCTCAAGTACGCGGCGCGCGGCGCCGGATGGGCCCGGCCGGAGGAGGGCGCGGCGGCCGGCCGGTCCCGCCGGTGTGATGTCCGTCATGTGAGACGTGACGCGCATCTCTTCGCCGTTACACGGCCGTCCGTGACCGCTAACCTCCGGCAGAGCGGGAAGTTGTAAAAGTGACGTCAAGGCTGAACAGAAGCCATTCGAGAATCGTGGGGTACGCCGTGGCCAGGAAGCTCGCCGTTGTCGGAGCCGGACTCATGGGATCCGGAATCGCGCAGGTCGCGGCCCAGGCGGGCTGGGACGTCGTGCTGCGGGATGTCACCGACGCGGCGCTGGCCAGGGGAGTGGACGGCATCCGGGCCTCGTACGGCAGGTTCGTCGCCAAGGGGAAGCTGGAGGAGGCCGACGCCGACACGGCGCTCTCCCGGATCACCACGACCACGGATCTCGACGCCGTCGCCGACGCCGATGTCGTGGTCGAGGCGGTCTTCGAGAAGCTCGACGTCAAGCACGAGATCTTCCGCGCGCTCGACAAGCTCGTACGGGACGACGCAGTCCTCGCCTCCAACACCTCCGCCATCCCGATCACCAAGATCGCGGCGGTGACCGGCCGCCCGGAGCGCGTCGTCGGTACGCACTTCTTCTCGCCCGTGCCGATGATGCGGCTCTGCGAGCTGGTGCGCGGCTACAAGACCAGCGACGAAACGCTCGCCACCGCACGGGAGTTCGCCGAGTCCATCGGCAAGACCTGCATCGTCGTCAACCGCGATGTCGCGGGCTTCGTCACCACCCGGCTGATCTCCGCGCTCGTCGTCGAGGCAGCCAAGCTCTACGAGTCGGGCGTGGCGTCCGCCGAGGACATCGACATCGCCTGCAAGCTGGGCTTCGGCCACGCCATGGGCCCGCTCGCCACCGCCGACCTGACCGGGGTCGACATCCTGCTGCACGCGAGCGACAACATCTACACCGAGTCCCAGGACGAGAAGTTCGCCCCGCCCGAGCTGATGCGCCGGATGGTGGACGCGGGTGACATCGGGCGCAAGAGCGGGCAGGGCTTCTACACGCACTGAACCGGCCGCCTGTGCGCCGGATCGGCCGAATCCCATCACCCCGTGGGGTGAATTCGGTATCGGTTCGCTCACGAACGGCAACTTCTCCGGCCGCCAGGCCGTCAGTTGTTGAAGGTACGGAAAACACAGATTCAGGCACCGAGCACGGAAAAGCACTCTCGGGGAGCGCATATGCACATCAGGGGCGACCACGCCGAGCTGGTCGTCGGGGGCCGCCTCGACGTCCGCAGCGCGGCGGACGCCCGTACGGTCCTGCACTCGGCCGTCGACGACGGCGCCGGCGATCTGGTGCTCGACCTGACCGAGCTGGACTCCTGGGACGCCACCGGACTCGGTGTCATCATGGGAGCCCACCGGCGCGCGGGGCGGTGCGGACGCAGGCTTGTGCTGAGGGGTGTCCCCCCGCAGATGCAGCGTCTGCTGGTGGCCACCCGGCTCCATCGCATTCTCGCCATCGAGGGCGGCATCGCCGCTGAATCGCTTCCTCGGGTCTGACCTGGAGCGAAGGAACCGGTCCGGGACCCAAGGGGCCGAGCCGGGCACACCACACAATCCTCATAAGACCGTGATGTCTTGGACTGCTGACCACCCCGGCTGTTCGTGGATACTGACCCGAGGTCTAGGGTTCGCCCGTCTGCGAATTGACCGACCCGTAGAGCAGGCACCGGACCAGAAGCGACAGATGGGCGTGTGAGGCCGGGGGCACCGCACGCCACGATCTGGGGGGCTTTCACCATGGACCCGATACACCGGGGACCGGACGAGTACGCACGCGACGACGTGCGCGGCACGGGCGTCGACGACGCGGGCCGCCCCGGTCCCACCGACGGCTCCGGCCGCGCCGATCACTCCGCATCCGGCGGTGAACACGCGTCAGCCGTGGCGCACATCAAGGGCGGCGGCGTCACCCCGCCCCCCGTCCGCACCGTTCAGCTGATCTCCGGAGACCTCCTGCTGACCGTCAACCCCGTTGACGGCAGCGAGATCGAGCGCTGCCCGCCAGGCAGCCGGCCCGCCGCGCCCGGGCGTTACACCGCCGAGGAACGCGCCGACCTCCAGCGCGCGGGCCGCCCGCCCGTACCGCCGGGGCCCGCCGCACCGCCGCTCCCGCTGTTGGAGCGGCGGGAGGAGCGCGAGCGGCTGGCGGAACTGCTGGGCCGCGGCCGGTCCGTACGCCTGACCGGCCAGCCGGGCTCCGGCCGTACCGCGCTGCTCGAAGCCGTCGCCGCCGACTGCGCGGACCTCGCGCCCGACGGCGTCGTCCGCCTCTCCGGCCACCGCCGCACCACCACCGAGCTGCTGTACGAGCTGTACGCCGCCGTCCACCGGGCCCCGCTCCACCGGCCCGACCGTACGGAACTGCGCGAAGCCGTCCGCACCATCGGCGCCGTCGTCGTCCTCGACGACCTCGAACTCGGCGGCGAGGCGCTGGACGAACTTCTCGCGGCCACCCCCGAATGCGCCTACCTGCTCGCCGCCGCCCCGGAGACCGAGCAGCCCTCGGCGGGTGCCCGCCTCGACGAGGTCCCGCTCGGCGGACTCGGCCGCGGCTCCTCGCTGGAACTCCTCGAACGCATCGTGGAACGCGCCCTCACCGACGAGGAGGCGAACTGGGCGGGCGACCTCTGGTTCGAGTCCGAGGGCCTGCCGCTCCGCTTCGTCCAGGCGGGCGCGCTGCTGCGCCAGCGCGATCTGCTGCGCGGCGGCGCCGATCTCTCCGACGAGTTCGAGCCCTTCGCACGCGCGTCCGGCGACGCGGCGCGCGACGCGCTGCCGGTCGTGGCCGGCGCCGGCGACGCCGCCGACGGATACGACACCCCGCTGCCCACCCTCGGCGAGGGCGCCGCGCCCGCCGCGCTCCTCGCCTCCCGGCTCAGCGACGCCGCCCGCGCCACCCTGCGCTTCGCCGTCGCGCTCGGCGGCGAGGTGCCGCACCAGGCCCATCTGCCGGCCCTCGTCGGCGACACCCACGCCGACGCGGCCCTCGGCGAACTCATGAACTGCGGACTGCTCACCCCCGTCGGCCCCCGCTACCGGCTCGCCCCCGGCGTCGTCGCGCAGCTCGCGGCGCGCGGGTACGCGGACGACGCGGTCGGCCACGCGCACACGGCCGCCCAGCACTACGCCTGGTGGGCGGGGCACCCCTCGGTCACCCCCGAGCGGGCCGTCGCCGAGGCCGACGCGATCCTCGCGGCGATGGGGCCGCTGGTCACGGGCGACGCGGCGGGGTCCGCGGGCGCGTCCGGCGTGTCCGGCGCGGCCGGCTCCTCCCGTACGTCCGGCCTGTCCGGCTCGTCCGACGGCGAGATCGGCCACCCCAGCGCCGCCGTCCTGCTCGCCCGCAGTGCCGCGCCCGCGTTCCTCGCCGGGCTGCACTGGGGCGCGCTGGAACGCGTCCTGCGGACCGGCTCCGAGGCCGCGCGGCTCGCCGGCGAGGTCGCCGAAGAAGCCTATTTCCACCACGAGTTGGGCGTCCTCGCGCTCTGCGTGGGCAACCTTCCCCTCGCCCGCGCTGAGCTGGAGGCGTCCGTCGCCCTGCGCGGCGCGGTCGCCGACAAGGTCGGTACGGTCGCGGGCCGCCGGGCGCTCGCCCTGGTCACGGACCGCGAGGGCGGTCCGCGGGGCGTCTCGGCGTCGCTCGTACGGCACGAGGGGCCGGCCCGCTCGGCGGCGCCCGCGCCCTTGTCCGTGCCGCCGTCCCTGCCGCTGTCCCTGCCTCCGGGCGATGCCACGCCGACGGCGGTACGCGCGCCGATGCGGGCGCTTCCGGCGGGTGGGGCCGGTGGTCCGGGCGGTCCCGGCGGACTCGGTGGTCCGGGTGGCCTCGGCGGTCCCGGCGGTCCCGGCGGTCCCGGCTCCGGCGAGAACGTGACGCTTGTGAGCCGGCAGGGCCCCCAGCAGTCCGGCCGCCGCCCGGTCTTCGGCGGCGCGCGGCGCAACCTGGTCGCGGCGGGCGCGGGCGCGGTGCTCGCGGCCGTACTCGGTACGGTCGTCACGATCGGCGCGACCTCGGGCAACGAGAAGGCCCCCGTGGACAAGCTCCGTACGGAACAGTCCGCCGACCCGGACAGCACCGACGACCCCGGCACCGACGACCAGCCCGTCGGCACCACGGACGACGACCCCGGCACTCCGCTGATCGATCAGAACGTCCCGGACGTCACGGCGTCGACGAGCAGCGAGGGCCCGTCCGAGTCCGCGACGCCCTCGGACAGCCCCTCCGACGACGGTACGGACCCGTCCGACGGCTCGTCCGAGCCGGAACAGCCCCCCGAGCCCTCGACGACGCCCACCCCCACCCACTCGGCGACGTCGCCGAGCACCCCCACGACCCCGGAGCCGCCCGCGTCGACCCCGCCGTCGGAGGAGCCGACCAGCAGCCCCACCGACACGGACACGGAACCTCCGCCGTCGACCCCGGAGAACACGCTGAGCGCGCCGATGTCCTCGGAGCCGGAGCCGGAGGGGGTGGCGTAGCCATGGCTTGCGGGGTCGCCTCCCGGCGAGGGGTCGTGGGTCTGGGCGGTTGCGGGTGCGGCCGGTTCGCCCTGTGCCGGGGGCCGGGGCACTCCGGAGGCGCATCCCCGGATGCATGATTTACGCCGCGTGCGGCTTCGTCGGTCGACTGCGGACCGTTCAGCGGCACAAATCACGCTCTACATCCGGGGACGTCACCTCCTGCGACCCCGGCCCCCTCCCGCCGGTGGACAGCCCGCGCACAAACGACCCGGACCGGCCGGGGCGGGTGGGTCTGTGCGGGCGGTGAAGGGGGCACCGCAGGGGGTATGTGTCCGGACGTAAAGCGCGATTTGTGCCGCTGAGCGAGACCCGCGCATACGGCCCGGCCCGCCACGCGGCGTAAATCGTGCAGTCCGGGCGCGTGCCCCCGGAGGGGACCCCGGCGACAACCCGCACGTACGAACCGGGCCGAGCCCAAGACGGCCCCCGGCCCCCGGCCGTCACCCGCAGGCGCGTACCGGGCCCCGCCCAAGACAGACCACCGCCCCTGGCCAGCAACCGCAGGTAGACACCGGGCCCAGCCCAAGACAACTAAAAGAGGCGGAGCTTGTCGTCCTCGATGCCCCTCAGGCCGTTGTAGTCCAGCACCACGCACCCAATGCCCCGGTCCGTAGCCAGCACCCGTGCCTGCGGCTTGATCTCCTGGGCCGCGAAGACGCCCCGGACCGGGGCCAGGTGCGGGTCGCGGTTGAGGAGTTCGAGGTAGCGGGTCAGCTGCTCGACGCCGTCGATCTCGCCGCGGCGCTTGATCTCGACCGCCACGGTCGCCCCGTCCGCGTCGCGGCAGAGGATGTCGACGGGGCCGATCGCCGTGGGGTACTCGCGGCGGATCAGGGTGTAGCCCTCGCCGAGTGTCTCGATGCGGTCGGCGAGCAGCTCCTGGAGGTGCGCTTCCACGCCGTCCTTGATGAGGCCGGGGTCGACGCCCAGTTCGTGGGAGGAGTCGTGGAGGACCTCCTCCATGGTGATGATCAATTTCTCGCCCGCTTTGTTGACGACGGTCCATACACCGGCGTCGTCGTCCACACCTTCCTTGAGCGTGCAGGGTGGCGACATCCAGTTGAGCGGTTTGTACGCCCGGTCGTCGGCGTGGATGGACACACTGCCGTCGGCTTTGACCAGGATGAGACGGGGCGAAGAGGGCAGGTGGGCGGTGAGCCGGCCCGCGTAGTCGACGGAGCAGCGGGCGATGACGAGACGCATGGTCGGCAACGCTATCCGACCGCCCGTGCCCCGCGCGATTCGCCCCGGAAGCCCCGTTCGTTATTGGCCGGTTGTGGTCCCATTCTCCTGGTGCGGTCCGGGCGGCGCGCCTAACGTGGAAGCAGGAGGTCGCCGGTCGTGCACGCTGCGTCGTCGTCGCCTCCTTCCCTGCCCGTAAGGCCCCGGGTCCCGGGGTCGCGAGAGGAGAACCCATGTCGCTCGACGTCTCACCGGCGCTGTTGGAACAGGCCGAGCGAGGCGAGGTCGACGAAGCGGAATTCGTCGACTGCGTCCGGACCTCCCTGCCCTACGCATGGGAGATGATCAGTTCTCTGGTGGTACAGCAGAAGGTGGACGGCACCCCGTTCGCCGACAACCAGACGCCCCCGCCGGACGAGCAGGCTCGCGGTCAGCTGCTGCGCGCGCTCGCCAGTGATGCCATTCGTGGCGCTCTTCAGCGACATTTCGGAGTGCGGCTCGCATTCCAGAACTGCCACCGTGTCGCGGTGTTTCCGCTGGACCCCGCGGTGGACGAGCGGCTGGCCCGCTTCACCTCGGTGAGGGCCCAGCTGCTCAATCAGTCACCCGAACTCCGGGACTGCTGACGCCTCTTGCTGCCGCTCCGCGCTGTGACGGTGTCATGGTGCTGGAGCGGCAGCCGTCGGGAACAGGTCAGGTGAGGAGCGGCAGGACGTCGGTGCCCAGGCGCCGTACGTTCTCCTCGGTCGCGGCGAGATCGCCCGATCCTTCGACGAGCAGGGCGAACCGTGTGATGCCGGTACGTTCGGCGGTGGCCGCGAGGCGGTCAGCGGCGAGCCGGGCCGGGCCCACCGGGTGCAGGCCGCAGAGCAGTTCGGTGTAGGCGACGGGGTCCCGCATGGGCCGTTGCCTGCCGTCGACCGTCACATGCGCGCCGAGGCCCTGCCGCAGCCAGCCCGGCATCGCCTTGACGAGGGTCTCGACGGCCTCGGCCCGGTGGTCGGCGATCTGTGCCACCCCGGCGGAGACATGCGCGGCGTGCGCGATCTCCGCGGCCGGGCGGCCCGCTTCGCGTGCGTGGGTACGCCACAGGGCGACCATCTCCGCCTTCTCCTCGTCGCCGCAGTGCATGCCGAGCAGCATGGGCAGGCCGCTCTCGGCGGCGAGCTTCACGCTGCGCGGCGAGGTGCACGCCATGATCGTCTCGGGGCCGCCGGCGCCGGGCAGTTCGTCCGGGCACGGTACGACCGGGACCTCGCGGAAGGCGAACCGGTCCCCGTCGGCCGAGACGCGCGGCTCGCGCAGCCAGCGCAGCAGGAGGCCGAGGGACTCGGGAAAGTCCCGCTCGTAGGCGCTCAGGCCGGTCCCGAACACCTCCAGGTCGACCCAGGGGCCGCCCCGGCCCACGCCGAGTGTGAACCGGCCGCCGGACAGGATGTGCAGCAGCGCGGCCTGCTCGCCGAGCGCCACCGGATGTACGTTCGGCAACACGCTGACCGCCGTACCCACCCGGATGTGCCGGGTCCGCCCGAGCAGCACTCCGGCCATGGTCACGGCCGACGGGCAGACGCCGTACGGCACGAAGTGGTGCTCGGCGAGCCAGACCGCGTCGAGCCCGGATTCCTCGGCCAGTTCGGTGGTGCGCACCGCCCTGTGCAGCGCTTCTCCCGGTCCCTGGCCCGGGAACTGGGCGGACAGTACAAAAGCTCCAACACGCATCGCCTTCTGCCTCCTCGCGGCCGACGCGACTCCCCCTACCGGCAACAACGGCTGACACGTGCCAAAGGCACGGCCCGGTGGAAAAATCTTGCGATTGTCCGCTAAGTACGGTCCGCGGGCGGGGTGGGCCCGGGCCGCGCGGGACGTGTACCCCGTTGCGCGGGCCGTAGGCTGGGGGAGAACCTGTGCTGTCGGCCCCGTGAGGTGTCCTGTGTCCCCGCGTCGTAACCGCCCCCGAGGCGGCGAGAATCCGACCGAGCGCGCCGGTGAGGCGGGGGAGCGGTACGGCGGGTTCCAGCGGTCCGAAACATGGCAGGGCGAGAATTGGTCAGTCCGCCACGTGGCCGGGGCAAGTGCCGCGGGCAAGCGGTACCGCTGCCCGGGGTGCGATCAGGAGATCCCGTCGGCGCTCCCGCATGTGGTGGCGTGGCCCGAGTACGGGGGCGTGGACGACCGGCGCCACTGGCACCAGGCGTGCTGGAACGCGAAGGACCGCCGCACCTCGCGGGTGCAGCGGTCCCGTAACGCGCCGAAGTACTGAGCCGCCCTAGACGTCCCTCCGGTGGAGCGAGGCGTACGCGCCCGCCATCGCGACCGCCGTCACGCCCAGCAGGATCCACAGCGGCTGCCAGGCGTCCGGCGCGGAGGTGCCGATCTCGGATCCGGCCATCCCGTAGAACACGGCCATCTGGACCGGGATGTTGTAGTCGAGCAGGAACTCGCGGATGGACATCAGCGACTCCGAGAACATGAAGATCGCCAGGATCAGCGGCAGCAGCACCACACCGAGCATCGTGGTGACCGCGCCCGCCGAGTGCCGCACCAGCGCGCCGACGGCCAGGGAGAGCAGCCCCAGCGTCGCCAGATAGAAGCTCACGCCCACGGTCGCCCGGAACCACTCCTCGTAGCTCGGGGCGCGGCCGTCCAGGATGGCGACCTGGAGCGCGCCCACGACCAGGGTGGTCACCGTCGACACCGAGAAGACCAGCCCGAAGAAGACCAGCGACTTCGCCGCCAGCACCCGGCCCCGGCTCGGGCACGCGGTCAGGGTGGAGCGGATCATGCCCGTGCCGAACTCGGAGGTGATGGTCAGGGCCCCGAGCGTGATCACGCACATCGAGCCGAGCAGCATCCCGTAGAAGCCGTGCATCAGCGTGTTCTCGGCACTGCTGTCGTACGAGGTGAGGGAGACCAGCCAGGCGGCCAGCAGCCCGATGCCGAGCATCAGCGCGACCATGACGCCGAGCGTCCACATCGTGGAGCGCAGGGAACGGATCTTGGTCCACTCGGAGGTCAGGGCGTCGCCGAGATGGGCCCGCCGGGCCGGGATCGGCGAGACGTATCCGCCGTGCGGAGCCTGCGGGGCCGGCTGAGGGTGCGGCTGCTGCGGATGCTGTGCGGGAATCTGCTGGTACGGGGTCGTCATCGGGCGTCCTCGTCGGTGTCGCTCTTCGTCGGTGCGGCGGGCGGTGCGGCGGGCGGCACGGCGGGTGCCGCGGGCGGGTTCTGGCCGGGCGGCGGCGGCGCGTACCAGCCCTGCGTCGGCACCTCGGGGACGACGGGCGAGACGTACCCGTACGGTCCGGGCCCGTAACCCTGGTGCGGGGGCTGAAATCCGGACAGTTCATCGGCGGTGGAACGGTAGTCCACAGCGCTCTGTGTCATCCGCATGTAGGCCTCCTCCAGC
The DNA here is from genome assembly GCF_040701725.1 of Streptomyces sp. NPDC093109. Lineage (NCBI taxonomy): Bacteria > Bacillati > Actinomycetota > Actinomycetes > Kitasatosporales > Streptomycetaceae > Streptomyces > Streptomyces sp. NPDC093109. The sequence goes on from NZ_JBFBEZ010000020.1 coordinate 108,794, forward strand.
GACGCCTGGTGGGGGGACAGCTCCCAGAGCCGTACGTCCGCGGCGTGCGCCAGATCACTGATCCTGGGCAGCGGCAGCCCCGTGACCCGCAGCGCGCCGTCCGGCTCCGACAGCACCTGACCACCGGCCTCGACCAGCGCCGATGTCAGCTTCTCGCGCTGCTCGGGCTCGCTCCCCGGGGTACGGACCCGGGCGAAGTCCGCCGAGTTCGCGGAGATGAAGTCCTTGACGCTCATGTCGGCCAGGAGCCGGCCGCGGCCGATCACGATCAGATGGTCGGCGGTCAGCGCCATCTCGCTCATCAGATGGGAGGAGACGAAGACCGTCCTGCCCTCGCTCGCCAGCTGCCGCATCAGATTGCGCACCCAGAGGATGCCCTCGGGGTCGAGACCGTTGACGGGCTCGTCGAAGAGCAGCACCTGCGGGTCGCCGAGCAGTGCTGCCGCGATGCCGAGCCGCTGTCCCATCCCGAGGGAGAAGCCGCTCGACCGCTTCCTGGCGACGTCCTGGAGACCGACGACCCCGAGCACCTCGTCGACGCGGGTGGCCGGGATGCCGGAGAGCTGGGCCAGCGACAGGAGGTGGTTGCGCGCGCTCCGGCCGCCGTGCACGGCCTTGGCGTCGAGGAGCGCGCCGACCTGGCGCGGCGCGTTCGGCAGCTGCCGGAAGGGGTGCCCGCCGACGTGCACCTGTCCCGACGTGGGCCGGTCGAGCCCGACGATCATGCGCATGGTGGTCGACTTGCCGGAGCCGTTGGGGCCGAGGAACCCGGTGACATGGCCGGGCCGTACCTGGAAGGAAAGGTTGTGCACGGCCGTCTTGGCGCCGTAGCGCTTCGTCAGGCCGATCGCCTCGATCATTCGCCAAGCCCCATCGACAGATCAGTCGTCGGGGCAGTGGCCGCCGCGGCCGAAAGCCCCCGTAAGAGTAAGGAGGATATCCGGGCGTTGACGGTTCCGGCGAAGAGTTACGGGCGCGCGCGCTCAGGCGTCCCGCTTGCGCAGCACCGCGTAGCCGCCCAGCAGCGCAGCCGCGACCCAGAGCACCATGATGCCCAGGCCCTGCCACGGCCCGTACGGGGCCGGCGTGGAGTTCAGGGCGTTCGGGACCACCTGCATGATCTGCCGGCCGGCCTGGTCGGGGAAGTAGCGGGCCACGGATCTGGCGCCGGGGACGGCCGCCAGGATCTGCGAGACGAGGAAGAAGAACGGCATCAGGATGCCAAGCGACAGCATCGAGCTGCGCAGCATCGCCGCCACCCCCATCGAGAAGAGCGCGATCAGCGCCATGTAGAGCCCGCTGCCGATCACCGCGCGCAGCACGTTCGGCTCGCCGATGCCCGTACGGTGGCCGCCCAGCAGCGCCTGGCCGAGGAAGAACGCCAGGAACCCGGTCACGAGCCCGGTCACCAGCGCCAGCACCCCGGCCACCAGGACCTTGCCGAAGAAGAACGTGCCGCGCTGCGGTACGGCGGCGAGCGAGGTGCGGATCATGCCCGAGCTGTACTCGGAGCCGACCACCAGCACCCCGAAGACCACCATGGCCAGCTGGCCGAGGACCATCCCGGAGAAGCTGGTGTACGTGGGGTCGAAGGTCTCCCGTTCCGCCGGCCCCAGATCGCCGAACTGCGCGTTCACCACCGCGGAGAGCGCCGCGCCGAGGGCCACGGTCACGACGAGGGCGCTGATCAGCGTCCAGGTCGTGGAGGAGACCGTACGGATCTTGGTCCACTCGGACCGCAGGACCGCGGGTACCGATGCCATGGTCAGGCCCCCTTGCCCTGGTCGTCCCGGCCGCCCGGGCGGTTCGCGCCCCAGGCCGGCGACGACTCCCAGCCGGGCGCCGACTGCGCGTGGTACTCGACCGTCTCCGCCGTCATCTGCATGAACGCCTCTTCGAGCGAGGCGCGCTGGGCGCTCAGCTCGTGCAGCACGATGCCGTGCCGGGCCGCCAGTTCGCCCAGCTCGGCGGTCTCCACCCCGTCGATCTCCAGCGAGCCGTCCGCCGCCTCGGCCGAGGTGAAACCGGCCTCGGACAGCGCGTCCTTGAGCCGCTCGCGGTCGGGCGAACGGAGCCGGGTGAAACTGCGGGAATTCTCGTGGATGAAGTCCGCCATCGAAGTGTTCGCCAGCAGTCTGCCGCGCCCAATGACGATCAAGTGATCGGCGGTCAGGGCCATTTCACTCATCAGATGGCTGGAGACGAAGATCGTCCGGCCTTCCCGGGCAAGCGATTTCATCAGATTGCGGATCCAGTGGATTCCCTCGGGATCCAGACCGTTCACCGGCTCGTCGAACATCAGGATCCGTGGATCACCGAGCAGCGCCGTCGCGATACCGAGCCGCTGCCCCATCCCCATCGAGAAGCCCTTCGGCTTCCGTTTCGCCACGGAGGAGAGCCCGACCACATCGAGCACCTCGGACACCCGGCTCGCCGGAATACGGTTGCTCTGCGCCAGACAGAGGAGATTGTTGTAGGCGCTGCGCCCGCCGTGCATGGCCTTGGCCTCCAGCAGCGCGCCCATGTGCGTGAGCGGCTCGGGAAGCTCGCGGTAGTGCTTCCCGTCGATCCTGACCGTGCCGCTGGTCGGATGGTCCAGATCGAGCATCATCCGCATCGTGGTCGACTTGCCCGCGCCGTTGGGTCCCAGAAAACCCGTCACCACTCCCGGTCTCACCTGAAAGGTGAGGTGGTCGACGGCGACCTTCTGGCCGAAGCGTTTGGTGAGCCCCTCAACCTCGATCATGCGGCCCAACCTAAAGGCGCGCAAAGCCCCCCGCCACTGGAGTGGCGAGGGGCTTTTGTGATCGTTACCCAATCGTACGATCCGATGCCGGAGCGTAGTATTCCGGGTGGTCCGGACCGCGGGCGCCGGTAACGAGCGGAGCCTTCGGTTCAGCTTCAGCGGGACTGCTGAGCCGGGACACCGCGGGAGATCGGCTCGTCGTCGACCGGGCTGCCGGCGGCGGCCACGGCGGCCCCCGTCAGCGTCGCCAGCATCTCGCGGACATTGGTGAGCTGCGCGTTGATCGAGTCGCGGCGGTTCGTGAGCGCCGCCAGCTCGCGCTCCGATTCGCTGCGGATACGGTCGGCCTTGGCGTTCGCGTCGGCGACGATGTCCTCGGACTGACGCTGCGCCGTCTCGACGGTCTGCCGGGCCCTGCGCTCCGCGTCCGTACGCAGCTTCTCCGCCTCCAGGCGGAGCTGCTCGGCGCGGTGCTCGATCTCGGCGAGGCGCTTCTCGGCCTTGGCCTGACGCGACGCCAGGTCCCGCTCCGACTGCTCACGCCGCTTGGCGAGGTTCGTCTCGAAGTCCGCGGCGGCCTGGGCGGCCTTGGCACGGGTCTCCTCGAAGAGCGCGTCCGCCTCCTCGCGCTTCGACTGCGCGTCCTTCTGCGCCTCCGAGCGGAGCGTAGCGGCGTCGCCCTTCGCCTTGTCGACGATACGGACGCCCTCGTCCTCGGCCTTCGCCTTGCGGTCGGTGGCGAACGCCTCGGCGTCGTTGCGCACCTGCTGAGCCGCCGACTCGGCCAGTTCGCGGTGCTGTTCGGCGGCGCGACGGGCCTCCTCGCGCAGGTCCTTCGCCTCCTCCTCGGCGAGGCGGAGGATCTTCTCGACGCGGGCGCCGAGCCCGGCGTACGACGGCTCCGCGTCGCTGACCTGGGCCTGAGCGTTCTGCGTTTCGAGGTGGAGTTCCTCGATGCGCTTTTCGAGAGCGGTGATGCGTGCCAGTGCGCTGTCACGGTCGGCGACGAGTTTGGTAATGCGGTCGTCCACCTGACCGCGGTCGTAACCACGCCGCACGAGCTCGAAGCCGAATGGGGAGGAAGTGTCGCTCATGGGGTTCCTGTCGAATGAGACCGGTGAGGTGATAGGGGGAATCCTAGGGGCCTAAGCGGCGTGTCATCGAGCGGATGTCGGTTTGATCTGGAGAATGTCCAGCCTTTTGAGTGGCTAGTTGTCGGAAGACTTGCCACTCGAACGGGTGATTCCAGCCGTGGCGCCCGCCTTGACTGGGTTGTCCTTCCCGGCTGCTGACGGCGATTCGAACGACTCCAACGCCTCCAGTACGTCCTGGACACGGGAAATCTCGGCCTGGATGTCCTCCCGTCTGCGCACCAGGATGTCGAGTTCGCGCTTGCCGTCCTCGACCATCCGTTTCGCCTCAAGATCGGCATCGGCGCGCAACTTCTCGCCCTGCCGAGTGAGATCGGCCTTCTTCAGTTCGGCTTCCTTGAGCAGCCCCTCGGCCTTGCGCACCGCCGCGATACGGACCTTGCTCGCCTCCGAATTGGCGTCGGCGATCAGCTCCTTGGACTTCGTCTCGGCATCGGCACGCTGCTCCATGGCCGCCTTGAGCAGATTGTCGACGCGGTCGCCGGTGGTCCTGATCTGCTCGGACGTCTCGCGCCGCGCGCGGTCGTGGAGCTGCTCGATCTCGTTCTCGGTGCGGACCCGCAGTTCCTCGGTCCGCTCCCGTATGGCCGTCGCGTCCCTGCGGGCGCCCAGCAGCAGCTCGTCCGCGTCCGTACGGGCCTTCTCCACCAGGGAGTTGCCCTCCACCGTCGCGTCCGCGGTGATCCGGCCGGCCTCCTTGCGGGCCGCCGCCACCATCCGGTCGGACTGCGTCTCGGCCTCGGTGGCGACGTTGAGCGCCTCCTCCTGGGCCTTGTTGATGAGCTGGTCGGCCTGCTCGGCCGCGTCGGAACGGCGCTTGGCCGCGTCCTTGCGCGCCTCGTCGAGCAGCCAGTCCGTCTCCTCCTGGGCCTCGTTGCGCTGCCGTTCCGCCGCCGCCTCGGTCTCCGCCTTGAACCGCGCGGCCTCGGACCGCAGCCGCTCCGCGGCCTGCTGCGCGGCGCCCACCGTCTCGGCGGCCTCCGCACGCATCCGCTCGGCCTCGCCCGTGGCCTCCGAGATGAGCCGGTCGGCCTGGGCCGCCGCCTCGCCCCGGATCCGGTTCGCGTCCGTACGGGCCTCCGCACGGGCCCTGGACGCGTCCTGCTCGGCCGCGGCCAGCGAGTCCGACGCCTCCGTCCGTACCCGCTGCGCGTACTCCGCGGTGTCGGAGCGCAGCCGCTCCGCCTCCTGGATCGCGTCGTTGACGGTCCGTTCGGCCAGCGCCTGCGCCGCGTCCGACTCCTCCTGGGCGCGCACCAGCAGCCGGTTCGCGTCCTCGGCGGCACGCTCCCGCTCGGCGAACGCGTCCGCCCGTACCCGGTCGGACTCCTCCTGCGCCTCGCCCCGCACCCGGTCCGCCGACATCTCGGCGGCGGCGCGCTGCGCGGTGATCTCCTGCTCGGCCTGGTCGTGCAGCCCGGCGACCGACTCCCGTACCTGCTGGGCGGTCTGCTCGGCAGCCGCCACCAGCTCCGTGGCCCGGTAGTCCGCCTCGGAGACCAGCCGCTGAGCCTCGGTCCCCGCGTCCTCGACCCGTTTACGGGCCGACGCCAGCAGCTCCTCGCTCTGCTCGCGGGCCCGCTCGCGCTCCTGGTCCGCCTCGGCGCGGGCGCCGGTCAGCGTCTCCTCGGCCTCGCGGCGCCGGCGTACGGCCTCCTCCTGCGCGGCGGCCAGCGCCTCCGCGGCCTCCGTACCGACCCGCTCGGCGGCGGCAGCAGCCTCGGACCTGGTGCGGTCGGCGCTCTCCTGCGCCTCCGTCTTGAGCCGCTCCGCCTCAGCGGCGGCCTCCGACCGCATCCGGACCGCGGAGTTCTCCGCCTCCGCGCGCGACTGCGAGGCATCGGCAGCCGCCTCGTCACGCAGCCGCTGCGCCTCCTCCTCGGCCCCCGCCTGGAGCGTACGGGCCCGCTCGGCGGCCTCCGTACGTACCCGCTCGGCCTCCTCGGCGGCCTCCCGGCGCAGCCGCTCGCTCTCCGTACGGGCCTCGCCGAGCGCCTCCTCGGCGGCGGCCAGCCGCTGCTCCGCCTCCGTGTGCAGCCGGACCAGCTCGTCGGCCGCCTCGGCCTTGCGGGCCTCGACCCCGCGCTCGGTCTCCTCGCGCATCTCGGCGGCGGCCTGCTCGGAGGCCTCCCGCATCGTCTGGGCCAGGTCCTCGCCCTCGACCCGCAGCGTCTCGGCCTCGCCGCGGGCGCGCTCCAGCGCGTCCTCGGCCTGCCGGCGCAGCGTCGTGGCGCGCTCGATGGCCTCCGTACGTACGCGCTCGCTCTCGGCGGTGGCGCCCGAGCGCAGCTCGTCGGCGTCCGCCCTGGCCTTGCCGAGCAGCTCCTCGGCGGAGCTCGCCGCCTCCTCGATCTTCTGGACGGCCTCGCGCCGCGCCTCGCCCCGGATCCGCTCGCCCTCGGCGACCGCCTCGGAACGCAGCGTCTCGGCCTCGCCGCGCAGCCTGCGGGCCTCTTCCTGAAGCTCGACGGTCTTGGCGCGGTACTCCTTGGTGTCGTCCTTCGCCGCGCCCTTGAGCTGGTCGGCCTGCTCGGCGGCCTCGCCGCGCAGCCGGTCGGCCTCGGCCTCGGCCTCGCCGCGGATCCGCTCCGCCTCCTCGCTCGCGGACCTGGTGGTGGCCCGGGCGTCGTCGGACGCCTTGGTCAGCACCTCCTCGGCGGTACGGGCGGCCTTCGCCAGCTGGGCCGCGGTGTCCTCCGCCGCGACCGTACGGGCCTTCTCCGCGGCCTCCGCGACCAGCTTCTCGCCCTCGGCGCGGGCGTCGGCGAGCGCCTGCTCGGCCTCGGACCTGGTGGCCTCGGCCTCCTTCGTCGCCTCGCCGACCATCCGCGCGATCTCGGACTTGGCCGTACGGGTGCGCTGATCGTTCTGCGACTCGACGCCGGACAGCCGCTTGGCCGCGGTCTCCTTGGCCTCCCCGACGACCTTCTCGGCCTCGGCGCGCGCCTCGCGCAGCCGCTCCGTCGCCTGCTGCATCCGCTGCTCGGCGGCGCGGCTCAGCTCGGCGGCCTGCTGACGGGCCTGGTCGGACTCGGCGGCCGTCGAGGAACGCAGCTGCTCGGCGTGGCCGGCGGTCTCCTGCGCCTGCGCCTGCGCCGCGTTCAGCAGCCGCTCGGCGTCCCTGCGGGCCCGCAGCAGCATCGCTTCTGCTTCCGAGCGGGACGCCTCGGCCTCCGAGCCGAGCCGCCTGCGCGCCTCCTCGGCGATCCGGGCGGCCTCCGCGCGGGCGGCCGACAGGGACTGCTCGGCCTCGGCGCGCGACTCGTCGAGCAGCCGCCGCGCCTGGGACTCCGTACGGGCGCGGAGCTGCTCGGCCCACGCGACGTTCTCGTTGACGTGCGACTCGACGGTCTGCCGACGCTCCGCCAGTTCCTGGTCGAGCCGCTGGCGCCGCTGGACGGCCTCGCCGTGCAGCTCGGCCTGGAGCCTGGCCTGATGCTCCGCGTGCTCCTGGAGGATCCGCTGCGTCTGCGCGCGCGCCTCCCGCAGCTCGCGCTCGGCGTCGGCGCGCATCTGCTCGGCCTGCATCTGGGCGTTGCGCAGCTGCTGTTCGGCCTGGTAGCCGAGGTCGCCGCTGTCGTAGGACGGGCGGGTCGCCAGACTGCGGCGCGCCTCATGGAGCTTGGCGCGCAATACCTCGACCTGGTAACCGAGGTCCTCGGCGTGCTGGACGGCCTTCTCCCGCGCGGTCTTCAGCCGGTCCATCTCGGCTTCGAACCGCGAAAGGTGGTCGTCGTCAGCTCGGTGGCTCTCCTGGCGTTCGTAGCCCCGCACTGCGCGGTCCCATCCGTCCCATGGTCGCAACTGCCCAATTGGGCACCGCTCTCGGCGAACGGCCCCCCGGGGAATGGTGACAGATCAATGACAGGGGCGCGGCCCCGGCCCGGCCCCGGCCCGGAGTCGCCCACTCTACCGGGCCGGGAATCCTTAAGGTCAGTGCTCCGGGCGGGAGGTGACGAGTTCTGTCAGTACGCCGTGGCAGTCCTTGGGGTGCAGGAAGGTGATGCGGGAGCCCATCGACCCGGTCCGCGGCTGGTCGTACAGTACCCGGACGCCCTTCTCGCGCACCGCCTGGGCGTCCCCGTCCACGTCCGCGGTACCGAACGCGATGTGATGAACTCCCTCGCCGTTCTTCGCCAGCCACTTCCCGACGGCCGAATCCTCCCGGACGGATTCGAGGAGCTGGAGGTACGAAGCCCCGCCGTCCGACGTCTCGTTGATCTTCAGCATGGCCTCGCGCACCCCCTGTTCCTCGTTGACCTCGGTGTGGAACACCTCGAAGCCGTACGTGGCCCGGTAGAACTCGACGGTCGCATCGAGGTCGAAACAGGCGATTCCGATGTGGTCGATTCGCGTCAGCATGGGAACAGTGCAGCGGCACGGGGGTGATTACGCAACGTGCGCGCCGTCACACGCACCGGCGGGTGACCCGGGACCTGACCGCTCAGTACATTTGAAGTGAACCAGCGTTCACACCCTGTCCCACGCCGTAATAAGGGGATCGCGTCTCATGACAGCTCCGCACACCACCACCTCCGTGATCGTCGCGGGCGCCCGTACCCCGATGGGGCGGCTGCTCGGCTCGCTGAAGTCCTTCTCCGGCGCCGAACTGGGCGGCTTCGCCATCAAGGCCGCGCTGGAGCGGGCCGGGATCGGCGGCGACCAGGTGCAGTACGTGATCATGGGCCAGGTGCTCCAGGCAGGTACGGGCCAGATCCCGGCCCGCCAGGCCGCGGTCCTGGCCGGCATCCCGATGAGCGTGCCCGCGCTCACGGTCAACAAGGTCTGTCTCTCCGGGCTCGACGCGATCGCGCTGGCCGACCAGCTGATCCGCGCCGGCGAGTTCGATGTGATCGTGGCGGGCGGCCAGGAGTCCATGACGAACGCCCCGCATCTGCTGCCCAAGTCCCGCGAGGGGTACAAGTACGGCGCGGTCGAGATGCTCGACTCGATGGCGCACGACGGGCTGACCGACTCCTTCGAGGGCATCGCGATGGGCGCCTCCACGGAGAAGCACAACGCGCTCCTGGGCATCGCGCGCGGCCCGCAGGACGAGTTCGGCGCGCTCTCCCACCAGCGGGCGGCGGCGGCCCGCAAGAATGGCGTGTTCGAGGCGGAGATCGTCCCCGTCGAGATCCCGCAGGGCAAGGGCGACCCGGTGGTCTTCGCCCAGGACGAGGGCATCCGCCCCGAGACGACGGCCGAGTCCCTGGCGGGGCTGCGGCCCGCGTTCGCCAAGGACGGCACGATCACGGCGGGCACGTCCTCGCCGATCTCCGACGGCGCCGCGGCGGTCGTGGTGATGAGCCGGGCGAAGGCGGAGGAGCTGGGGCTCGACTGGATCGCCGAGATCGGCGCGCACGGCAATGTGGCGGGCCCGGACAACTCGCTCCACTCCCAGCCGTCGCACGCGATCCGGCACGCGCTGGACAAGGCGGGCCTGGGCGTCGAGGACCTCGATCTGATCGAGATCAACGAGGCGTTCGCGGCGGTCGCCCTCCAGTCGATGGAGGATCTCGGGGTGTCCCCGGAACGGGTGAACGTGAACGGTGGCGCCATCGCGCTGGGCCACCCGATCGGCATGTCGGGCGCCCGGCTCGTGCTGCACCTGGCGCTGGAGCTGGGGCGGCGCGGCGGCGGGACCGGGGTGGCGGCGCTCTGCGGGGGCGGCGGCCAGGGCGACGCGCTGATCGTCAAGGTGCCCGGGCGCGCGGCCGAGTAGTTCACGGTCGTTCCAAATGACGCGCCGACTCACGCGCCGGCTTACGCGCCGACTTGCGTGGCCTTCACCGACGAGGAGAGGAACCGAGCTGTGACGCAGGACGTCCCCGAGCTGGTGGCACGGGCGCGGGAGGGCCGGCCGCGGGCGGTGGCCCGGCTGATCTCGCTGGTCGAGGGGGCGTCCCCGCAGCTGCGCGAGGTGATGGCGGCGCTGGCGCCGCTCGCGGGCAGCGCGTACGTCGTCGGGCTGACCGGACCGCCCGGGGTCGGCAAGTCGACCTCGACGTCCGCGCTGGTCTCCGCGTACCGGCGGGCGGGCCGGCGGGTGGCGGTGCTGGCCGTCGACCCCTCGTCGCCGTTCTCCGGCGGCGCGCTGCTGGGGGACCGCGTCCGGATGTCCGAGCACGCCTCCGACCCCGGCGTCTACATCCGCTCGATGGCCACCCGCGGCCATCTCGGCGGCCTGGCGTGGGCGGCGCCGCAGGCGATCCGGGTGCTGGACGCGGCGGGCTGCGACGTGATCCTGGTGGAGACCGTCGGGGTCGGCCAGTCGGAGGTGGAGATCGCCTCCCAGGCGGACACGTCCGTGGTGCTGCTCGCACCGGGGATGGGCGACGGCATCCAGGCGGCCAAGGCGGGCATCCTGGAGATCGGCGATGTGTACGTGGTCAACAAGGCGGACCGCGACGGCGCGGACGCGACGGCCCGCGAGCTGAACCACATGCTCGGCCTCGGCGAGGCACGCGGCCCCGGCGACTGGCGCCCGCCCATCGTGAAGACCGTGGCGGCCAGGGGCGAGGGCATCGACGAGGTGGTCGAGGCGCTGGAGAAGCACCGCGCCTGGATGGAGGAGCACGGCGTCCTCGCCGAACGCCGCACCCGCCGCGCGGCCCACGAGGTCGAGACCATCGCCGTCACCACCCTGCGCGAACGCATCGGCGACCTCCACGGCGACCGCCGCCTGGACGCCCTGGCGCAGCGCATCGTGGCGGGGGAACTGGACCCGTACACGGCGGCGGACGAACTGGTGACGGGCATTACGGGCGGCCGGCGCTGACCGCCTTTCCGTCCGCCTCAGTCGTCGTACCGGTCGTGGTCGTGGTCGTCGGAGCGGTCGCTGTCGTCGTCGCGGTCCGCCGTGACCTTGGCGGTCCGCGCGTCCACGTGCACCTCGCGCTCACGGCCGTCCTCGCCGCGCACCTCGACCTCCCAGCGGGCGCCCGGGGCGTCGTCGTCGATCTCGGCGGACTCCACGGCGCCCGGTACGGAGGCGAGGGCGGCGGCGACCGCCCGCCGGACGTCCACCGCGGCGGCGCTCAGCGCGGCGCGGTCCTCGGCGTCGTCGTCCCGGTCGTCCCTGTCGTCGTCGCGGTCCGCGCGGTCCACCCGTACGGCGCCGGTGGCCGCGTCCACCGTCAGCTCGCGCCGGACCTCGTCCGTGGCGAAGAGGTCGATCTCCCAGCGGCCGGCGCGGTCGTCGTCCCGCTCTACGGAGGCCACGGCCGCGCCGGGAAACTCCTTCAGGGCCGCCGCCACCGCCTCGCTCGCGGTGAGCTCCGTACGGTCTCCGGCCGAGGACACCGCCGTGGCTGTGGCGGTGCCCGTGGCTGTGGCGGTCGGCGCCGCCGTCGCCGTCGGACGCTCCGCCCGTACGGTGTCCGTGCTGTGCGAGGCGGCGAGTGCCGTGTAGGTGCCGCCGCCGATCAGCGCCGCCGCGGTGATCGCGGAGAGGGCGAGCTTCAGCTTCATGAGGGTCTCCCGGGTGGGCCGTTGGGGATCCGTGTCGATCCGGTTCTCACTGTGTCCCGCGGAAGCTGAAGGCAGCCTGAAGCCGGCTGAAGCGATCTTCAGGTTCGGTTTGGCAGGGTGGGGCCATGCGCTTGCTGATCGTGGAGGACGAGAAGCGGCTCGCGGTCTCCCTCGCCGGGGGACTGCGGGCCGAGGGCTTCGCCGTCGATGTCGTGCACGACGGACTCGAAGGGCTGCACCGCGCGAGCGAGGGCGTCCACGACCTGGTCGTGCTCGACATCATGCTGCCGGGCATGAACGGCTACCGGGTCTGCGCGGCCCTGCGCGCCGCCGGGCATGACGTACCGATCCTGATGCTCACCGCGAAGGACGGCGAGTACGACGAGGCGGAGGGGCTCGACACGGGCGCCGACGACTATCTGACCAAGCCGTTCTCGTACGTCGTGCTGGTGGCCCGGGTCAAGGCGCTGCTGCGCAGACGCGGTTCGGCCGGTGTCTCGCCGGTGCTGCGGATCGGGACGCTGAGCGTCGACACGGCGGCTCGCAGGGTCTTCCGGGACGAGACCGAAGTGGCTCTGACGGCAAAGGAGTTCGCCGTTCTGGAGCAACTGGCGGTGCGGGCGGGCGAGGTGATCGGCAAGCAGTGGATCCTGGAGCACGTCTGGGACTTCGCCTATGACGGCGACCCGAACATCATCGAGGTCTACATCAGCGCGCTGCGGCGCAAGCTCGGCGCGGCGGCGATCCAGACGGTGCGCGGCGCCGGATACCGGCTGGTCGCGTCGTGAGACGCCGCCGGTTCGGATCCGTACGGGCCAGGGCGTCCCTCGGCGCGACGGCCGTGGTGGCGGTCGCGCTGCTGGCCGCGGGCGTCGCGGTGCTTCTCTCGCTGCGGTCGAACCTCACGGAGCAGGCCGGCCGGCAGGCAGACAGGGCGGCGCGCGAGGTCGCGCTGGACATCGCCTCCCGGGTCCCTGACCGGGTCGCGTACGCGAAGCTCGAACTGCCCGACGAGGAGGACCATCCGGTCCAGGTGACCGACGAGGACGGCCGGCTGCTGGTGGCCAGTGAGGGGCTGGAACGGATCAGCGGTACCGGAGTCCGCGCGGTACGGGTGACGGCCACGCCCGCCGCCGCCGGGGACGACGCCGGGGATGACGACGGGGACGACGATGCCGATGACGACGGCGCCCATGACGACGGCGCCCATGACGACGGCGCCCATGACGATGACGGCCCCGCCGTCGGCGAGATCGGCGACACGACCTCGTACAGCTCGGGCAGCGCCACGGTGGACGGTGACACCGCCGACTACCGCTTCGCGACGATCGAGGCGACCGACCGCGCGGGCAGGACGGTCCTCGTCCACGCGGGCGCCTCGCTCGCGGACCGGCGGAGCACCGTCGCCGGCACCGCCGCCGCCATGCTGGCGGGCCTGCCCGTGCTGCTGCTGGTGGTCGGGGGAGTGACCTGGCTGATGACCCGCCGGGCGCTCAGGCCCGTGGAGGGCATCCGGCGGGAGATGGCGGCCATCACCGCCTCCCAGGACCTGTCCCGGCGGGTGCCTGAGCCCGCCACGCGCGACGAGGTGGCCCGGCTGGCCCGTACGACCAACGAGACGCTCGCCGCGCTGGAGACGTCCGTGGAGCGGCAGCGCCGCTTTGTCGCGGACGCCTCGCACGAACTGCGCAGCCCCATCGCCTCGCTCCGTACCCAGCTGGAGGTGGGCGAGGCGCATCCGGCGCTGCTGGACGTTCCCGGCGCGGTCGCCGACACCGTACGGCTCCAGCGGCTCGCGGCCGATCTGCTGCTGCTGGCACGGCTGGACGCGGGCGAACGGCCCTCCCGTGCCGCCCGGTTCGATCTGGGCGCGCTGGCGCACGAGGAGGTGTCGCAGCGGACCGGGGACCGGTTTCCGGTCGTTCTCGATGTGCGGCCGGGCGCGGAAGTGGCCGGATCCCGTGGGCAGTTGGCCCGGGTGCTGGGCAATCTGCTGGACAACGCGCAGCGCCACGCCGCCGGTTCGGTCACCGCGTCCGTACGGCGGTCGGGCTCCGCGGTCGTCCTCGTGGTCGCCGACGACGGCCCCGGGGTGCCGGACGCGGAGCGCGAGCGGATCTTCGAACGGTTCGTACGGCTCGACGACGCCCGCAGCCGCGACGAAGGCGGCGCCGGGCTCGGGCTGGCCATCGCCCGCGATGTGGCCGAGCGGCACGGCGGTACGCTCACGGTCGGCCGCGCGGAGTGCGGCGGCGCGCTCTTCGAGCTGCGGCTGCCCCCGGCCGACGGCGCCGAGGCGCCCGACGGGCCCTGAGGGCCGGCGGCCGGGCGTACCGTCGGCTCAGAGCTTGCCGCGCCGCCCGTGGAGGTGCTCCGCCACCGGCGTCAGGGACGCGCGCAGCTCGGCCAGGGCCTCGGGGGAGAGCAGGTCGATGAAGTGCTTCCGGACGGACTCGACGTGGTGCGGCGCGACCTTCTGCATGGTCGCCATGCCGGTGTCCGTGAGGACCGCGAAGAGTCCGCGCCGGTCCGATTCGCAGTGCTCCCTGCGGACGAGCCCGGCCGCCTCCATGCGGGTGATCTGGTGGGAGAGGCGGCTCTTGGACTGGAGTGTGGTGGCGGCGAGATCGCTCATCCGCATCCGGCGGCCCTCGGACTCGGAGAGATTCACCAGGATCTCGTAGTCGTTCATGGTCAGGCCGAACGGCTGAAGGTCCTTCTCCAGCTGGTGTGTCAGCAGCTTGTTGACATCCAGATGGGTGCGCCACGCGCACTGCTCGGCGTCGCTCAGCCAGCGGGTGGCCGTCTCGGTCTCCATGTATCTATTCTACCTAAGAAGTTGAATTCTGGACGAAATTCCTCCGGGTGAGGAGTGTGACGCCGCGCACGGGATCTTCGTCGCGGAGGCCCGCGGAAGGGGTCACGCGTTCGACGTCACACTCCGCAGACTACCGCTCACTGACCGAAGCGGCGCTGGTGGTCGGCGCCGGGCACCCCGGCTCCGGCCTCGGGCGGCGGTGTGCCCGTCGGCTGTTCCGCCATCAGCTCCTCCGACGACTGGAGCAGCACCGTTCCCGCCCCGACGAACTCGAACTGGTGCTCCTCGCCGGACACGCCCCCGAACCCCGTCAGGGACCGGAAGCCGCCGAACACGCCGGACATATAGCCATGATCGTAGTGGTGGCAGGGGGACGGGCAGTCCGCCCAGCCGACCAGCGCCTGCGGATCCACCCGTAGCGGCGGCTCCATGAACACCACGGGCCCGTTCGACGCCGCGACGAACTTCCCCGTGCCGATCAGCGTCAGAAACCCCGGCACGATCGACTGCTTGAGCGACAGCGACGGCTGGAACGCCAGCAGATTCCCCGACCGGATCGTCAGATTCCCGTCCTCCAGGTCGAAGGAGTTGACGTCGAAGGCCCGGTCCGCCAGCAGCATCTTGCCGCTGCCCGCCGCCACCACCCAGTCGGCCACGTGCAGCGGCGAGTGGAAGCTGCCGCGGATCAGCCCCTCGAACCGGCCGTGGCCGATCCCGTCGAAGTCGATCTGCCCGTAGTAGGCGATCATCTTGCCCTTCTGGAGGAACCACTGACTCCCCGCCAGTTCCACACAGAAGGTGTACGCGTTGACGTTGTCGTCGCTCGGCAGCGTCGTCGGGTCGAACACCACCGGCGCGCTCAGGGCTCCACCGCTCACAGCTTGTCCTCCGATGCCTGGACATAGACCGCGCCGGTGCCGCTCAGCTCCAGCTGGAACGCCTCGCCCGAACCGCGGCCCACCATCTCGCGCCAGCCGACCGCCGCCGAGAGCTTGTTCCGTACGTCGCCGTGGTGGGCCACGTACGCCTGCGGGTCCACCCGGATGTCCGCGCCCGGGGTGATCGGCAGCTCGATCACCCCGCCGTGCGCCATCACCGCGACCGCGCCATGGCCCTTGAGCGTGGTGGTGAACAGCCCCTGGCCGGTCACCTGGCCGCGCACCATGCCCATGACCCCGCCCTGCGAGCCCATGAACATCGTGCCCTGCTGGAGCGTCCCGTCGAAGGCGAGCAGCCGGTCGGCCTCCACGTACAGGGTGTCGCCGGCGAGGTTGATCACCTGGATGTGGTGGCCGCCGTGGCCGAACATCACCGTGCCGTTCCCCTCCACCGTCATCAGCGGGGTGGCCTCGTTGGCCACGCGCCGGCCGATCATCGACATCAGGCCACCCTGGCCGCCCTGGATGTTCGGCGTGAAACTGACCTCGCCCCGGTACGCGAGCATCGCGCCCCGCTGGCTGTACATCGTCCGGCCGGGCGCCACCGTCGCCTCGACCACCTTCGCGTTGATCTCCCGGAACGGCACTAGAGATCACCCCCGATCGTGTTGCGCTCGCTCGGCTGTACGTAGACGAGCCCGTCGCCCTCGAAGCGGATCTGGAAGGACTCGCCCGTTCCCTCCCCGATGATCGTCCGGAAGTTCACCCCGGACTGGAGCTTCTGCTGGAGCTTCCCCTGATGCGCGATGTACGCGCCCGGGTCGACGTACAGCGGGTACTGGGGGGTCACCCGGAGGATCACCGCCTCGCCGTCCGACATGATCGCCGCCTGGCCCGTGCCCTCGACCGTGGTCGTGAACAGGCCATTGCCCGACGCGCCCCCGCGCAGCCCCGTGAACGTCGTGCCGGTGCGCAGCCCCGCGTCGGTGCAGAGCAGATTGCTCGACTCGACATGGAGCTTGTCGCCGTGCAGCGAGACGAGGTTGATATCGCTCGCGCGATCCGCGAAATAGCAGGTCCCCTGGCCCTTCACCTCCATCACGGTCATCTGTTCGCCGGTGAGCCGACGGGTCACCATTCCCCGCAGCCCCTCACCGCCGCCCGTCAGTTTCTTGAACGTCATCCGGCCGTCGTACGCGACCATCGAACCGTTCTTCGCCTTGACGGCGTCGCCGGTCATGTCGACGGCGAGCACCTTGCTGCCTTGCAGTCGGAACTGAGCCACGCATCGACGGTATCCCGGCCCCACCCGCCGCCGACAGGGCTTCCGCCCCCGAACGGCCCCTGAACGGCCCCTGAGCCGTCCCGGACACACCCCTGACCCGACCCTGGCCGGAACGGGCCGAAGCCGGGCTGGCACAATGGCCGAGCGCTTGTGCGCGCTTTCACAAGATCGGGTTGGCGCCGCACGAGATCACGTAGCCCCCGATGACGAAGGTGCCTGCCTCGTGGACATCAGCAACGCCGCCCCGCTCCACCGCCTCCGCCTGATCTCCGTGCCGGAGGCCGTATCGTTCCTCCTCCTCATGGTCTGCTCGGTGCTCAAGCGGACGACGGACTTCAACGCGGTCCCGGTGATGGGAGCCATCCATGGCGTCCTGTTCATCCTGTACGTGATCTTCTGGGCCCTCGCCTGGATCCGCGTCCGGTGGTCCTTCGGGACGGCCGCCCTCTACTTCGTGCTCTCCGTGCTGCCGGCCGGCGGCTTCTTCGCGGACCGCAAGCTCAAGCGCGAACTCGACGACGCCGTCATCGCCTCCCGCGCCCGCCGCGAAGGTACCGTGACCGCATGATCGTCGCCTTCTCCGTCTCTCCCCTCGGTGTCGGGGAGGACGTCGGCGAGTATGTCGCCGACGCCGTCAGGGTCGTCCGCGAGTCCGGTCTGCCGAACCGTACGGACGCGATGTTCACCTCCGTAGAAGGCGACTGGGACGAGGTGATGGACGTCGTCAAGCGCGCCGTCGCCGCCGTCGAGGCCCGCGCCGGCCGCGTCTCGCTCGTCCTCAAGGCCGACATCAGGCCCGGCGTCACCGACGGTCTCACCTCGAAGGTCGAGACCGTGGAGCGCTACCTCGCCCCGTAGCCGCCGCCGCGGATCCGCCCCCGGTGGACCCCGTACGCAGTAACCCGCGAGCGTAAAACCGCCCGCACGGACGCCTCCAGTCGACACGCCGGTCAATCTCCCTTTCTGTGGGGATATCGACCTCGCGAATCAGCTGGAGGCACCGTGCGGCCCGAGGGTGACGACAACGACCTCGACCTCGACCAGGACGACGTACTCGCCTACGACTACGACGCCCACAGCTGTCTGGCCGGCCCCCTCATGGAGCCCGGCCGGACCGCCCCCTACCGAGTGGGCTACCGGAGTCTGCTCGCGCGCGAGCCCCGCCGAATACGCGCCGTCCTGCTGATGGCCCTCGCACCGGTCCTCTCCGGCGCCCTGCTGGTCTACCTGGTCTGGCCCAGCCACCGCACCGAGCGCGAGGGCGGCGACCGCTGGCTCATCGTCTTCGACCACGTGATGCTCGGCTCGATCGGGTGCATCGCCCTGTTCATGCTGGTCAACGTCGCCTCGGTGGCCCACGCCACCATGGTCGCGCGGGACCCGATACCCGTCCCCGCCGAGATCGGCACCCGGGTCGCCTTCCTCACCACATACGTCCCCGGCACCGAACCGCTCGCCATGGTGCGGGGCACCCTCGAAGGAGCGGTACGGCTGCGCCACCGCGGCCCGCTCGACATCTGGCTGCTCGACGAGGGCGACGACCCCGCCGCCCGGGCGCTCTGCGCGGAGCTGGGGGTACGGCACTTCACCCGTAGGGGTGTCCCCGAGTGGAACCGCCGCAAGGGCGTCCACAAGGCGCGCACCAAACACGGCAACTACAACGCCTGGCTCGCGATGCACGGCGACGACTACGACTTCTTCGCCTCCGTCGACACCGACCACATCCCGCTCCCCAACTTCCTGGAGCGGATGCTCGGTTACTTCCGCGACCCGGACATCGCCTTCGTCGTCGGCCCCCAGGTGTACGGCAACTACACCTCGCCCGTCACCAAGGCCGCCGAGTCCCAGCAGTTCCTGTTCCACGCGCTGATCCAGCGGGCCGGCAACCGCTACCACGCCCCCATGTTCGTCGGCACGAACAACGTCGTCCGGATCAAGGCGCTCCAGCAGATCGGCGGGCTGTACGACTCGATCACCGAGGACATGGCCACCGGCTTCGAGATCCACCGCACCCGCAACCCGCTCACCGGCCGCTTCTGGCGCTCCGTGTACACCCCCGACGTGCTGGCGGTCGGCGAGGGGCCCGCGTCCTGGACCGACTTCTTCACCCAGCAGCTGCGCTGGTCCCGGGGCACCTACGAGACGCTCATCAAGCAGTACTGGAAGGCGCCCTTCCGGGTGCCGCCGGGCCGGCTGCTCAGCTACACGCTGATGCTCGTCTACTACCCCATGACCGCCGTCAACTGGTTCCTCGGCATCCTCAGCTGCGTCCTCTTCCTCTGGCTCGGCGCCTCGGGCACCCAGGTCTCGTCCTCGGTCCTGCTGATGCTCTACAGCGACGCCGCCGCCCTCCAGATCGGCCTCTACCTCTGGAACCGGCGCCACAACGTCTCGCCCCACGAACCCCAGGGCTCCGGCGGTCTCGCCGGCATGGCGATGTCGGCGCTCTCCGCGCCCGTCTACCTCAAGTCGCTCTGCTCGGCGCTGCTGCGCACCGAGGGCCGCTTCGTGGTCACCCCCAAGGGCGGCCGGACCAGCGCCGACGGGCCCGCGACCTTCCGGCTCCACCTCTTCTGGGCCGCCGTCCTCGCGGGCTCGCTCGTCGCGTCCGTACTCCTCGGCCACACCCATGCGGCGATGCGCACCTGGGCCGCGCTCGCGCTCGTGATCGCGCTCGCCCCGGTCGCCGTCTGGCTCTGGACCCTGCGCGCCGAACGCGCCGGTGCCGCCCGTACGGACGCCGTCCCCACGCGCGCCCCCGCCCCCGCGCAGGCGCCCGCGCCCGCCCCCACACACGCGCCTGCCGCGGTCCCGGTGACCGTATCGACGTCAGGAGGGAACTGACCCATGCAGCAGCGGAACAGGCAGCGGAACGAGCCGCGGAACAAGCCGCGGTACCGGCCGTCGAAGAAACTGCGGAAGACGCTGCTGGGCGGCGGCGCCCTGGTGGTGCTCGTCGGCCTCAACGCGCCCGCCGCCTACTCCTTCGCCGCCGAGAAGTACCACGCCTACAAGATCGCCCAGCCCGGCTACATGCAGCGCTACGGCTCCTGGTCGATGCTCGACGTCCCCAAGAAGTTCCGTACGAACGCGATCCACGCCGCCCTGCTGCACAGCGGCAAGGTGCTGATCGTCGCGGGCTCGGGCAACAACCAGCGGAAATTCGACGAGGGCTCCTTCGACACCATCCTCTGGAACCCGGCCGACAACTCGTTCAAGCGGATCCCCACCCCCGAGGACTTCTTCTGCGCCGGCCACTCCCAGCTCCCCGACGGACGGCTCCTGGTGGCGGGCGGCACCGCGCGCTACGAGGTCCTCGACGGCGAGGTCAGCCGGGCCGGCGGCGGGATGCGCGTCAAGAACGAGAACCCGGACCGGGCCCACACCTTCAAGAAGGGCACCCGCTTCCGCTCCCCGTCGGGCATCGAGTACGTCACCACCACCGCCGTCACCGTCCCCAAGGCGAAGAAGGAGTTTCAGGTCGGATACGGCAAGAGCGGCCGGATGCTGCCCTGGCGGACCAAGATCACGGCCGGGGAGGCCCGCGTTTTCGTCGAAGCCGTCGACAAGGGCCCCCAGGCGCTCACCACCCAGGCCGCGCAGTACGAGATCCTCGGCCTCAAGGGCAAGGACGCCGACAACCTCTACGGCCTCGCGCAGAAGCTCACCACCGAGAAGCAGGACTTCCAGGGCATCAAGTCGGCGTACGAATTCGACCCCAGGGCCGAGAAGTACGTCCCCGTCGACCCGATGCGGGAGGCCCGCTGGTACCCCACCCTCGTCACCCTGGACGACGGCAAGGTCCTCGCCGTCTCCGGCCTCGACGACGTCGGGGCCGTGGTCACCGGCGACAACGAGCTGTACGACCCGGCGACCAAGAAGTGGTCCCCGGGCCCCACCCGCTACTTCCCCACCTACCCCGCGCTCTTCCTCACCAAGGGCGGCAAGCTCTTCTACTCCGGCTCCAACGCCGGGTACGGCCCCGCGGACAAGGGCAGGCAGCCGGGGCTCTGGGACCTGAAGCGGAACACCTTCAAGAAGATCGACGGTCTCACCGACGCCGACCAGACCGAGACCTCCACCTCCCTGATGCTGCCCCCGGTCCAGGACCAGCGGGTGATGCTGCTGGGCGGCGGCGGGGTCGGCGAGTCGCCCAGATCCACCGCCCGCACGGCCATCGTCGACCTCAACCGCGACAGCCCCGCCTTCACGGCGGGCCCGAAGCTGCCGCAGGGCACCCGCTACCTCAGCAGCGTGCTCCTCCCCGACGACACGGTCTTCACCACCGGCGGCTCCTCCGGCTACCGGGG
The DNA here is from genome assembly GCF_040701725.1 of Streptomyces sp. NPDC093109. Classification (NCBI taxonomy): domain Bacteria; kingdom Bacillati; phylum Actinomycetota; class Actinomycetes; order Kitasatosporales; family Streptomycetaceae; genus Streptomyces; species Streptomyces sp. NPDC093109. The sequence goes on from NZ_JBFBEZ010000020.1 coordinate 129,452, forward strand.
CCGCAGCGCCAGCGACATCCTCAAGGCGCAGTTCTACGACCCCAAGGCCAACACCTTCCGCCCGGCCGCCGACCCCACCGTCGGCCGCAACTACCACTCGGAGGCGCTGCTGCTCCCCGACGGCCGGGTCGTCACCTTCGGCTCCGACCCGCTCTTCAACGACGCCGACAACACCAAACTCGGCACGTTCGAACAGCGTGTGGAGATCTACACCCCGCCCTACCTCCAGGGCGACAAGGGGAAGAAGGAGAACCGCCCCTCCCTCGGCTCAGGGCCCGACAAGCTCGACGCCAAGGGCCGCGCGACCTTCCGTACGCCCCACCCGGAGCGCATCGCCAAGGCCCGCCTGATGCGCCCCAGCGCCGTCACCCACTCGACGGATGTGGAACAGCGCTCGGTCGACCTCAAGGTCAGCAAGGCCAAGGGCGCGGTGACCGTCGAGGCGCCCAACGACCGGGCGATGGTGCCCCCGGGCTGGTACATGCTCTTCGTCACGGACTCGGCGGGCGTTCCGTCGGAGGCGAAGTGGATCCAGGTCGGATGAGGGACGTACGGGACGTACGGGACGTGCAGGACGTGCGGGACGTACGGGCGCGGGCGGCGCCGCCCGCACCGCCCGCGGTCAGCCCTTCGCCCGGCGGGCCAGGCCGAGCGCGTACTCCGGCCACCAGGTCCCGGCCGCCGGGCCGCCCCGGCACGGGCCGTCCGAATCGCCGGGCCGCTTGATCCAGAGGAAGGCGTCGACCAGCTCGTTGCCGGTGTTGGTGGTGGGCGGCGAACCCAGGGCCCGCCCCGGCGGATTGCACCAGGCCTGGTCGCGTTCGCCGGAGAGCGGGCCCGCGCCGTTGCGGCTGGTGTCGATGGTGAAGTGCGCGTCGTTCAGCAGCGAGGAGAGCCGGGTGCCGTACGTCTTGACCGTGTCGTTCGTCTGGAAGTTCGACACATTGAGGGAGAAGCCGTCGGCCGCGCCGACGCCCGCCCGCTGGAGCGCCCCGGCGAGCTTGTCCGGGTCGGTGACCCAGGCGGGGTTGCCGGCGTCCAGATAGACCCGGGTGTGCGGCTGCTGCTTCAGCCGGCCGATCGCCCCGGAGAGCAGCTCGTACCGCTCGCCCTGGTTCTCGTCCGGAGTGCAGCCGTCCGTCAGGTGCGGTACGGCGTCGGGCTCCAGGATCACGATGGCGTCGGCGTCGCCGATCGCGCCGGCGAAGGCGCCGATCCACGCGCGGTACGCGTCGGCGTCGTGCGCGCCGCCCGCCGAGTACTGGCCGCAGTCGCGGTGCGGGATGTTGTACGCGACGAGGACCGCGGTGCGCTTGGCGGCCTTCGCGCCCCGTACGGCTGTGCGGATCCGCGGTTCCGGGTCGTCCCCGGCGGGCCAGTCGGCGACCGCGTGTTCCGCGACGCGCCGCAGGATCCTGGCGTCGTCCGCGCGCCCCTGCTTCTCCCACGCCCTGACCTGGCGGGCCGCGTCGCTGTCCGGGTCGACCCAGAAGGGCGACGCGACGGCCGGAGCGGCCTCGCCCCGTACCTCGGCGGAGTCGGTCCGCCCGGACGCGTCCCGGCGGTCACCGGCGGCGGACGGGTCGGGGGAGAGGGCGGAACAGCCGGTCAGGGCCAGCCCGATGAGGGCCGCCACGAGGGCGGTCGCGGTGCGTGGGCGGTGTGGTCTGCGGCCGGACATCCATACCTCTCGGGCGGTGAGCGCACGGGAATGGCGAGACCGGCATATCGTTACATAACGCTCAGTCGGTTCCGGGATGCGACACCGCGAGGGCGATCCCGAGCGGCGTCCGCTCGTACAGCACCTGATGTCCGTACCGCCGTGAGGTCAGCAGCCCCGCCCCGCGCAGCACCGACAGATGCTCCGACACGGAGGAGGGCGCGAGTCCGAGCAGCCGCGCCAGCGCGGTGGTGGAGGCCGGCTCGTCGAGGGCGCACAGCACATGGGCCCGCGCGCGGCCCAGCAGCCGGGCGAGCGCGTCGGGCGTACGGTCCGACGGCTCCGTCCACAGGCCGCCGATGCCGCGCACCGGATAGACCACGGCCGGCCGCCACGGCGGCAGGAACCCGCTCACGACCCGGGGCCAGCAGAAGACGCTCGGCATCAGCACGAGCCCCTCGCCGCCGAGCACGCGCGTGTGGCTGCCGTTCACCCCGGTGATGGTCAGGGTGGCGCCGTCGGTCCAGCTGAGCTGGGGGCTCAGCTCCCCGATCAGCCGCTCGAAGCCCGCTTCCGCCAACCGCCGCGAACGGTAGGCCACATCGGCCTCCAGCAGGGTGCGCAGCCGGGGCCACTCGGGCTCGACGAGCGCCCGCCACGCCCGTTCCAGCAGTTCGGCCAGGTCGCCGACGGCCCGCGCCGGATCCGCCAGCATCGCCCGCCCGGCGGGGCTCTCCGTGGCGCCGGGGGTGTCGGCGAGCGCCAGGGCGATATCGGCCCCGGCCGTCTCCGGGTCGGTGGCGCGCACGGCCGCGATCTCGTCCTCGAAGACGGCGCCGGGCCCCGGCGGTGTCTGGCTGAGGAAGTCGGGATTGTGGCCGAACGGCGGCATCAGCAGATGCAGCGGGCGCAGATCGAGACCGTCGGCTGCGGCCCGGATCCGCCGCAGCCAGGGCAGGTGGTAGCCGTGCCGTTCGGGGCGCGCGAGGGTGCGTACCGCCTCCTGGGTCTCCCAGAGCGGCGAGACGGCGAAGCGGCAGCGGAGCAGATCGCTCTCGGCGAAGTGGAGATGGAAGGGCACGGTGGCGGACGCTCTCGAACGGGGGAGAAGGCGAGGATTCGGGTGGGGCCGAAAGTCTATGGCGGGGCGCGCCCGCTCCCTCAGTCTGTGCCCATGTCCAAGAACGCATCCCCCGGCGGGTACCGGGCCGTCTTCGCCGTGCGCGAGTTCCGGTACGTGTTCGCCGCGCACCTGCTCTCGCTGCTCGGGGTGGTCGTCAGCGAGATCGCGCTGACCTATCTCGTCTACGTCCTCACCCGCTCCCCCCTGCTCAGCGCGCTCACCTTCGCCCTCGGCATGCTGCCGTACCTCATCGGCGGGACCCTCTTCGCCGGGGTCGCCGACCGCTACCCGGCCCGGCGGGTGCTGGTGGTCTGCGATCTGCTCTGCGCCGGCTGCGTCGGGGTGATGGTGCTGCCGGGCACCCCGATCGCGGCGCTGCTGGCGCTGCGGTGCGTGGTCGCCGCCATCGCGCCGGTGTTCACCGGGACCAGGGCGGCCACGCTCACCGACATCCTCGGCGACGGTGACCGCTACGTACTGGGGCGCTCGCTCCTGCGGCTCGTCTCGCAGGGCGCGCAGCTCGCCGGGTTCGGGGTGGGCGGGGTGCTGCTCGCGGTGATTCCCGCGCGCGGGGCGATCGCCATCACGTTCGTCACGTTCCTCTGCTCGGCCGTGCTGCTGCGCTTCGGGACGCGGGCCAGGCCGGCCAGGAGTGCGGGCAACGGCGGTGCGCTGCTGGGGGATTCGTTCAGCGGTGCCCGGCTGCTGCTCGGTGACCGCAGGACGCGGGCGCTGCTGCTGCTCTTCTGGGTTCCGGCCATGTTCGCGGTCGCCCCGGAGGCCCTCGTCGCGCCGTACGCCGACTCCCTGGGGGTGGGGCCCGCGGCGCTGGGGCTGCTGATGTGCGCGATTCCGGTGGGGCACATCGGGGCGGAGCTGTACGTCGGTTCGAAGCTCTCCCCGCGGGCCCGGGGGCGGATCGTACTGCCGGTCGCCGCCGTCGGGCTGCTGCCCCTGCTGGTGTACGCGGCCGAGCCCGGTCTCGGCTGGGCGCTGGCGGCGCTCGCTCTGTCCGGGGTGGGGGCCGCGTATGTCGTCGGCCTCGACCGGTGGTTCGTCGACGCGGTCCCCGAGGAGCTGCGCGGCCGGGCGATGACCCTGCTCACGGCCGGTCTGATGACGATCCAGGGCCTCGGTATGGCGCTCGCCGGTCTCGCCGGCGAGTTCTTCCCGGTCCATCAGGTCGTGGCCGGGTCCGGCCTGATCGGGACCCTGTGCTGCCTCGTGCTCGTACGGGAGGTCCGGCGGACGGCGGGGCCCGGCGGCGGGACGCCCGTGGCCGGGGAGGCCGACGGGAAGGCCGACGGGAAGGCCGACGGGAGGGTCGAGGGGCGAGACGGGGCTGACCCTCAAGTGGCCAGTGGGTAAGGTCGAAGCCGTGCCAAAGCCCCTCAGTCTGCCCTTCGACCCGATCGCCCGCGCCGATGAACTCTGGCGGCAGCGCTGGGGGCCGGTTCCCTCGATGGCCGCGATCACCTCGGTCATGCGCGCGCACCAGATCCTGCTTGCCGGGGTCGACGCGGTCGTCAAACCGTACGGACTGACCTTCGCCCGGTACGAGGCGCTGGTGCTGCTGACCTTCTCCAAGGCGGGCGAACTGCCGATGTCCAAGATCGGCGAGCGGCTGATGGTGCATCCGACGTCGGTCACCAACACCGTGGACCGGCTGGTCACCGCCGGTCTGGTCGACAAGCGCCCCAACCCCGCCGACGGCCGCGGCACCCTCGCCTCGATCACGGACAAGGGGCGCGAGGTGGTCGAGGCGGCCACCCGGGATCTGATGGAGATGGACTTCGGGCTCGGGGCGTACGACGCGGAGGAGTGCGCGGAGATCTTCGCGATGCTCCGCCCGCTGCGGGTCGCCGCGCAGGACTTCGAGGAGTAGGCGAGCGGGGGAGCGGGGACGGGGGAGCGGCGGCAGGGACGGGGAAGCGGCGGGCAGGGGTGGGCGAAGATCGCCCCATGTGCCCCGTTAGGCTCGCCCCATGAAGTCAAATGTGCTGTCGCGCTACCGGGTGATGGCGTACGTCACCGCCGTATGGCTGCTGGTCTTCACCGTGGCGATCGTCCTGAAGTACGGGTTCGACACCGGTGACACGATGCTGATCTCCCAGATCCACGGCATCCTGTACATCGTCTACGTGGTCTTCGCGTTCGACCTGGGCTCCAAGGCCAAGTGGCCCTTCGGGAAGCTGCTCTGGGTGCTGGCCGTGGGCTGTATCCCCGCCGCGTCGTTCTTCGTGGAGCCGAAGATCACCCGCGAGATCCGCCCCCTGCTGACCGACCGCACGCCGGTGGCGGCCGAGGCATAGGCCGCCGGCGACCCCCTCCTTTTCTCTCCCCGCCCGCGCGCCGAACGCGTGGGCGGTTTCCCATCGACATTTACTAGGACGTCCTAGTAAATTTAAAGCATGAACACCGAAGCGACGGGCGCGACCGACGCGATCGAAGAGGGCCGCCGGCGCTGGCAGGCCCGCTACGACAAGGCCCGCAAGCGCGACGCGGACTTCTCCACGCTCTCCGGCGATCCGGTGGAGCCGGTCTACGGGCCCCGGCCCGGTGACACGTACGAGGGATTCGAGCGGATCGGCTGGCCCGGCGAGTACCCGTTCACCCGCGGCCTCCACCCGACCGGCTACCGCGGCAGAACGTGGACCATCCGCCAGTTCGCCGGGTTCGGCAACGCCCTCCAGACCAACGAGCGCTACCGGAAGATCCTGGCCAACGGCGGCGGCGGGCTCTCCGTCGCCTTCGACATGCCCACGCTCATGGGCCGCGACTCCGACGACCCGCGCGCGCTCGGCGAGGTCGGTCACTGCGGGGTCGCCATCGACTCGGCCGCCGACATGGAGATCCTCTTCGGGGACATCCCGCTCGGTGACGTCACCACCTCCATGACGATCAGCGGCCCGGCCGTCCCGGTCTTCTGCATGTATCTCGTCGCGGCGGAGCGCCAGGGCGTCGACCCTGCCGTCCTCAACGGCACGCTCCAGACCGACATCTTCAAGGAGTACATCGCCCAGAAGGAGTGGCTCTTCCAGCCCGAGCCCCATCTGCGGCTCATCGGGGACCTGATGGAGCACTGCGCCGTCGCCATCCCCGCCTACAAGCCGCTCTCCGTCTCCGGCTACCACATCCGCGAGGCCGGCGCGACGGCCGCGCAGGAGCTGGCGTACACCCTCGCGGACGGCTTCGGCTATGTGGAGCTGGGGCTGAGCCGGGGCCTGGCCGTGGACGTCTTCGCGCCGGGACTCTCCTTCTTCTTCGACGCGCACCTCGACTTCTTCGAGGAGATCGCCAAGTTCCGGGCGGCCCGCCGGATCTGGGCGCGCTGGATGAGGGACGTGTACGGCGCGCGCACCGACAAGGCGCAGTGGCTCCGCTTCCACACCCAGACCGCCGGCGTCTCGCTCACCGCGCAGCAGCCGTACAACAACGTCGTACGGACGGCCGTGGAGGCGCTGTCGGCGGTCCTGGGCGGCACGAACTCGCTGCACACGAACGCCCTGGACGAGACCCTCGCCCTGCCCAGCGAACAGGCCGCCGAGATCGCGCTCCGTACCCAGCAGGTGCTGATGGAGGAGACCGGCGTCGCGAACGTGGCCGACCCGCTCGGCGGCTCCTGGTACGTGGAGCAGCTCACCGACCGGATCGAGGCCGACGCCGAGAAGATCTTCGAGCAGATCAAGGAGCGCGGCCGGCGCGCCCACCCGGACGGGCTGCACCCCATCGGCCCCATCACCTCCGGGATCCTGCGCGGGATCGAGGACGGCTGGTTCACCGGCGAGATCGCCGAGTCGGCGTTCCAGTACCAGCGCGCGCTGGAGAAGGGCGAGAAGCGGGTCGTCGGCGTCAACGTCCACCACGGCTCGGTCACCGGCGACCTGGAGATCCTCCGCGTCAGCCACGAGGTCGAGCGCGACCAGGTGCGGGTCCTGGGCGAGCGCAGGGCCGCCCGCGACGACGCCCGGGTCCGTACCGCACTCGCGGAGATGCTGACGGCGGCCCGTACCGGCGCGAACATGATCGCCCCGATGCTGGAGGCGGTCAGGGCGGAGGCGACGCTGGGCGAGATCTGCGGCGTACTGCGCGACGAGTGGGGCGTCTACACGGAGCCGCCCGGCTTCTGAACGGGCCTGACCTCCGGGCCTGCTCTCCGCGCCTGACCTCCGGACCTCCGGGCATTTAAGGTAATACCTCTCACGCAGAGCTAAAATGGACAGCATGGCCACCGAGGAGTTCCCCGACTCGCTCGCCGCCGTGCTGGCAGGTTTCCAGCGCACCGTCCGGCGGCGGCTGCGTTCCGGCCTGAGCGCACCGCCGCTGCGGGGCGCTCAGGTCGAGCTGCTGCGGCTGGTGGCGGACCGGCCCGGGATCCGGGTGTCGGACGCCGCCGAGGAGCTGTACCTCGCCGGCAACTCGGTCTCCACGCTGGTCAATCAGCTCGGCCGAGCCGGATATCTGCGCCGTGAGACGGACCCCGCCGACCGGCGCTCCGCCCGGCTGCTGCCCACCGAGGAGGCCGCCGCGCGGCTGGCCCAGTGGGAGGCGCGCCGCTCCGCTCTCGTCAGGGAGCAGGTGGCACGGCTCACCGAGGAGGACCGGACGGCCCTCGTCGCGGCGCTGCCGGCACTGCGCAGGCTCGTCCGGAACATGCGTGACGAGATGGAGGGTCCATGACCGCCATGACCGGGGAGATACCGCCAACCACCACCACGGGCGAGCCGGCCGAAGCCGTCGGCTGCCGGAGCCTGACGTACAAGTTCGGCGAGACCAGAGCCGTCGACGGCCTCGATCTCTCGGTCGGCGCGGGCGAGGTCTTCGGACTGCTCGGGCCGAACGGCGCCGGCAAGACCACCGCGATCCGCTGCATCACCACGCTGCTGCCCGTCCGGGCGGGCACGGTCCGGGTGTTCGGGCACGACGCGGCCAGGGAGAAGATGGCCGTGCGCCGGCTCCTCGGCTACGTACCGCAGCAACTGTCCGCCGACGCCGCGCTGACCGGCCGCGAGAACGTCACGCTCTTCGCCCGCGTCTTCGACGTCTCCCGCCGCGAGCGCGCCGAGCGCGTCGCCCAGGCGCTGGCCGCGGTGGACCTGACCGACGCCGCCGACCGCATGACCACCACGTACTCCGGCGGCATGATCCGCCGGCTCGAACTCGCGCAGGCGCTCGTCAGCGCGCCCCGGCTGCTGATGCTGGACGAGCCGACGATCGGCCTGGACCCGATCGCCCGTACCAGCGTGTGGGAGCACATCACCGCCGTACGGCGGGCCACGGGCATGACCGTCCTGGTCACCACGCACTACATGGACGAGGCCGAGCAGTACTGCGACCGCGTCGCGCTGATGCACCGCGGCCGGATCCACGCGCTCGGCACGCCGGACGAGCTGCGGGCCGCGCTGCGGGAGCGGCGGACGGCCTCCGGTGTCTCCGGCGAGAAGGATCCGGTACCGACGCTGGAGGACGTCTTCCGGGACGTCGCCGGCAGCGGTCTCGACGAGGAGGGAGGCGCCTTCCGCGATGTTCGGAGCACCCGCAGGACCGCGACCCGCGTTGGCTGAGACGAATCTCCTGCTCGTACCGCCCAAGGCCCGTACGGGCTGGCGCGTGCTGCCCGCCAGGGTCGCCGCGATGTGCGTGGTGGAGCTGCAGAAGCTGCGCCACGACCGTACCGAGCTGTACACCCGGGCCGTGCAGCCCGCGCTCTGGCTGCTGATCTTCGGTGAGACCTTCACCAGGATCAAGGCCATCCCCACGGGCGGCATCCCCTACATCGACTATCTCGCGCCCGGCATCATCGCCCAGTCCGCGATGTTCATCGCGATCTTCTACGGCATCATGATCATCTGGGAGCGCGATGCCGGGATTCTGACCAAACTGCTGGTCACACCCACCCCAAGAGCGGCCCTGATCAGCGGCAAGGCATTCGCCTCCGGGGTCAAGGCGCTGATCCAGGCGGTCGTGGTGATCGTCATCGCCGCCGCCCTCGGCGTGGGGCTGACCTGGAACCCGCTGCGGCTGCTCGGGGTGGCCGTCGCCGTCGTGCTCGGCTCGGCCTTCTTCTCCTGCCTGTCCATGACGATCGCGGGCATCGTGCTCACGCGCGACCGGCTGATGGGCATCGGACAGGCCATCACCATGCCGCTCTTCTTCGCGTCGAACGCGCTCTACCCGGTGGCGATCATGCCGGGCTGGCTCCAGGTCGTCAGCCGCGTCAACCCGCTGAGCTATCAGGTCGACGCGCTGCGCGGGCTGCTGCTCGGTACGCCGTCGCATCTGCCGCTGGACTTCGGGGTGCTGCTGGTGGCGGCCGTGCTGGGGATCGTGGCGGCCTCGTCCCTGCTGGGCAGGCTGGCGCGCTGAGTTCCCCGCTGGGCCAGGCCGCCGAGCAGCAGGGCCGTGAAGGCGCGGGCCCAGCTCTCGTCCACCGGCTCCGCGCTGACCAGCGTGCGGTGGACGACCGCGCCGGCGATGACGTCGAAGATCAGGTCGGCGGTGCGGGCCGCCGTCGCCGGATCGGGTTCGCGGGGGAGTTCGCCGCGGTGCTGGGCGCGCTCGCGGCCCAGCAGGACCAGCCGCTTCTGACGGCCGACGATCGAGTCGCGGATCCGGTCCCGCAGCGCCGCGTCACGGGTGGACTCGGCTATCACCGCCATGAGCGCGGTCTTGGCCTCCGGGTGCTCCAGCACCGCCGCGAGCTGGAGCACCACGCCCTCGACATCGGCGGACAGGCTGCCGCGGTCCGGCAGTTCCAGCGCGTCGAAGAGGACCGCGACCGCGTCCACGACGAGTTCGTTCTTGCCCGCCCAGCGCCGGTAGAGCGTGGTCTTGGCGACGCCCGCGCGGGCCGCCACCTCGCCCATCGTCAGCTTGGACCAGCCCAGCTCACCGAGCGCCTCACGGGTCGCGGCCAGGATCGCGGAGTCCGCTCCGGCGCTGCGGGGGCGGCCGGTACGGCGCGGCGCGTCCGTACGGGCCTGTGCTGTGTCCGTACGGTGCGGTGCGTCCGGGCCCGGGTCGGCGGGGCTGGTGCGGCGGCTGCCCATGACGGTGACCATACCGCTCGGTACGTCCGGAGCGCCCCGTTCGGTACGGTCCCGTGTGAGCCAGTTCACCGGTGGAAACGGCCCGGTCCCCGGACCCGGAAGTTACGCTACGACCCGTAGCGTAAGCCGGAGTTCGGCCCGTGCCGGGTCCCGGCCGGCCGATGGCGCGCGGACCGCTTTTCCCGAGCGGGCGCGGAGGGGGGAGGATGTACTCATGCAGCCTAGGAACATGTCCATGAGCGGCGTCGTCGACCTCGCCGCGGTGAAGGCGGCCGGTGAGGCCAAGGTGAAGGCGGAGCAGGCCCGTGCCGAGGCGGCCCGCCAGGGCGGCCCCGCCGCCGTACCCCCGTCCAGCCTGGTGATCGACGTCGATGAGGCGGGCTTCGAGCGCGATGTCCTCCAGCGGTCCACGGAGGTCCCGGTCGTCATCGACTTCTGGGCCGAGTGGTGCGAGCCGTGCAAGCAGTTGAGCCCCGTACTGGAACGGCTGGCGCGGGAGTATGCCGGCCGTTTCGTGCTCGCCAAGATCGATGTCGACGCCAACCAGATGCTGATGCAGCAGTTCGGGATCCAGGGCATCCCCGCGGTCTTCGCGGTGGTGGCCGGCCAGGCGCTGCCGCTCTTCCAGGGCGCGGCCCCCGAGGCCCAGATCCGCGCCACGCTCGATCAGTTGATCCAGGTCGGCGAGGAGCGCTTCGGCCTCACCGGGATCGCGGTCGACGCCGGGGCGGACGAGGCCGACGGCGGTGCGGAGCCGGAGGAGGCGCCCGTACCCGAAGGGCCGTACGACGCACTGCTGTCCGCGGCTGTGGACGCGCTGGACGCCAACGACTTCGCCGGCGCCTCGGCCGCGTACCGCGAGGTGCTCGCCGCCGACCCCGGCAACACGGAGGCCAAGCTCGGCCTCGCCCAGGCCGAACTCCTCGCGCGCGTCCAGGGTCTTGACCCGGCCGCCGTACGGAAGGGCGGCGCCGAGCGGCCCGACGACATCGGGGCGCAGTTCGCCGCCGCCGATCTCGACCTGGTCGGCGGACATGTCGAGGACGCCTTCGGCCGGCTGGTCGAGGTCGTGCGCCGGACGTTCGGGGACGACCGGGAGGCGGCGCGGGTGCGGCTGCTGGAGCTGTTCGAGGTCATCGGCGGTGACGATCCCCGGGTGACCGCGGCCCGTTCGGCGCTGGCGCGGGTTCTTTTCTAGCCGACGCGGGGAGGGGCGCGTGTTTCCGCCCGCTTCCTGTCCACCGATAGGCTGTCGGCCGCGCCGGTTTCGCCGGCGCCGCCGAATCCGTGGCTCCAGCACGGGCTTGGTGAAGTAATGCCGGCAGTGGCCGTGTTTACCAAAACTTGATAACCCCGGCTGCTGTTACTCGCAGTAAATCAACCCCCCAGTTCTGTCCCGCTATGGGCGACCTTCACCGCTTGTGTCGCACCGGTCGGCGGCACCCTGTGTGGCGGCGCGACGCCATCGGGTCGCCGGCCGGTTATCGGGCCGTTACTAGCCAGTAACGAACCCCCTTGTGTCATCGGCGTGAATGCACCACGATCAGCGACGCTCGGTCCAGTTCCGCACCGGCGCGGCACCCAGTCGCGCCCGTCGGTTCCGGTGCCCCACCGGGTGGTCCGGCGGCAGCGTCGCCGGTCCGGACAGGGGGGTTCCTGCCGAACCGGCAGGGCCTGTCCAGAGGTTGCGCGAACGCGTGGCCCAGTGGTTGTCGCTCGGGGGTGATCGCCGGTGCTTCGGAACGCGGTTAGCGCCTCCGGAACGGGCGCTCTCCTTCCCGAGGACGTAGCACTTCTCCCATCCCGGGGCCGGTTTCCACCCGATCCGGAGATGTACGTCCGAGAAGGAGGACATTCATGGAGTCCCAAGTTCGTGGCGGGACCAGATGGAAGCGGTTCGCCGTAGTCATGGTGCCCAGCGTGGCCGCGACGGCCGCGATAGGCGTATCACTGGCACAGGGGGCGCTGGCGGCGTCCTTCAGTGTGTCGGGTCAGAACTTCAAGGTCACCGCCGACAAGCTGGTCGGCCACGACTTCGTCCAGTACGGCGCGGTCGCCGAGGGGGTCGACGCCAAGGGCAACAAGGCGGCTCACCCCGTCGCGGTGTCCGGATTCAAGTCGGCCGAGATCACCTCGATGTGCCAGTCGGTGGTCACTCCGGTGCCCTTGCTCGGTACGAGCGTGACGCTGGTGCTCAATGCCGGTGACAAGGGCAAGGAGATCACCGCCGACAATCTCTACCTCGATGTCGAATCCCTTGACGCCGACGCGGTTTTCGAGGACATCAACATCGGTATCGCGGCGGGTTCGAACAAGCTCTACAAGGGTTCGGACGCGGGCAAGTTCGGCTTCGGCCAGGAGTCCCGAATCGCCACGCTCACCAAGGTGAAGCAGACCGCGTGGGCCACCACCGCGGGCACCTTCCGGCTCCCCGACCTGAACCTCAGGCTCAAAGTCGGTGACCCGAAGCAGTACGAGTGCTATTAGGCGCTCGCGGCGGGCGGGCCGAACAGTCCTCGGACCGCTCGGCCCGCCCGGCCCCGCCTTCCGATCGTAATACCGCTTACCGTTTTCCCAGGGAGCTGTTTTCCATGAGCGCCGAGTCCACAGGTTCCCGCGGATTCTCTTACTGGCGGCTTCGGTTCAGAGGCTGGCGAGGTACCCGGCCGTTCTGGGCGGGCCTGTTCACTCTTCTCGGTGGACTGCCGATCGCCTACTTTCCTTACGCACAGCTGCACTTCGGCAATCTCACGCTGGCCATGTCCACCACGGCCGGCGCGGGCTCGCTGATCATCGGTGTCCTGTTGGTGACACTGGGGCTGACGATGTGGTTCCAGAGCGTCGTCCGCGTATTCGCCGGAGTCGCCGCGATCCTGCTGGCGCTCGTGTCGATCCCCGTCTCCAACATCGGCGGTTTCCTGCTGGGCTTCCTGTTCGCCCTGATCGGCGGGGCGCTCTCCATCTCCTGGATGCCCGGCACACCCGTGGAGCCGGACTCCGAGCACGACACCCCCCACGACGAGGTGGACCCCGGCGGGTCCGGTGCCTCGTACCTTCCCGGTCCGCGCGACAGGGAGAGCCTGAACGTGACGGATACGACGACTGCTCAAGCCAACGGCGGGAGGAACAGTGCGGGGTGACGACGCGCAGCGCATCGCGGCCGGAGGCGATGGAACCCGGGTGAAGAAAGGGCCGCGGCACGCGGCCCCCAGAAAGTCGTTCCTGACCAAGCTCCAGATACCCGCGGGCAAGGCGATGGCCCTGGCGGCGATGCCGACGGCGGTCTTCGTGGGCATGGGCCTCACGCCCCGGCTCGCGATGGCCGACGACAAGGACATCCCCTTCGCCCCCGGACCGTGTGTGACGCGCTCGGACGAGCCGGACGCGTCGGCGTCGTCCAGTCCGGCGCCCACCACGCCCGCTCCCACTCCCTCCGCCGCTTCGCCGTCCTCGCCGTCGCCCTCGGCCTCGTCGACCACGGATGCCCCGTCGCCCTCGGCGTCGGAGTCGGAATCGGCGTCGGACGCGGAGAAGGACAAGGCGAAGGAGCCTGCGCCCTCGCCTTCGGCGTCCGCGGAGCCCGAGCCGGCCGTGTCGTCCAGCAATCCGCTCGATCCGCTGGGCCTCGGTGACGTGCTGAGCGGCCTCATCGGCGGCGGAACCGAGGAGGAGGCGACGAGCGGCGCGGAGCCCACCGACCCGGAGCCCACCGACCCGGAGCCGAGCGCCCTCGTGCCGGCCGGGGAGAAGAGGAAGAAGGCCACCGAGGACGCGGAGGACTCCGAGGACACGAAAGGCACGAAGGACACGAAAGACGCGGCGGACTCCGCGTCCGACGCCGCCAAGGACGCGATCAAGGACGCGGCGGACGAGGCCGGCGCCACCGTCGAGGAACTGGACGAGGACGCCAGGGGACTCGACGTCCGCGCGGACGACGAGATCCCCGCCGCGGCGGGTGGCACGTCCACCACCGTGGGCACGTCCGGCAAGGAGCCCTTCCCCTGCCCCACCGCCGACCCGGCGGCCCTGGCCGCCGCCGAGGAGGAGTCCGGCATCCCTCTGCTGCCCGACGAACCCTGGCAGCTCGACAGCACCCTGCTCACGCTGAGCGGCCTCGACTACCACGGCATTGTCGAGGTCAGGACGGGCAACGGCGTGGTCAAGAAGGCGCTCAAGTTCACCGCGACCTCGCTGGACATCAAGGACCTGCACCAGACCGCCGTCTACCCGATGGGCATGACGGCCCATGTCCAGGCACGTACCGGCTCCACCTCCACGATCCGCGGCGGCGAGGTGACGATGTACACGGAGGAGCTGAAGGGCAATCTCTTCGGCATCATCCCCGTCACCTTCAGCCCGGCGACCCCGCCGCCGCTGAACGTCCCCTTCGCCTTCTTCACGGACGCGCATGTGGTCCAGGCCGGCCAGTTCGGCGGCACGCTCACCATCCCCGGCCTGCGGAACTACCTCACCGGCTGACTCACCGGCTGAGGATCCGTGGCCCGTTTTCTCCCCGGACGCGCGAACGGCCCGTACCTCCCCGGCGGGGGTGGTACGGGCCGTGGTGCGTGCCGCGGGGTCAGCCGCGGTTCGTGCCGCCCAGGTGGTGGACGCGGACCATGTTCGTCGTGCCGGAGACTCCGGGCGGGGAGCCGGCGGTGATGATCATGGAGTCGCCCTCGCTGTACCGCTGGAGCTTGAGCAGCTCCTCGTCGACCAGCTCGACCATCGCGTCCGTGCTGTCCACCAGCGGCACCACGAAGGGCTCCACGCCCCAGCTCAGCGCGAGCTGGTTGCGGGTCGCCTCGTCCGTGGTGAAGGCCAGGATCGGCTGGGCCGCGCGGTAGCGGGAGAGACGGCGGGCCGTGTCACCGGACTGGGTGAAGGCGACCAGCGCCTTGGCGCTCAGGAAGTCCGCGATCTCGCAGGCCGCGCGGGCGACCGAACCGCCCTGCGTGCGCGGCTTCTTGCCCGGGACCAGCGGCTGGAGGCCCTTGGAGAGCAGCTCCTCCTCGGCCGCGACCACGATCTTCGACATCGTCTTGACGGTCTCGATCGGGTACGCGCCGACCGAGGACTCGGCGGAGAGCATGACCGCGTCCGCGCCGTCCAGGATCGCGTTCGCGACGTCGGACGCCTCGGCGCGGGTCGGGCGGGAGTTGGTGATCATCGACTCCATCATCTGGGTCGCCACGATCACCGGCTTGGCGTTGCGGCGGCACAGCTCGATCAGCCGCTTCTGGACCATGGGGACCTTTTCGAGCGGATACTCTACGGCCAGGTCACCACGGGCCACCATGACGCTGTCGAAGGCCGCGACGACGGCCTCCATGTTGGCCACCGCCTGCGGCTTCTCGACCTTGGCGATGACGGGGACCCGGCGGCCCTCCTCGTCCATGATCTTGTGGACGTCCAGCACGTCGCTCGCGTCGCGGACGAAGGAGAGCGCGACCATGTCGGCGCCCATCCGCAGCCCGAAGCGCAGGTCCTCGACGTCCTTCTCGGACAGGGCCGGGACGTTGACCGCCGCGCCCGGCAGGTTGATGCCCTTGTGGTCGGAGATCACCCCGCCCTCGATGACGATGGACCTGACCCGGGGACCCTCGACCGCGACGACCCGCAACTCCACGTTGCCGTCGTTGATCAGGATCTGGTCGCCCTTGGAGACATCGCCGGGCAGGCCCTTGTAGGTGGTGCCGCAGATCGACTTGTCGCCGGGGACGTCCTCGGTGGTGATGGTGAACTCGTCACCGCGTACCAGCTCGACGGGTCCCTCGGCGAAGGTCTCCAGACGGATCTTGGGGCCCTGGAGGTCCACGAGCACGCCGACGGCGCGGCCGGTGTCGGCCGCCGCCTTCCGGACGCGGTGGTACCGCTCCTCGTGCTCCGGGTGGCTTCCGTGGCTCATGTTGAGCCGGGCCACGTTCATGCCGGCCTCGATGAGCGACTTCAGCTGCTCGTAGGAGTCGACGGCGGGGCCCAGTGTGCAGACGATTTTGGAACGGCGCATGAGGCGCATCCTATCGGTTTGTTTCAGTGCGGAATTTTCCGTCTGGTGGAACGTACAAATGGGCGGGGGGCCGCTCAGGCGATACGTGTTCGGGCGTCACGCACGAGTGCGAAGGTCTGCTGTGCGATCTCCAGCTCCTCATCGGTCGGTACGACGGCCACCACCACCCGGGAGTCCGCCGGCGAGATGACCCGCGGCTCGTCGGAACGTACGGCATTGAGCCCGGCGTCCACCGCCAGGCCCAGCGTGTCCAGCCCGGCCACGGCAGCTTCCCGTACCGGCGCCGCGTTCTCACCCACACCCGCCGTGAACGCCACCGCGTCCACCCGCCCGAGCACCGCGCTGTACGCGCCGATGTACTTCCGCAGCCGGTGGATGTAGACGTCGAACGCCAGCCGCGCCCGCTCGTCGCCCTCGTCCACCCGGCGGCGGATCTCACGCATGTCGTTGTCCCCGCAGAGGCCGACGAGACCGCTCTTCTTGTTCAGAAGTTCATCGATCTCGTCCACGGACATTCCGGCCACCCGGTGCAGATGGAACGTCACCGCCGGATCGATGTCCCCCGACCGCGTCCCCATCACCAGCCCCTCCAGCGGGGTCAGCCCCATCGACGTGTCCACACAGCGCCCGCCCGCGACGGCCGACGCCGACGCGCCGTTGCCCAGGTGCAGCACGATGACATTGACCTCGGACGGGTCCTTGCCGAGCAGCTCGGCCGTCCTGCGCGAGACATACGCGTGCGACGTGCCGTGGAAGCCGTAGCGGCGGATCCGGTGCGCGTCGGCCGTCGCCACATCGATCGCGTACCGGGCCGCGTACTCCGGCATCGTCGTGTGGAACGCCGTGTCGAAGACCGCGACCTGCGGCAGATCGGGACGGAGCGCCCGCGCCGTACGGATCCCGGTCAGGTTCGCCGGATTGTGCAGCGGCGCCACCGGCACCAGCCGCTCGATCTCGGCCAGCACCTCGTCGTCGACGACCGTCGGCTCGCTGAACCGCAGCCCGCCGTGGACCACCCGGTGGCCGATCGCCGCCAGTTCGGGGGAGTCGAGGCCGAGCCCGTCGCGCGCCAGCTCGGCGGCGACCGCCTCAAGCGCCGCCGCGTGGTCGGCGATCGGCTCCGTACGCTCGCGCTTCGCGCCGTCGGTGGCGGCGTCCGGGCCCGCGAGCGGGGTGTGCACCAGGCGCGAGGACGCCTCGCCGATCCGCTCGACCAGCCCGGCCGCGAGCCGGGAGCCGTCCCGCATGTCCAGCAGCTGGTACTTCAGCGACGAGGAACCGGAGTTGAGGACGAGGACACGGGTGGCACGCGAAGTCACTGGCTGCTTGCTCTCTGCTGAAGGGGAAGGGGGTACGGCGGCGGTCACGCGGTCTCGCCCTGCGCCTGTATCGCGGTGATCGCGACCGTGTTGACGATGTCCTGCACCAGGGCGCCGCGCGACAGGTCGTTGACCGGCTTGCGCAGCCCCTGGAGCACCGGGCCCACGGCCACGGCGTTGGCCGAGCGCTGCACGGCCTTGTAGGTGTTGTTGCCGGTGTTGAGGTCCGGGAAGATCAGCACCGTCGCCTGCCCGGCGACCTCCGAGTCCGGCAGCTTCGTCGCCGCCACCGACGGCTCGACGGCCGCGTCGTACTGGATCGGCCCCTCTATCCGCAGATCGGGCCTGGCCGCCCGCACCCGCTCGGTCGCCGCGCGCACCTTGTCGACGTCCGCGCCGGAGCCCGAGGTGCCCGTGGAGTACGAGAGCATCGCGATCCGCGGCTCCACACCGAAGCGGGCGGCGGTCGCGGCGGACTGCACGGCGATGTCGGCGAGCTGCTCCGCGTCCGGATCCGGGTTGACCGCGCAGTCCCCGTACACGAGCACCTTCTCGGCGAGGCACATGAAGAAGACCGACGAGACGATCGACGCGTCCGCCCGGGTCTTGATGATCTCGAACGCCGGACGGATCGTCGCGGCCGTCGAGTGGACCGAGCCCGACACCATGCCGTCGGCCAGCCCCTCCTCCACCATCAGCGTGCCGAAGTAGTTCGCGTCCGCCACCACGTCGTACGCCAGCTCCACCGTCACGCCCTTGTGCGCGCGCAGCTTCGCGTACCGCTCGGCGAAGCCCTGGCGCAGCTCGGAGGCGGCCGGGTCGATCAGCTGGGTCGCGGACGACGACAGATCGATGCCGAGGTCCGCCGCCTTCTTGCGGATGACATCCGTGTCCCCGAGCAGCGTCAGATCGCACACATCACGGCGCAGCAGCACATCGGCGGCGCGCAGCACCCGCTCCTCGGCGCCCTCGGGCAGCACCACCCGGCGCCGGTGGGCCCGCGCCTGCTCCAACAGCTCGTGCTCGAACATCATCGGGGTCACCCGGCCGCTGCGCGCCACCGCCAGCCGGCCCAGCAGCACCGCCGTGTCCACGTACCGCTCGAACAGACCGAGCGCGGTCTCCGCCTTGCGCGGGGTCGCCGCGTTCAACTTCCCCTCCATACCGAAGAGTTCGGTCGCGGTCGGGAAGGAGCGGCCCGGTACGGAGACCACCGGCGTGCCCGGCGCGAGCCGCGCGGCCAGCGTCAGCACCGCGTCGTCGGGCCGCTCGTCCAGTGTGAGCAGGACGCCCGCGATGGGCGGCGTACCGGCGGAGTGCGCGGCCAGCGCGCCCACCACGAGATCCGCCCGGTCGCCGGGGGTGACCACCATGCAGCCGGGCGTCAGCGCGTTCAGGAAGTTCGGCAGCATCGCCCCGCCGAAGACGAAGTCCAGCGCGTCCCTGGCCAGCCCCGAATCGTCCCCGAGCAGCACCGTGCCGCCCAGCGCCTGGGTGATCTGCGCGACGGTCGGGGCGGCCAGCGCCGGCTCGTCCGGCAGCACGTAGCACTCCACCGGGAGCTGCGCCGAGAGCTGCTCGGCGATCTCCGTACGGTCCTCGGCGGCGACCCGGTTGACGACCATGGCCAGCACCTCGCAGCCCAGCACCTCGTAGGCGCGGTGGGCGTTGCGCGCCTCGGCACGTACCGACTCGGCGGTCTGGCCCTTGCCGCCGACCACGGGGATCACGGAGGCCCCGAACTCGTTCGCCAGCCGCGCGTTCAGCGACAGCTCGTCGGGGAGCTGCGTCGCCGCGAAGTCCGTCCCGAGCACGAGCACCACCTCGTACTCCCGCGCCACCCGGTGGAACCGCTCCACCAGCCGCGACACCAGCTCGTCGGTGCCCCGCTCGGCCTGGAGCGCGGACGCCTCGTGGTAGTCGAGCCCGTACACCGTCGCCGGGTCCTGGGACAGCCGGTAGCGGGCGCGCAGCAGGTCGAAGAGGCGGTCGGGACCGTCGTGGACCAGCGGACGGAAGACCCCCACCCGGTCCACCTGGCGGGTCAGGAGCTCCATGACCCCCAGCTCCACGACCTGCCGGCCGTCCCCGCGGTCGATCCCGGTCACGTACACGCTGCGCGTCACGTGTGCACTCCTGTCCCTGCTCGTGGGACATCGCGCGACGGGGCCGGGGTTTCGGGGGTCCCCCTGCGGCCCGGCGGCCCGTGGGATGTCCCGCATCTGGTGAACGACGAATCCCGTGAGGGTGGCAATGCGCGGCAAAGCGCGACAATGCCCTCTTGACAGTACCTCCGGAGATAGTTAGTGCGCCCGGGGAGTGGGCAGGGGAACGGGACGGGGGGCGGGCAAGTGGCCCGGGTCACGCCGCGAGGGAAGCGTGGGAGGATCGGATCCGGCGTACGGCTGGGGCCCCACCCCCGGGTGGCACGTATCCGCAGTACACGAGCGAGCAGGACGAGCGAGCAGGAGACACAGCACGATGCGTATCGGAGTTCTCACGGCAGGCGGCGACTGCCCCGGCCTGAACGCGGTGATCCGCTCGGTCGTGCATCGCGCCATGACCGGGCACGGAGACGAAGTCGTCGGATTCGAGGACGGGTTCAAGGGCCTCCTCGACGGCCACTTCCGCCCGCTCGACCTCGACGCCGTCAGCGGCATCCTCGCGCGCGGCGGCACGATCCTCGGCTCGGCACGGCTGGAGCGCGGGCGGCTGCGCGAAGCCGCCGAGAACTGCGCGGAGCTGGCCCACCGGTACGGGATCGACGCGCTCATCCCGATCGGCGGCGAGGGCACGCTGACCGCCGCGCGGCTGCTCTCCGACGCCGGAATGCCCGTGGTGGGCGTCCCGAAGACCATCGACAACGATATCTACTCCACCGACCGCACGTTCGGATTCGACACCGCGGTCACGGTCGCGACCGAGGCCATCGACCGCCTCAAGACCACCGCCGAGTCCCACCAGCGCGTGATGGTCGTCGAGGTCATGGGCCGGCACGCGGGCTGGATCGCGCTGGAGTCCGGCATGGCGGGCGGCGCGCACGGCATCTGCCTGCCGGAGCGGCCCTTCGAGGTCGACAGCCTGGTCAAGATGGTCGAGGAGCGCTTCTCCCGGGGCAAGAAGTTCGCCGTCATCTGCGTCGCCGAGGGCGCGCACCCGGCGCCGGGCTCCATGGAGTACGGCAAGGGCGAGATCGACCAGTTCGGCCACGAGCGCTTCCGGGGCATCGGCAACGTCCTCGCGGCGGAGCTGGAGCGCCGCATGGGCAAGGAGGCCAGGCCGGTCATCCTCGGCCACGTCCAGCGCGGCGGTACCCCGACGGCGTACGACCGCGTCCTCGCGACCCGCTTCGGCTGGCACGCGGTGGAGGCGGCGCACCGGGGGGAGTTCGGGCGGATGACGGCGCTGCGGGGGACGGCGATCGAGATGGTGCCGCTGGCGGAGGCCGTGACACAGCTCAAGACGGTGCCGGAGGACCGGATGTTCGAGGCGGAGTCGGTCTTCTAGCCGGCCCGCTCCGGCCGGCCCGCTGTCCGGTGCCGCGGGTCTCGATTCGTGCGGCAGGCCCGGCGGCCGGACGCGGCCTGACCACCGGTCGCCCCACCCGGGTCACCACCGCTGGTCACCACCGCGCCGGGCCGACGTTCAGCGCGCCGCCGGCAGCCAGCGGTACTGCAACTCAGGGCGGCCCACCTGGCCGTACTGCGGGCTGCGGGCCGCCCGGCCGTTGGTGACCAGGTGTTCCAGATAGCGGCGCGCCGTGATGCGGGAGATACCGACCCGGGTGCCCGCCTCGGCCGCCGTGAGGCCGCCGGCCGCGTCGCGCAGGGTGCGGGTGACCGCCTCCAGCGTCGGCGCGCTCAGCCCTTTCGGCAGGGAGGACGGCTGCGGAGCGCGCAGCGCGCCCAGGGCACGGTCCACCTCCTCCTGCCCGCTCGCCTCGCCCGCCGCCCCGCGGAACTCCGCGTACCGGTCGAGCCGGTCGCGCAGCGTCGCGAAGGTGAACGGTTTCAGTACGTACTGCACGACGCCCAGCGACACCCCTTCCCGGACGACCGTCAGGTCCCGCGCCGAGGTGACGGCGATGACGTCCGCCTGGTGCCCGGCCGCCCGCAGGCTGCGCAGGAGCTGGAGGCCGTGCCCGTCGGGGAGGTAGAGGTCGAGGAGGATCAGATCGATCTCCGTACGGTCCAGCAGCCGGCCCGCCTCGACGCGCGAGTGCGCCACGCCCGCCACGGTGAAGCCCGTCACCCGGCCCACGTACAGCTGGTGCGCGTCGGCCGCGACCGGGTCGTCCTCGACGACCAGGACCCGGATGGGCGCCGCGCTCATGAGGACACCTCGGCGGCGGCGGTACGGCCGGGACGGGCGCTCAGCGGCAGCCGTACGGTGAACTCCGCGCCACCGACGCCCCTGCCACCGGCGTCACCCGCGCCGGAGCCCCCGCCCGGTGGCGTCAGCTCGATGGTGCCGTGTGCCCGGTGGACCGCCTGCCGGACCAGGGCGAGCCCGAGACCGCGCCCCGGCCCCCGGGTCGACCAGCCGCGCCGGAAGACCTCCTCCCGGTCGCCGGGGTCGACGCCGGCGCCCGTGTCCCGTACGGCCAGGAGCAGTTCACCGCCGTCCGCCAGGGCCGTCACGGTGACCCGCGCGCCCTCGCCGCCCTGCGCCGCGTCCACCGCGTTGTCGATGAGGTTGCCGAGGATGGTGACCAGATCGCGCGGGGGCAGGGTCGGCGGCAGTACGCCGTCGTCGATACGGCTGTCCTCGGCCAGCACCAGTTCCACCCCGCGTTCGTTCGCCTGCGCCGCCTTGCCCAGCAGCAGTGCGGCCAGGACCGGTTCGCCGACCGCGCCCACCACCCGGTCCGTGAGGTCCTGGGCCAGCTCCAGCTCGGCCGTCGCGAACTCCACCGCCTCCGCCACCCGGCCGAGCTCGATCAGCGAGACCACCGTGTGCAGCCGGTTGGCCGCCTCGTGCGCCTGCGAGCGCAGGGCCTGGGTGAAGCCGCGCTCCGAGTCCAACTCGCCCGACAGCGCCTGAAGTTCGGTGTGGTCGCGCAGGGTGATCACCGTACCGCGCTGCTCACCGCCCACCACCGGGCGGGTGTTCACGACCACGATCCGGTCATCGGTCATATGGACCTCGTCCACGCGCGGTTCTGAGGCGAGCAGCGCGCCGGTGAGCGGCGCGGGCAGGCCGAGTTCGGCGACGGGCCGGCCGACCGCCGACTCGTCGAGGCCGAGCAGCTCCCGGCCGCCGTCGTTCATCAGGGCGATCCTGCGCGCCCCGTCGAGCATCAGCAACCCCTCGCGCACGGCGTGCAGCGCGGCCTGGTGGTAGTCGTGCATCCGGCTCAGCTCCGCCGCGTTCATCCCGTGGGTGTGCCGGCGCAGCCGCGCGTTGATCACGTACGTACCGAGCCCGCCGAGGACCAGTGCCGCGCCCGAGGCCAGGGCGAGCACCTTGACCTGCTGGGTCACCTCGGTCGAGATCCGGTCCACGGTGATGCCCACGCTGACCAGTCCGATGATCCTGCCGTCGGGCCCGTCCTTGATGGGGGTGACCGCGCGGACGGACGGGCCGAGGGTGCCGGTGTAGGTCTCGGTGAAGGTCTTTCCGCGCAGCGCGGGGTCCCGGCGCCCCAGGAAGCGCATCCCGATCTGGGCCGGGTCGGGGTGCGTCCAGCGGATCCCCTCCGGGTTCATGATCGTGATGAAGTCGATGCCGGTGTCGTGGCGGACCCGCTCCGCGTACGGCTGGAGCGCGGCGCTCGGGTCGGGCGTATGGATCGCCTCCCGTACGGACGGCGAGTCGGCCAGCGCGTGGGCGGTGGCCAGTACCTGCTTGCGCGCGGTCTCGTCCGTGTGCGCGCGGCCGGTGACGTACGCGAACACCCCGCAGCCCGCGACGACGGCCGCGACCAGCACGACCTGCATCGCGAAGAGCTGTGTGGCGAGGGAACGGGGACGGTGCGGCAGGTGCATGAAACAAGAATGCCTGGCCTGATTCATATGAACGAAATGAACGTAAGGGTGACCGGCGTCACAGCCTGATGGATAGTCCTCGGGACCCCCCGGGACAGGGACGGGGGGAATCGCAGTGACGAGTCAAGGAGGACCCGTGGCCGCAAGGCGGGACCGTACCCACTATCTGTACATCGCGGTGATCGCAGCCGTCGTGCTGGGCATTCTGGTGGGCTTCGCGGCTCCTGGTGTGGCCGTCGAACTGAAGCCGCTCGGTACCGGCTTCGTGAACCTCATCAAGATGATGATCTCGCCGGTCATCTTCTGCACCATCGTGCTGGGCGTCGGTTCCGTCCGCAAGGCCGCCAAGGTCGGCGCGGTCGGCGGGCTCGCCCTCGGCTACTTCATGGTGATGTCGACCGTCGCGCTGGGCATCGGCCTGGTCGTCGGCAACATCCTCCAGCCGGGCGCCGGGCTCCACCTCACCGAGGCCACCAAGGGCGCGGGCGCCGCCCAGGCCGAAGGCGCGAGCGAGACCACCGCGGACTTCCTCCTCGGGATCATCCCGAAGACGATGGTGTCGGCCTTCACCGAGGGTTCGGTCCTCCAGACCCTGCTGATCGCGCTGCTCGCGGGCTTCGCCATCCAGGCGATGGGCAAGTCCGGCGAGCCGATCATCCGGGGCATCGGCCACATCCAGCGCCTCGTCTTCCGCATCCTCGGCATGATCATGTGGGCCGCGCCGGTGGGTGCCTTCGGCGCCATCGCGGCGGTCGTCGGCGAGACCGGTCTCGACGCGCTGAAGTCGCTCGCGATGATCATGATCGGCTTCTATGTCACCTGTGCGCTCTTCGTCTTCCTGATCCTGGGCGCCCTGCTGCGGCTGGTCGCGGGCATGAACATCTTCTCGCTGCTCAAGTACCTCGGCCGCGAGTTCCTGCTGATCCTCTCCACCTCGTCCTCCGAGTCGGCGCTGCCGCGTCTCATCGCGAAGATGGAGCACCTGGGTGTCAGCAAGCCCGTCGTCGGCATCACCGTCCCGACCGGCTACTCGTTCAACCTCGACGGCACGGCCATCTATCTGACGATGGCGTCGCTCTTCATCGCCGAGTCCATGGGCAACCCGCTCAAGATCGGTGAGCAGATCTCGTTGCTGCTCTTCATGATCGTCGCCTCGAAGGGCGCGGCGGGTGTCACGGGCGCCGGTCTGGCGACGCTGGCCGGTGGCCTCCAGTCGCACCGCCCCGAACTGGTCGACGGTGTCGGCCTGATCGTCGGTATCGACCGCTTCATGAGCGAGGCGCGTGCCATGACGAACTTCGCGGGCAACGCGGTCGCGACGGTGCTGATCGGTACGTGGACGAAGGAGATCGACAAGGCCCGCGTGGACGAAGTCCTCGCCGGGAAGATCCCGTTCGACGAGAAGACGCTGGTGGACGACGGCCACGGAGCGGTGGAGGACACGCCGGAGCCGGAGGCCGCGACGCCGGCCGCCGCCGCCCCCGTATCCACCGAGAAGACCCAGGCCGGGGTCTGACACCCCCCACCCCAGGGCCCGCCAGGCCCTGATCCCGGCCCTTCCCCCGACCGGCCCGTACGGAGACGCCTTCCGTACGGGCCGGTCGGCTGTGTGCGTGCGGGCGGGCGGGCGTGCGGCGTTCCTGCTTGTGTACGGGGTGGTACGGGGTGGTACGGGGTGGGTGGTGAGGCGGGGGCGATATGGGGCCTTGGGGATACGATCGTATGTACAGCCGTCGCGGCCCCCGGTTACCGAGCGTTCCATCGGGCTCACTCGTCGGCACCCGTCAGGGAGGTTCCCACCATGACTTCCGCTACGCGCTTGCTGACAGGACTTCCGGCCGACCGCGGCGACATGCTGATGAGGCTGTCACACCACGTTTATTTCCCCCAGGACGAGCGGATCTTCGAGGAAGGCAGCCAGGCCGACACCTTCTGGATCATCCACACGGGCACGGTGGCGCTGGACCTGTGCGTACCGGGCCGGCGCCGGGTGACGGTGGAGACCCTCGGCGTCGGCGATCTGCTCGGCTGGTCCTGGCTGTTCCCGCCGCACCAGTGGCACTTCGGGGCGGAGGCGTTCAGTCCCGTACGGGCCCATGAGTTCGACGCGGCGGCCGTACGGTCGATGTGCGAGGCCGATCCGGTCCTCGGCTACGCGCTGACCCGTACGGTCGCCCAGATCCTCGGCCGCCGCCTGGAGGCGGCCCGTACCAAACTGCTCGACCACTACATGGTCCACGGCGGCTCCGGGCTGTAAGCGCCGCTGCAAGGTGCTGCAAGGTGCTGTAGGGGCGTAACGGCTACTCCCAGGCCACGGGCAGCTCGATCGGGAAGCGCCTGATGGTCCTGGTGTCCCAGCGGATCTCCTCCGGCGGCACCGCGAGCCGCAGCCCCGGGAAGCGCGTCAGCAGCAGGCCGATCGCCGTCTCCAGCTCCGCCATGGCGAGCGGAACGGCGATACAGCGGTGCCCGCCCCAGCCGAAGGTCATGTGCGGGGTGGGCGGCCGGTCGAGGTCGATGACGTCCGGGTCGGGGAACCGCTCGGGATCGCGGTTCGCCGTGAGGTACGAGACGTGGACGAAGTCGCCCGCCCGGATCCGTACGCCGTCGATCTCGGCGTCCTTCAGGGCGACGCGCGGAATCCCGACGCCGTTGCGGAACGGGATGTAGCGCAGCAGCTCGTCCAGCGCCCGGGAGAGCGACTCGCGCGGCGCGCCCCTGAGGCGGTCCGCCAGCTCGGGGCGGGTGAGCAGCAGATACGCGATGTCGCTGATCTGGCAGGTGGCCGTGTCGTGGCCGCTGAGCATCAGGGTCTCCGCCATGACGGCGAGCTCCTGGTCGTCGAACATGTCCTCGCCGTCCCTGGCGGCGGCCAGGACGCTCAGCAGATCGTCCCCGGGCGCACGCCGGCGCTCGGTCACCAGCTCGTGGAAGTACGCGATGATCTCGGCCTTCGCCGCCGCCGCGTCCTGGCGGCTGTCGGGCGTCATGGACAGCATCCGGAGCGCGGACGCCTGGAGCCAGGGCCGGTCGGGCGCCGGAATGCCGAGCAGCTCGCAGATGGTCTCCTGGGGCAGCCGCTCGGAGAGGTGGTGGACGAGGTCGGCGGGCTGTCCGTGCGCGGCCATCTCGTCCAGCAGCCGGTGGGTGATGGCCTCGATGGCGGGCCGCATGGCGTCCACGCGCCGCTTGGTGAACGCCTGCGAGGTGAGCCGGCGCAGCCTGCTGATCCGGGGCGGGTCGATCACGTTGATCGACTCGGGGGAGACGATCGGCTCCGGCGTCATCCGGGGGAAGTCCTTGCCGATGATCGCCGCGCGGCTGAACGTACGGTCGGTCGTCACCTGCCGTACGGCGTCGAACCCGGTGACCAGCCAGGCGTCCGCGTCGCCGTACGACAGCCGGATCCGCGTCACGGTCCCCCGGGACATGAGGTCGGCGAGGGCGGGGTCGAAGTCCAGGGACTGGTTGAAGTCGAACGGGCAGGTCGGGGGCGTGGGGGGTGTGGAGTCGGTGGCGGTGGGGTCGGTGGCGGTCATGGGGAATTACGTACCTCCCCTGTGTGGCGTCCATGCGCGAAAGGTGCAGGAAGCCCATCAAATGGGTACGAGACACCTGGGTTTGGGGCGCGAGATCGACAACCCGGGGTTGACGATTGCGTGATCGTCAACCTATGGTTGACGCATGACGAACCCCTTGCAGGATCCTCATCCCGTACGCCTCGACGACCTCATCCAGGCCATCAAGAAGGCCCACACCGATGCGCCGCTCGAGCAGCTCTCCGATGCGGTTGTCGCCGCAGATCACCTGGGTGATGTGGCCGATCACCTCATCGGCCATTTCGTGGACCAGGCCCGCCGCTCCGGCGCCTCCTGGACCGAGATCGGCCGCAGCATGGGCGTCAGCAAGCAGGCCGCCCAGAAGCGCTTCGTCGTCAAGGACGGCACGGCCGACCTGAGCGCCGAACAGGGCTTCAGCCGCTACACCGACCGCGCCCGCAACGTCGTGGTCGCCTCGCAGATCGAGGCCCGCAAGGCCGGCAGCCACGAGATCGGCCCCGAACACCTGGTGCTCGGCATCCTGACCGAGTCGGAGGGGCTCGCCGCGAAGGCGATCATCGACCAGGGCGTCACCCTGGACGCCGTACGGCAGGCCGCGAGCGCGGCGATCCCGGCGCCGCCCGAGGGTGAGGTGCCCGCGCTGATCCCGTTCGACGCCGGCGCGAAGAAGGCGCTCGAACTCACCTTCCGGCAGGCGCTGCGGCTGGGTCACAACTACGTCGGTACGGAGCACATCCTGCTGGCGCTGCTGGAGCAGGAGGACGGCACGGGGGTGCTCGCGGGCCTGGGCGTGGACAAGGCGGCGGCGGAGGGGTGGATCGGGGAGGAGCTGAAGGCGATCATCGCGGCGATCGAGAAGACGGGGGAGTAGGGGCGGGGGGGGGGGCGGCCCCCCCCCGGGGGCCCGCCACCCCCCCCCCCCCCCGCGGGGATCAGCAACATCGGGAGGCGGGGGGGGGGGGGGTGGATGGTTATGGGTAGGGGTTGATGAAGG